>NZ_CALSOK010000013.1:0-343347 GCF_943787955.1 uncultured Paraglaciecola sp.
TACAAACAAAATACACATATACCAATATCACCTCAAAATGACGGATTACGAATACCCCTCCATGTTATTCACCATAGGCCAAACTACGGTTATTAATATGTGTTCCACACATATTTTTCAGCGGGAGTTTAAAGGAATTTAAGCGGGCCTTCCCAGGAAATTCGACTACTTAAAGGTTTTAGTCATCTTAGTCAAAAGTAGTCGATGCATCGCATGGTTCCCGTATTTAATGGCTTTTAAAATTTGCCTTAAAGCTAAGCGTTTATTTAACTTTAAGCTTATCGACTTGAGTGAATAAACTGTTTGGCGTGAACAATGAATTTATCCGTTTGTGACGCAGACGTTATATTGTAAGTGGGTGGTAATAGTAACGGGTTGTAGTGAGGTCGAGGACTAAATTCATCGGTGTTTAAAAATCCCAAAGCATAAATAGGTGCGAGTATCATGAAGGTAATCGAACATGCGATGATGTTACGCCTATGATTGGTTTGATGAAATGCAATAAATAGACTCAACCAGATGAAACTAGCAACAAGGGTGGCAAATATAACCAATTCAATCCACGTAAACCATGTCCCAGGATTGATATTAAAGATGGCTATCTTCTGTAATAAAATGAGCCCGTTGACGAGTAGAATAACCAATAACGTTAGACTGAATTGGCTAACAATATGGCTCTCTTTTTTGACGACTTTGGCTAAAATTGCAAAGGTTAATGGCCATAAACAAAAAACGGCCAATTGCCCTAGCTCAGAGGGAAGTGATTTAATCAAACTAAACTCTTGCACACTGCCCAAGTGTTTTGATAGTAATAAAAAGCTCAAACAAAAAAACGACAGACAAATAGCTAAAAAGCTTTGGTTTAACCAGCTAAGGTTGTCTTCCAATTCGCTTAAAGGTATAGCCTCAGCTAAAGGCACTTTAGTATCGATTATTCTTAAACGCGTGCGGCCAATTTTTATGATGTCGTGTGAGTTAAGTGTGGCTTGCCTGACAAATTTATTGTTCACTTTGATGCCATTGGTTGACTGACAGTCATTGACCATCAGCTTGCCCGTTTCAGGATCAATGGCTACCAACATGTGACTAGGACAAACATAAGGGTCGTCTAAACGTAAGTCATTATTAAAATCACGACCTACACACACATAGTCTTGCTCAAATTTGTAATGTTTAAGTGGAATGTTTTTTCGAGAAAGCAGTTCTAAAACTATTGCCATGCTATTGCGTCCATAAATTTCTGAGTGAATACCAAAGCAGACTCTTTGCTAACGCCAGCCAGCGTGAAATGGCTAATCAAACCTTGTTGGCTATGATCAAGTGTGGCTGCAACAAAAAGCACATCATAGAGTTTTTCAAAATCCTTGTAAGCCCTTAAACACATTACTGTTTTATTGGTCACAACATTGATGTTGGTCACTTTATCTTGTTCACAAATAAAATTGGTGACATCTGTTTTAGTCGCATTGTTGCCCGCACCAGCACCTGTGATGCTTTGTGAATAAAAATTATAGAAACGATGTTCGCCCAAGGATTTACCATCTAACCATTCAAATTCTACTTCAACCCCGCCAGTGCGTAACTCATGGTGCAAATATATTTGTTCATCTAACTGACAACGGTTTTCTACCGACAAATATAACGCCTCCTTATCGCTGGTATTAGAGCCACCCCAACATGAGATAAAGTCGGTTATCTTCGACGGGATTATCGCGTCACCTAATTCAGTTGTCTGCCAAGTCTGGTTATTTAACAAGGAAAATAGCTTATTCTGATTAGCTAGTAATTGTGTCTGGATGCGAGGTTTAAACTGCTCACTTTTTAACACTTGTGCATCTTGGCTTTTTAATAGCGCTTGAATTTTTTCCAATGGAATAAGGAAACCAATTTGGTTGCCTGCTGTTGCTACATTAACCCCCATCACCTCACCATTTTTATTAACCACTGGCCCACCACTCATTCCTGGATTAATTGAACCTGTAAAATGGATACGTTGATAAAAGCTACTTTTCTTCAATCCATTAAATGTACCTGGCACTACTATCATGCCTAAGTCATGAGGATTACCGAGAGAATAAATATCACTGCCTTGCAATGGGAGAGTCTGTGCAATAGGGAAAGCATTTTCTTGTTCAGATAGGTCAACTTTTCTGACTAAGGCTAAGTCATTCACTACATCTACATCGACGAGTTGCAATTGTCCTTGGGAACCATCATGTGCCAAATATTCAATTCTGAACTTATCAGGGTTATACACATATTTAGATACTACATGGTAATTTGTGACTATATTTCCTGATATGTCGATCTGAAAACCGGATCCAATAGATGATTTATTACCAGACTCTAGTTCTATTATTTTAATTTGATACAGGGCGGTACGATATTGTCCAAATAGGTTTTGGGCAATTTGTTGGCTATGCGCAAGCGAGCAGAACATAGAAAACACAACTAGTAAAATTCTCAAGGTTTTATTCCAGTCACAATTAAGATTAGTGGAGCCAAATTGGCGGGGCTACCTTGGTGAGGTTAGCGTAATCATTTAGAGAGTTAACATTTTGTTTACCCTCGACAAAATAGTCTACATGAGCGACCATTTGCCTAGTTTAAATTGCAAAAGCTAATAATGAAATGCTTGATAACGTAAATACTCCTATTCTTTGCGAACAAGTGCCCAGAATAGGTAATAAATTTAGCCAATGGTTGGGTACAACGGTATTAAAATTGATGGGATGGTCTTACAGCGGGACTTTTCCCTGTTGTTCAAAGATGATCCTTGCAGTTGCACCGCATACTTCTAACTGGGACTTTGTGCTGGGATTAGCTGTGGCTTTTAACTTGCGTTTAAAAATTTCTTTTTTTGGCAAACACAGTATTTTTATACCACCTTTTGAACGCATTTTGCATCGATTGGGTGGCATTCCTATTGAGCGAAGTACAAAACATGGTTTGGTTGATGCTATGGCAAGTAAAATGCGAGAAGCCGAAAGTATGGTTTTGTGCCTTTCTCCAGAAGGCACTCGCAGTCCGATATCACCTTGGAAAACCGGTTTTCTACATATTGCACACAAAGCCAACGTGCCCGTATTTTTGGTAGCTTTTAATTATAAGAAAAAACTTATCGAGTTTGGTCCTTTGCACGATATAGGCGACAATACCCAACATGAATTAAATAAGATTTATCTGCATTTCAAATATATACAAGGTAAGTATCCTGAAAAGATGATCACTAAAATTGTCCCCCTTGTGGAGAGAGAGATTGAAAAATAAAGGTTTTACTACCCGTTTGGTTCACGCAGACCGGTTGTTGAATACACCTGAAAGTGGTGCGGTGCATCAAGCCACAAATAACTCAGTGCTTTTTGAATATAAAGATGCACAATGTTTAGTGGATGTTTTTCAGGGAAAAAAAGCAGGGCATGTCTATTCTCGCTCGTCTTCAGGCTCCAATACTGCGCTGCAAAATATTCTTACACATTTAGAAGGGGGAATAGGCGCCATCACTTTTTCGACTGGCATGGCGGCCATCACTGCCACTATGTTGAGCTTGTTTAAAACGGGTGATCATCTGATTGTTAGCCATTTTTTGTTTGGTAATACCCGTAGTTTTGCCGAAACCTTACAATCTTTAGGCATTGAATTAAGTTTTGTTGATGTGACTGATGTTCAAAAAGTAAAAGCCGCTTTTAAACATAATACTAAAGCGGTTTACTTAGAAACGATTGCCAATCCGGTTACCCAAGTAGCAGATTTACGGGCAATTGGCCAACTATGTCAGTCTAAAAACACGCTGTTTTTGGTCGATAACACTATGACCCCAGCTAATATTTTTGATGCTAATTCAGTTTTGGCCTCACTAACGATTAGTTCTTTAACTAAATACATTGCAGGGCATGGCAACGTCTTAGGCGGAGCAGTAGTGGACACCGGACTGTTTGATTGGCGTGGCTTCGAGAACATTTTGCCTATTTACCGCGGCCCAGATGCAACACAATGGGGGCTCACACAGATTCGTAAAAGAGGCCTAAGAGATATGGGCGGGACGTTATCACCAGATTCTGCTCATGCTATTTCAATTGGCTTAGAGACCTTAGTGCTGCGAACTGACAAAGTATGTGAAAATGCGATGCGTTTGGCTTCTTATCTTCATAATCATGTCAAAGTATCGGCGGTTTATTATCCAGGCTTGGTGGATCATCCTCAGCACTTTTTAGCCAGAGAACATTTTACGGGTTATGGAGGGATATTGAGTTTAGATTTAGTGGATGATATCGACCCCATTCAATTTTTAAATACATTAAACTTAGTGATCTGCGCCACTCATTTAGGCGATACTCGCACCTTAGCTTTACCTGTGGCTTCGACCATCTATTTTGAGAGTACTGCCAAAGAAAGACAAGAGATGGGTGTAAATGACAATATGATCAGAATGTCGATTGGTATCGAAGATATAGACGATATAGTGGCGGATTTTGAACAGGCGTTTGCGAAGTTTTAGACATTTAATTATATAAGAACAGCATGCTCGAAAGCTTTCATAGGCTAACGTTGAACGCGGCGTTTTTTTAGCAGATAAAAACAAAATCATATGGATATCATGTTAATTTTTATTCAAGAAAAAACCTGAGTGTGACAGATGAATTATAGCTGCTTTGAAGCTTTTGTATTGCGGTTAAATTAGTATTGTTGGCTAGACAACAGTTTGTCTTTTTCTAGCCAGCGGTTGTTCAACCAGGTGTCCATGTCATCAATCTCTGCAAGGTTGTAATGTTCAAGGGTAATAGTGATTTTTGCAGGCTCAGCCCGAAGGCAATGCCAAATATGCACATTTTTTTGGTGATAGTCGATAGTAATATCGACTAAGTTGGTCTCTGCATTTGCGTGTTGCTTAATCATTTTTAACCCCCCTGTTTTGGGTTTCAAAAGGTGATGATAGGGCACTTTCTGATTTGCTTTTTTCGTCTCAGTGAAGCGGGTTCCTTCTGGAAAAATGAGCAATGCGCCAGATTCATTACCGTGGCCTTTTGATGCCTTTTGGATAATTGAAAAATCACTTTCGCCCGCGCCGTTGTTTTTACCCCGGCGTAACCGTGGAAAATTGAGCACCAAGCATATCCAACCAATAATAGGTATCCACACTATTTCTCGTTTAACTAAAAATTTTATTTTGGGCCCATTGCCAGTAATAACATGCTGTACCAGTGGAATGTCGAACCAGGATTGATGATTGCAGATCACCACAGGTGTTTGTTGAGTATTGACTTTACCTTTGATCACCAGCTCGATGCCTATTACCTGCTGCATCCAAAAAGTATCTAACTTTACGGCAATACGATAAATATGATCTGCTATAAAGGTGCAGCAGCGAGTAACTGCGGGCAAAGGGATTAGCCAACTGATTATTGAAATCGGGAGCAGTAAAGCAAAACCGAGCAAAAGATTGGTCGTTACCCACAGTGCAGACGAGAAGCTGATGAAATTTTTCATCATAATATTTGTGATAGGGTTAGACGCACTTTACTCAACTCCAAATTTTATCAATACCCACGATTAATAGACCAAGACCCGCTGTCCAGATCCCACAGGCCAGCAAGTCGTAAGCTGAGTATCTTAATCGTGTCATACCACTGACACCTGTTAATAGCGGCACAATACTGCGTATTGCAGTGATTAGCCTGCCAAATAATATTGCGAAGTTGCCGTATTTTAATATTCGTTTTTCAGTTTTTTCTAAGAACTCAATACGATTTTGTGCAAAGCGGGAGTGGTAGAATCGGGGGCCTAACCAGCGTCCTAAATAATAGCCGCTATGGTCGCCAAGTACAGCGCCGCAAAAAGCCAGCGATAGTATTTGAAATAAGGTAGCAATTTGTTCAACATACAAAATGGTACAGACTGATAAAAGGATCACGCCAGAAACAAACAAACCTACCCCAACACTGGCTTCCAGGAAAGCTATCAAAGGCACGATTATCAACGCATATTGCTGATGTTTGAGTAACCACGATGTTATGAATTGTTCGATTTTATTTACCTGTTATCTATATAGTATTGTCTATAGTTATCACCAAGTGTCTAAAAAATCTGATGCTCTAGCCAAGCCAATGCCTACTTTGCGCCTTGCGTTTAATGCCGAACTAGATACATAGACAGTTTGAGTGAAGGTGGCGTTATTTATTGACAGTCAACACAACTCACAAAAACACTGTGCAGCTCGAAGCTTAAGCTAACTCATAACTTGTGGTGATTTCAACGTTTCCTGTCATCATCAACATAACAGAACAATATTTATCAGCTGATAACTGTACTGCTTTGGCCACATCTTGTTCAGTTAAATCTTTACCTTTCACAATATAGTGAGCATGAATTGACGTAAAAATTCGCAGCGCCTCATCTGCTCTTTCTACATCAAGTCGACACACACAGTTATGCGCTGTTTTTGTCGACTTTTCAAGGATATATACCACATCAATAGACTAACAAGCCCCAACAGACAGTTAAACTAATTCCATAGGAGTCATAGTTTCACCATTACCGTCTAAGCCTAAGGTATGCTGTTTTACAGGTAAATCGTAGGTTATGTTACCAGCTAACAGTTGCTTTCATCGTTTCCGTTCTTTCTATTATTTCTTTCTCTTATCTTTCTATTATTTCTTTCTCTTATCTTTTTATTTTTTAACAAGCGTTATTTTAGTTTTGTCTAATAATATACGTTTTTGTCTAAATAAATTGCCAATGGCTTTTTTATAAACATTTTTGCTTACTTTAAAACGTTTTGAAATCTCATCTGGTGGGCTTTTATCGGTTAAAGTCGACAGGCCATCATGTGCAATTAAATCTTCCATTATCTGTTCTTCCAAGGAGTTGCGGGCAGTAGGATCATGAAACTGAAAACATAAATCAATTTTCCCATCTTCCCTAATGCGTTTGATGTAGGCCTTTAATGAGTGACCAATTTTTATTGGCTGGAAAACTTCATCTCTAAATATTAAGCCAAGGTGTGAGCCATTGATAATGGCTTTATAGCCCATGTCAGTCTGTCCACATATCAGCACTTCAACTTCTTGCTTAGCTTCGAACGTACCGCCTTCTTCACTCGACTCTTCATATAAGAAATCTTTGAGCTTGGTGGATGCGGCAAGTCGGCCCGTTTCTTCATCACAGAATACATAGAGCACATAAGATACGCCTTCAGACATCGGGTAGTCTTGTTCACTGAATGGCACTAATAAGTCTTTTTCTAATCCCCAGTCTACAAACACCCCCACTTTTGTGACACTGACCACTTTTAAATAGGCACAATGATCAACAAACACCTTGGGACGTTTGATGGTGGCGATAAGGCGATCATCGCTATCATGATAAATAAACGCATTCACCATATCTCCGAGCTTACAGCCCAAGGGCGCATTTTTAGTAGGGAGTAAAATTTGACCTTTATCGCCTGCGTCTAGGTAGAATCCAAAGGGCACTTGATTGACGACTTCTAGATTATTAAACTTTCCAACTTGCGACATGTTTTACAGATTATCTTTAACGAAATTATGCAGATATTGTAACTGACCAATACATTAAGAAATATAAAAACAATTTTTTTTTGCTTAATGGTTCGGCTATTCATGACATAATTAGAGTATTAGATAACCGTTTTTAATTTGGTACATCATGGCAGACGCTAACAATATTGTATTTTTAGATGGGCAGTTTATGCCTATGTCTGAAGCTAAAATATCGCCTATGGATCGCGGATTTCTGTTTGGGGACGGTATATATGAGGTGGTGCCATCTTATCAAGCCAAGTTAGTGGGTTTTGAGTTACATATTCAGCGCATGCAAATTGGCCTTGATGCAATTGGTATTGAATTAAAGATGGGCGTTAATGATTGGCGTGATATCGCCCAAAACTTAATTGAAAAAAATGGCAAGGGTGATCTTGGTTTGTATTTTCATGTTAGTCGTGGTGCTGATATGAAAAGATTTCATGCTTTCCCTGAAAATATCCAACCTACAGTGTTTGCTTATGCTTTCTCCATTCCAGCGGCAACTCTCGCCGATAAACAGAAGGTTAAACAATATCGGGTTACTAGCACCGAAGATTTGCGTTGGAAACGTTGCCAGATTAAATCCACCTCACTGTTAGGCAATGTGATGCATTTCCAACAAGGTCAGGAAGCGGGTGTTGATGAAACCATTTTGTATAATCAGCACAACGAGTTGACAGAAGCCAGCGCCTGCAATGTGTTTATTGTTAAAAATGAAGTGGTGTTAACCCCACCGCTAGATAACCAATTACTACCAGGCATTACCCGTAATATGTTGTTAGATATTTTACGTAAAGATGGCACCTTGCAAATACAAGAAAGAGTGATCAGTATGGCCGAAGTCCATGCTGCGGATGAGCTTTGGTTAACCAGCTCAAGCAAAGATATTGCACCTGTGGTTGAGCTAGACGGACAGCCAATAGGTGCCGGAAGCGTTGGTGATATTTGGCTGCTTGCCCAAACATTATATTGCGCCAATAAACACAATTATTAAACACACTTATTAAACACACTTTGACTAACAATAGCGGGAACTAAAATAAGCCATATGTCTAGACCTGCCAAAATCATTATTGACTTAGCTGCTATTCAGGCTAATTGCCGTTTAGCACAAACTTTCGCGCCTTATTCTAAAACAGTGGCCGTGATAAAAGCCGATGCCTATGGTCATGGAGCGGTAGAGGTGGCTCAAGCATTGGAGCCACTAGTGGAAATGTTCACTGTATCTTGTCTTGAAGAAGCCTTGGTTATGCGAGTAAACGGTTTAAGTAAACCGATTTTATTGCTTGAGGGATGTTTTGATGAAACCGAATTAGAGGTTGCAACAGACAATCAATGTGAGCTTGTTGTCCATAGTCGTTTGCAACTAGAACAACTGCTTAACACGACAATTGCAAGACCGCTAAATATTTGGCTGAAAATCGATACGGGTATGCACCGATTAGGCATTTTGCCCGAAGAGGTTGCAACGATATATGCCACGTTAGCTGCATCATCAAATGTTAATAATATCATTTTGATGACACACTTTGCCCATGCTGATGATGTGGGTGGGGCGCACACCGTCATGCAAATTAGTCGATTTGAAACCTGTATTGCGCCCATTGTTGACAATGCCAATCAAAAAGTGGAGCTGAGTATGGCGAATTCTGCTGCGATATTAGCTTGGCATCAAACTAGAGTGGATTGGCATCGTCCGGGTATTTTGTTGTATGGTTTGAGTCCTTTTGCTAAACCTATTGATGAAGCCTCAAAGCTTATCCCAGCCATGAACTTTGAGTCGCAGGTGATAGCCTTGCGTAAGATTTTAACTGGGGAGTCCGTAGGTTATGGTTGCACATGGACGGCACAGCGGCCCTCTGTAATCGCCACCATTGCAGTCGGTTACGGCGATGGTTATCCACGCAGCGCAAAGTCAGGTACACCTGTTCTCATAAATGGGCATCGGGCACCACTGGCGGGCAGAGTGTCGATGGATCTTATTTCGGTTGATGTGACTGATCTGGCTAATGTCCAAATTGGTGATAACGCTTTATTATGGGGTAAGGCATTGTCCGCAAACGAAGTGGCTGTATGGGCTGACACCATAGGGTACGAATTGGTCACTCGCATGCCAAAACGAGTCACCAGAGTTTTTGTGAATTAAACATTTTTATGCACCTTTTGTATATTTTTTTAGTTTTTTATATTGCATGTATTATACTATAAAATGTTTTTTATAAGTCCACTTCAAACCATTTCAATCGGAATGTTATGAAATATTAGCAGTTGTAAACATAAACAGTAATAAAGTGCGCATGTCTTTGTGAGCATTAATGGTGATGTAAGTTATAACCACTCGTGGGCGACCAGTATTTTATAAAGCAGGAAATTAGCAGTATGATTATAAACAACAGATTCCCTGTTTCTAAATTTAAACTGGTGAGCACAAAAAATTACAACAACCGCAAAAACCGGTTCATGCAATTCAAACGTATCGTTATAGTTTTTTTGTTAAGTACAATCGTGTCTGCTTGTGGCGCTGATAGCCAAAACCAACCGACCCTAGAACCAACACCCAATCCGACGTCGCCGACTGCGACTGCACCAAAAATCGTTGCTTTTGACTATGTACAAAAGGCCAAAAACAAGGCTTATAAGGCCACTCAAGTTCAATCAGCTTCGTTTTCCAACGCCACAGGCGTGTTTCGTTTACCTTTGGCTGACCAATCATTAACCGGTAATGTGACTATTTCAGTAGATTTAGAAGATCCAGACGGTATCAATAACGTTTATGTTGGGTTTGCAGGGGGCACTAAGGCACTGGAACTTTGCGCCACTGATTGTGGGGTAGCCTATCGCCGCACGGTCACCGGCATTAATCCGCTGGATTATGGCCAAAGCTCCGGACCACAACAACTACAGTTGTGGGTGCAAGACACGCAAGGCAACAAAACATTTTTGACTAACGTTAGTTTTATCTGGAACAAAACAGTTGTCACAGGGCTGAATGCGAAGCGTACTGTGGGCAATATCGAACTTTCTTGGAATGCCCTTAATAATTATTTGCGTTACAACGTTTATATTGCTTCGCAGGCCGGGGTAACTCACGAGAATTATCAAGCACTGGCAGATGGACAAGCATTTTTGGCACTTAGGGATCCACAAAAGGTTTTAAGCGGCAAAGAAGATGATAAGGCTTTTTTTACTGCGGTCACCGCAATAGACGGCTCTGGTGAAAGTGCTTTTAGCGAAACGTTGAAAGTTTCGGCGCTTAGTGGTGCAGAAGATTTTGCGCCAACCGCAGGCAACGATAACTACTTTATGGACGAAGATACTACCCTCATAGAAAACGTACTCACCAACGACAGCGATTTAGAAAGCCAAACACTGACCATTAGTACCGCCCCAATACGCCAACCTGAAAACGGCACCTTGACCATAAATGCTGATGGCACCATCAATTATATCCCAACCGCTGACTTTGTCGGACGCGATAATTTTAGCTATCGCATTAGTGACGGTCTGGGGCAAACAGCTGAGGCAGTGGTGATCATCACGGTCAACCAAGTCAATGATCCACCAGAGGCTTCTTTTAATAATTTTAACTTAATTGACCAGGCACGAGGCAAAAATCATAATGCCCCTGTTGGCTTATCAAATTCTCATACTCTTGCCCGGGCTCAAGCTCAAGCTCAAGCTCTGTTAGCGGTGGCTGCGCCGGGTTTGCTGATCAACGATTTGGACATCGACGGTAACAGCATCAGTGTCGTGACCACGCCAGTGGTTGAGCCAACTCAGGGCACTGTCACACTTAATGCCGATGGTAGCTTTGAATACACCAACAATCCCGGCAGTTCAGGCGAAGATAGCTTTTCGTACCACATCACCGATGGCACCACGGTATCTGATCCACCAACAGTTGTGCGAATTACCATCAACGGCGCGAGCTTTTTTCCTGTTGCCGCCAACGACCACTATACCCTCATCGAAAATCAGACTTTTGTCGCCGACAACAGCGCAGTAGGGCGCATGTCAATCCTTAACAACGACAGTGATTTAGACACTGGTGATGAGCTGAGCATCATCACCAATTTTGTCAGGTCTGTCGCCCACGGCACGCTCAATATGGGTGCTGATGGTACTTTTACCTACATCCCCACGCCCGGTTATTACGGCACCGACTCTTTCATTTACCAAATTACTGACTTGCAGGGCAATACCGCTCAGGCTGGTGGCACTTTCACTATTACTCGAAGCAATGAAGTCCCTATTGCTATTACCGATGACTATGCACTCACCGAAGACAGCCTATTTTCAGCGGATACAGCCAACGGCCTTTTGGGCAATGACTCTGATGTAGATTTAGATCCCATCACGGTAGATTCCACGCCCGCGCAGGCCCCAATTAATGGTCAATTAACGCTGGAGACTGACGGCAGCTTTGTTTATATTCCCAATGCCAATTTCGCTGGGAGCGACAGTTTTAGCTATCTGGTCAGTGATGATAGGGGGGGAGTATCCACCGGCACTGTGACCCTCACCATCATTAATGTTAACGACATTCCCATAGCTAATGACGACACCGTACAAACCATTTTAAATACCCCAATCACCATTAACGTTTTAAGCAACGACAGTGATATTGAAAATCAAGCATTAACCGTCACCAATGCCATCGTAACTGCGGGCACAGTGGCCATCAATGTCGACAATACTCTAACATACACCCCTACCACCGGCTTTTTAGGCAAAGCTGAAATTGATTACGCCATCACAGACGGCGCAGGTGGCAACACCACAGCCAAGGTGTTTGTTTCGGTAGATAACGTCAATCTAGCCCCGGTTGCAGCCAACGACGATTATGCTTTAAATGAAGATCAGGCGCTGAATGTCAACGGTAACAACCTGCCTTTGTTAACCGCCAATGACACAGATCCAAACGGCGATACATTAACGGTAAATACCACGGCGCAAACCAATCCAGCCAACGGCTCGGTGACACTGGCAGCCGATGGTACGTTTAGTTATCAACCCAACGCCAATTTTTTCGGCAGCGACAGTTTTACTTATCAAATATTGGATGGTCGGGGCGGTAGTGCCACCGCCACGGTTAATTTAACCATAGCATCGGTCAATGATGCGCCGCTCGCCAACCCTGACTCAATTGCAACCTCAGAAGAAACCCTGATCAACATTAACCCGCTGAGGAACGATAGCGATGTTGAAAACGACACCCTGACCCTAATCAATGCGGTCACAAACAACGGCACCGCCACGGTGCAAAGCAATAACACCCTGAATTACACACCAGTAATGAATTTTGTTGGCGTGGCGCAGGTCAGCTACTTGGTATCAGACAACAACGGCGGCACTGCCACTGGCATAATTAGTGTTACCGTGCTGAACATTAACGTTGCACCTGTAGCTCTTGATGACACTGCCAACACTCAAGAAAATACCGCCGTTAACATCAACGTGCTAGCCAACGACAGCGATATTGATGGCGATACATTGGTGGTGCTAAACGCCACGGTCAGTAACCCAACCAACGGAACGGTTTCGGCTAACGCCGACAACACTTTGCTGTTTACCCCCACCACTAATTTCAATGGCAATGCGTCAGTTAACTACACCATTAGCGATAACAATGGCGGCATAGCTTCGGCGACAGTCACTGTTAACGTTATTTCAGTCAACTCCACCCCGGTTGCTGTTAATGATTACGCCACCACAGACGAAGACACGCTAGTCACCATTAATGTGCTAGCCAACGACAGCGATGTAGATGGCGATGCTTTAATGGTTACCGATCCAACCGCCACCAACGGCACAGTCAGCGTCAGTCTCGACAGCTCGATCGACTACCTGCCAAACGCCAACTTTAATGGCAGTGATACCATCAGCTACAACGTTAACGATGGCAACGGCGCAACAGACTCCGCCACGGTTACAGTCACCATAACCGCAGTTAACGATGCCCCTATTGGAGTTGCAGACACTGCGGTAACCAACGAAGATAACGCTATTAATATCATCGTATTAGCCAACGACACCGATATCGACACCAATGCCACCGCGCTAACCGTCACAGCAGTTTTGGCAACCAATGGCACAACCACGGTACTGCCCAACCAAACCATCGACTATAACCCCACACTCAATTTCAACGGCGTCGATACCATCAGTTATACCGTCAATGACGACCTTGGCGGTTCTTCTTCAACCACAGTTTCTCTGACCATAGTCGCTCAAAATGATGCGCCAGTAGCGGTAGATGACACTAGCAGCACCGACGAAGATACTTTAGTCGCCATAAATGTGCTGGCCAACGATTCAGATATAGATGGCGATACACTATCAATCGACGCTGCACAGGCAAACAGCGGCACAGTTACCGTCAATGCCGACAATAGCCTGAGTTATACTCCAATCAGTAATTTCAACGGCGCCGACACCATCAGTTATACACTCATCGATGTTGGTGGATTAACCGTTTCGGCAAGCGTTGCAGTCACTGTCAACCCCGTTAATGACTCACCCATTGCATTATCAAGCACCGCCACCACAACAGAAGATGTCGCCATCAGCATCGTTGTGCTGGCCAATGATAGCGATATCGACGGTGATGCACTGACCGTCTCCACTGCTTCAGCTAACAATGGTAGTGTCACCGTAAATTCTGTTGATCAAAGCCTTAATTACAGCCCTAAGGCAAACTTTAACGGTGAGGATACCATCAACTACAGCATTGATGATGGCAATGGTGGTTCCGCCTCAGCATCAGTGTTGGTGACAGTCTTAGTGGTTAACGACGCACCGGTGATTAGTGGCACTCCGGCCACCGAGGTGGCAGAAGATGCTGGCTATAGTTTCACCCCGACCGTAAGCGATATCGATGCAATGGATACCGCGACGTTTAAGATTGTGAACCAACCCAGCTGGGCTAGTTTTGACACCGCAACGGGGGCCTTAACGGGTTCGCCAGAGAATAAAAATGTGGGCGCCACCTCTGATATTGTGATCACGGTGAGCGATAGTGCTGATGCAGAAGCCAGCTTGGCGGCCTTTAGCATCACGGTTAGCAATACTAACGATGCTCCAGTGGCAGTGGCTGATGCTTACAGTGTTGATGAAGGTAACACTCTTAATGTTAATGCCACTGCCAGTGTGCTTAATAACGATAGCGACATCGATGCTGATAGCGTGATAACCACAGTATTGGTTAATAATGTCAATAATGGCACTTTAACTCTTAATCTTGACGGCTCATTTGATTATATTCACGATGGCAGTGAAACCATCACCGATAGCTTTACTTACAAAGCCAATGATACCTTTCTAGACTCTAATGCGGTGACGGTTACTTTGACCATTAACCCCAAAAACGATGCGCCGCAAGCGAATGATGACGTGGTGATTGTTGATGAAGATGCCACAGTGCCAATAGATGTATTGGCCAACGACTTTGACAGCGAAGACTTTTTGTTACCCTCGAGCACCAGTGTAGTGACTGCTCCAAGCAATGGCGCGACCAGTATTAACACCAATAACGGTGTCATTACTTATACCCCAAGCGTCAACTTCAATGGCCCTGACAGCTTTACCTATCAGGTCAGTGACAGCCAGGATGGTACCTCAAATATCGCCACGGTAAGCATTAACGTGGAATCTGTGAACGATGCCCCTGTGATGGTTAATGATATACAAACCATCAACGAAGATGTTGCCATTTTAATTGATATATTAGCCAATGATACGGATGTCGACACGGACGACAAGGTAAGCACGATTAGCATTGATACCCAGCCAAGCAATGGTAGGGTGACGATAGTCGATGATAAAGTAAGGTACGAACCTACTAGTGATTTTAATGGCACTGATAACTTTACTTATCATGCCCAGGACAGCACGGGCACAATCGGCAATACTGCTACTGTGACTATCAACATCACCGGTGAAAACGACTTACCGTTTGCCGTTAACGATAGTGCCAACACGGATGAAGATACCCCGGTGACCATTGATGTGCTGGTTAACGACAGCGACGTTGACGGCGAAGATGACATCGACAGAGCCACCGTGAGTATGATGAGCGCGCCGGCTAAAGGTAGTTTAAGTATAGATAGTGACAATGGCGCAATCACCTACACGCCCAATGCTAATATCAACGGCGAAGACAGCTTCACTTATGTGGTAAAGGACACAGATGATGGTACTTCGAATGAGGCCACGGTTAACATCACTATTAATCCTATAAACGATGCCCCCGTGGCCAACAATGATATCGTCAGCAACGTGGTTGAAGACATTACCTATCCTATCAACGTGTTAGGTAACGACAGCGATATTGAAAACAGTATTAACAGTGCCACAGTGAGCATTGCCAGCGCTCCTGGTCAAGGTACGGTCAGCGTTGACCCAGCTACCGGAGTGATAAGTTACACGCCAGGAACGAACTACTTTGGTAACGACAGCTTCACCTATAGCGTCAGCGATAACGAAGGTGGTAGCAGCAACCCAGCGACCGTGACCATAACCGTGAGTAACGTCAACGATGCGCCCACCATAGACTCAAGTGCTATAAGCACTGTCGAGGAAGATGCCCTCTATGAATATCAAGTTGCCGCCAGCGATATAGACAATGGGGATAGCCTCACTATCAATAGTTCAACACCCTTACCAAGTTGGTTAATCCTAAGTGATAATGGAGATGGCAGTGCCAACCTAGTGGGAACGCCAGATAATGATGCAGTGGGCGAGTATGATATAAATTTAACGGTAACAGACGGCAGTGGCGCAAGTGATACGCAAGCCTTTACCCTTACAGTCATCAATGTTAACGATGTGCCCATCATCAACTCAAGTGTTATCAGCACAGTTGAGGAAGATACCCTCTATGAATATCAAGTTGCCGCTAGCGATATAGACAATGGGGATAGCCTCACTATCAGTAGTTCAACACCCTTACCAAGTTGGTTAATCCTAAGTGATAATGGAGATGGCAGCGCCAGCCTGATGGGGACGCCAGATAATAATGCAGTGGGCGAGTATGATATTAATTTAACGGTAACAGACGACAGTAGCGCAAGCGATTCGCAAGCCTTTACCCTTACAGTTATCAATGTTAACGATGCACCTATAGCGGAGAATGACAACGCCACCGCAACAGAAGACACACAACTGGTTTTTACTGTGCTAAACAATGACAGCGATCCTGATGGTGATACCTTGACCATTGCCACCGTTTCAGCCAACAATGGCACTGTTACCGTAAATTCTGCTGACCAAAGCCTAAACTACTCACCGAATGCTAATTTTAACGGCTCTGATACCATCAACTATACTATCAGTGACGGCAATGGTGGCACTGCGACAGCTTTAGTAATGGTTACCGTCAACGGGATTAATGATGCACCGGTTGCCAACGATGATAATGCTAGTGTCAATGAAGATAGCAACATCAATATTAGTGTCTTGGAAAACGATAATGATGTTGATGGCGATACGTTAACCATCACCACGGCGACTGCCACCAGTGGAGCCGTGACAATTGACAATGGTATTTCCCTTACCTATACGCCAAATGTTAATTTTAGTGGTACTGATACCATCAATTACACCATCAGTGATGGTCAAGGCGCCAGTGCCAGTAGCAGCGTTTCTGTCACCATCAGCGCAGTCAATGATATACCCATTGCTAACGCGGATATCGCCAGCACTAATGAAGACACGTCAGTCAATATCGATGTACTGGCTAATGACATTGATGTTGATGGCGATACGTTAACCATCACCACGGCGACTGCCACCAGTGGAGCCGTGACAATTGACAATGGTATTTCCCTTACCTATACGCCAAATGTTAATTTTAGTGGTACTGATACCATCAATTACACCATCAGTGATGGTCAAGGCGCCAGTGCCAGTAGCAGCGTTTCTGTCACCATCAGCGCAGTCAATGATATACCCATTGCTAACGCGGATATCGCCAGCACTAATGAAGACACGTCAGTCAATATCGATGTACTGGCTAATGACATTGATGTTGATGGCGATACGTTAACCATCACCACGGCGACTGCCACCAGTGGAGCCGTGACAATTGACAATGGTATTTCCCTTACCTATACGCCAAATGTTAATTTTAGTGGTACTGATACCGTCAGTTACACCATCAGTGATGGTCAAGGCGCCAGTGCCAGTAGCAGCGTTTCTGTCACCATCAGCGCAGTCAATGATATACCCATTGCTAACGCGGATATCGCCAGCACCAATGAAGACACGTCAGTCAATATCGATGTACTGGCTAATGACATTGATGTTGA
Organism: uncultured Paraglaciecola sp.; assembly: GCF_943787955.1. Lineage (NCBI taxonomy): Bacteria > Pseudomonadati > Pseudomonadota > Gammaproteobacteria > Alteromonadales > Alteromonadaceae > Paraglaciecola > uncultured Paraglaciecola sp. The sequence goes on from NZ_CALSOK010000013.1 coordinate 17,849, forward strand.
TGGCGATACGTTAACCATCACCGCGGCGACTGCCACCAGTGGAGCCGTGACAATTGACAATGGTATTTCCCTTACCTATACGCCAAATGTTAATTTTAGTGGTACTGATACCGTCAGTTACACCATCAGTGATGGTCAAGGCGCCAGTGCCAGTAGCAGCGTTTCTGTCACCATCAGCGCAGTCAATGATATACCCATTGCTAACGCGGATATCGCCAGCACCAATGAAGACACGTCAGTCAATATCGATGTACTGGCTAATGACATTGATGTTGATGGCGATACGTTAACCATCACCGCGGCGACTGCCACCAGTGGAGCCGTGACAATTGACAATGGTATTTCCCTTACCTATACGCCAAATGTTAACTTTAACGGCTCTGATACTATCGACTATACAATGAGTGATGACAATGGTGGCACCGCGACAGCGATAGTCACAGTCAGTGTGGTCAGTGTTAATGATGCCCCGACTTATACTGACGGCATCGCTTCAATTGCTGAAAACGTAGCCAACAACACTACCGTGTTGAGTATTTCAGCTGCAGACATTGATGGCGATAACCTGACATACAGCATTCAAAGTGGTAATACTGACGGAATTTTTGCCATAGAGCCCAACACTGGTGACGTTATCATCGCTGATAATTTACTATTGAATTACGAATTAGCCACTGAGCATGTAGTGACCTTTAAAGTTACCGATGACGGAGTTGGCAGTCTCTCTGCCACGGCAACCGGCACAATAACGGTCACCAATGTAGAAGAAAATGTCACCCCCACCTTGGATACTGCTTTCGGGACTTCGGGCACCGCTGGCTCCAACGCTTTTGCCGCAGGTCGGTTTGATCTCCCCAAGGCCAGCGTCATCGACGCCTCCGGCAAATTAGTAGTGGTCGGCAGAAATAACTATTCAGGCCCCTTAACCGAATTCTTTATTACCCGTTTTAACACCGATGGCACCTTGGACCGCAGCTTTGGTCATCAAGGTCTGGTTACCGAAGACTTTGGATTTCAAGTACAGCAAATGGAAGCTATTGGGGTGACCATTGATAGCTTTGGCAATATCATCATCATTGGCAACATCATCTTCGTAGCTAACGATTCCAGGAATCTGGTCTTTACTGCCCGTTATACCCATGCAGGTGTGCTGGATACCACCTTTCATAGCGGTTTCGGTTACCATTATTACAGCGAAATTACCGTGGAAACCACAGCCACCGATGCGGTACTTGATGCCGATAACAATATTCTCATCGCAGGGCATAACACCTTGGGTGATTTCAGCCTGATCAAGTTCTCCGCAGACGGCAACACTCATGTGGATACTACGCTTGATTTTTTTAACGGCACCGATATCGCTCATGCCATTGTGTTACAAAGCGATGGCAAGGCCTTGATTGTTGGCACTGTGAGAGAGCCTGCCTGTCAGGAAGGCTCTACGTTAGACGATTTTGGCATCGCCCGCTTCGATGTATCCTCTACACCTTTCCTCGATACATCTTATAATGCCACTGGAATGGCGTCCTTTGATTTTGGTAATAGTCAAGACGACTCCGCATTTGACGCTTATATCAATAATGCCGATGAAGTCGTCATGACAGGTGCTTCGGTGCATCCAACAGGCAACCAGACTGACTTTGCTGCCTTAAAAATTGATAGCAGTGGAACTCTGATAACCGGTTTTGGCACCAACGGTTTACTGGTGGTAGATATTGATGGTGATGGCACAGGCACCAGCAACCAGTCCACCGGCACAACCGTGGCCAGTGATAGCTCCAATAATTTGTATTTTGGCATCTACACAGGTATTTCCAATTTTGATACCGTAATTTACAAGACTGACGCCAATGGCAGCGTCGACAATACTTATGGTACCTCCGGTCAAGCCACCTTTGGTCTTAGCGACCAAGAGAATACAGCCGAAGACTTGCAGATTGATTCAAGTAACCGGGCAGTATTGCTCACCACCACAACCACCGTTGTCGAGCCTGACGTGGTGGTCGCCCGTTATACCAGTGCAGGTATATTGGATAGCAGCTTTAGTGTTGATGGTTTCAACACCCTAGATGCCACGTTTAGTGTTGATACCTTATCTGAGCTGATTGAGTTGTCCGTCGCACCACACGCTGGCAAATTCGTCGCAGTAGGCACCACTGTTGGAAGTAGTGGCAGTGTACTGATTGTCGCCCGCTACAACGCAGATGGCTCACAGGATGAAACCTTCGGTATCAACGGTTATTACGTGCATGTCAGTGTAGAATCCAACATTGTCGGTCAAGACATTGTAGAACTGAGTGACGGCAAACTGGTGGTCGTGGGCTCTTTTGATGAACAGGGGCTGGTAGTGATGCTCAAAACCGACGGCACCTTAGAGACCAGTTTCAACGAGACCAGTTTCAACCACCAGGGTTCTAAGCTATTGTCCAGTGGTTCCCAATTGTCGTTTAATGCCGTGGCAGTTGATTCTAACAATAAAATCGTTGTCGCTGGTACTGATGGCTACGATATCTACATAGCCAGAATGAGCGTTAGTGGCATACTAGACAGCAATTTTGGTGACAGTGGAGAGTTTAAATCAGACTTAAATGCTAATGAAACCGTCGAAGATATTGCAATTCAAAGCAACAATGCCATCGTAGCTGTCGGTCAAAAAGACAACAATGGCTTGGTATTTAGAGTACTCGATAATGGCACTTTGGATACTGAAAATTTTGCCTCTCCCAACAACGGTTATGCCACAATTGATTTAGACTCAGAGATTAATGGCGATGTTCATACACTGAGACGGATAAAAATCAAAAGTGACGGTAAAATCGTCACTGCTGGTAATTATACAATCGAGGCTCAACCTGCCAGCTTATTGGTACAATTAAATAGCGATGGTATTGTTACTACTAGCTATACTTATGGTGAAAGCGAGGCAAAAGCACTCGGTTTGGCTTTGGATGCCAGCGGCCGGATTTTAATCACCGGCTTCAATAGCAACGATACTAATCAAGATATTTTCATTGCCCGCATTGAAGCAACAGGGGTCTTAGACCAAATGTTTAATGGTACAGGTGGCATATTATTTGACTATAGTAGCAGCTCCGAGTCGGCCCAAGCAATACTGGTAAGGGACGATGGTAGCATCGTGATCGCAGGAGCAGATAAGCTCAACCTGTTCCCCACCAGTTTCTTTTTTATTCAGAAATTCATCTTGGTTGAACCTTAGATTTGAGTTGCGTCATAAGGGTTAATTATTATTTATGTAACTGATGGATTAAACAATTAAAACCCTCACAACAAGCAAGCATAAGCCAGCTTGTTGTGGTATTGATGGTGATTTATATAATCTATATTACACTACATTGTATATCATCTGGATGCTGATGCTCGGCAACGAGTTCGGTTTGGCCATAACATTATTGAGCAGAGCTATTACCCTTTAAAACTGATTTTTGTGGTGCCTAGACGCTAGAGTGTTTCGAGTGGGTAGCAGATTTTACAGCAAGTCGTTATTGCTAAGTTTTTTCTGAAACCCAAAAGCGCTGGATACTGATATTAACGCCTGCAAATTAGCCACTTTAGACTTTTATTTTACGACGGCTAACTGGTTTTTTATTGCGTCCATCGTTAAGTCGATAAGTTGCAGCGCTACCTTTACTCCTTGTAACTTGATATTTTAATTATTGCTTTACCAGAATATTGCTGGTGCATACAGAGTTTTATATTTGTAACGTCATTTAACATGGGCCGGTCATTAAAGAGGTCTTAGAAATAGTGCTTTTGCGTCTTGGAAAAGTGTAAAGGCAAAGTAGGGCTGGGTTTGTTCAGTTTTATATGCAGTAAACGTCAATTTGTTTGTCATTTCTTTACCATTCGAATACTTTTTCGCGTACCTTCCAAAACTTATGAACGAGTCTCGCGATGACAAATTTTGGCTTAGCAAATAGCATCTGGCATAAATAGACTTGCTCTAAAGATTGCACATCAAATGTTGGGCCGGCATTTTTGATATGTGAGCGAACAAAGTTGTGATAGAACGCTTGGCGTTTTGAATAACTGTTGAAATAAAAATACTCATTAAGAAACTCACCGTCAACATCATAATAGCGGACTTCTAGTCGCTCATTTCCTTTCTTATCCCAGTCTTTTTCAAATGTCATCGAATCGCAACGCAAGATATGTGCATCCTTTAAGCTCATCGCTTCTTTAAGCATCATATCAGGGTCTACTAGCAATTGATCGCAGGTAGCACAAACCCGTTTGGATATATCGTTTTCAGTTTGACAGCCTGGGCAGCGTTTAAATCGAAACAGAAAACCACACTTAACCATTTCTTTAGAATCGAGATCTTCATGTGCCCCTAAACATTTTCGGCCATAGTGCTCAATCACTTGGCCATCTGGATCTTTAATCCCCCAATATTCGTTCATATGGCCGCACTGAGGACAAGCCACTTCAACAGCGACGCTGTCTTTGTTTGGTTTTTTTTCCCCGATCTCCGGGGAAAACAAATCGTGGCCAAGTCCGGTATAGTCGAGAATAAGACAGTCCTTTTTGCCCTCTGAAATCCTAAGTCCACGACCAACGATTTGCTGATATAACGATACTGACTCTGTTGGTCGAAGCAATGCAATCAGATCCACATGTGGTGCATCGAATCCTGTTGTTAAAACCGAGACATTAACCAGATATTTTATTTTCCGCTTTTTAAACCGAGCAATAATGTCATCACGCTGAGCGCTGGGCGTGTCTCCAGTCACTAACATTGAGAACTCGCTTGGCAAGTAGGATAGTACTTCTCTAGCGTGTCTTACTGTTGATGTAAAAACCATCACACCCGCACGACCCTCAGATAAATCAACGATATGAGCAACAATCGACGGAGTAATTCTGGATTGATCTTGCAAAATGTTATCGATTTCAGGCGCAGAATGTTGCCCTTTATCGTTAAGCTCTAGGGAAGAGAAGTCATAACAAGCGACCGGTGAATCAATTAATACTGGGGGGGTTAAATACCCATTACTGATCATAAATCCTATCGGTAATTCATAGATACAATGAGAAAAAAAACGCTCATCATCTGTGCGCAATAACCCTTTATCGTGGTACTCGTAAATCCAGCCCATACCCACTCGGTATGGTGTGGCGGTTAAACCGAGTATACAAACGCCGTCATTACGTTCTTTGAGTATACTCAGTACTTGCTGGTACTGAGAGGATTCTTCTTGTGACACCCTATGACATTCATCGATAACGACAAGCGAAAAATCATCAAAAAAATCTTTCTCGGCTCTGGCAATGGATTGAATGCTACCAAAAATAACCTTGTGGTTAATATCCTTTCGATCAAGACCAGCTGAATATATACCTGCATTTAGGTCGTAGCTTTCAAATTTTTCATGATTTTGCTCTACCAACTCTTTGACATGTGCAAGCACAAGTACGCGACCATTAGCGATACGCGCTAATTCGGCAATCACCAAAGACTTTCCAGCCCCTGTAGGTAACACGATACAGGCAGGCTTTTTATGGTTTCGAAAATATCGAACCGTCGCATCAACAGCTTCTTGCTGGTAGGGCCTTAGGGAATACATGATTTACAATTTTTGCCGTCTGAATGCTTATAGGAAAGACCATCAATTAAGTGACTTAGTCTTTTTTAAAGAGACTACCAACAGGTCACCCAAAGGACTACCTATATTTTACATCTCTTTCTGACACATGCATATTACCTTTGAAACAAACCAAAATGAATGTACCGTAATTTTGCCGATGTCTGGGATGTGCTAATAGTTGAACCTGAAGAGCCTGCAAAAAAAATGCGCTGATAGAAGAGACGCATTGCAAATAACTGTCACTTTCAAAAAGAAAACTCTTTAACAAAGCCACCTGGATGAGATGAAGTATTGCAGGATGAAAGCGTCGAACCACGCCTTTCTACATCCAAGCTTACAAAGTATAGAATGACAATATATGCTCTCTCATATTTTACATGTTTAACTTTTTATTATGGCCTTGGGGGAGTGAAATTCGGCTATCCTACCATCAGCAATGATTATCGAATTACTGACTGTTTTCGCAGTATTAAATTATCAAGCAATAATGCCTAGGTATTATCTAGATTTATTTTTTTGGCTCTCATACTCTGCTTGCTTGATATTTAGCGCTATCAGCTTATCTCGTAGATATGGATTTTCTGCAACCGTTTTCTCTACATAAGCAAGCGACTCAGCTCGCTCCTCTTGAACAACAAAATTGATATCATCCCATGAAGGAAATGGTGCACCCGTCTGAAGCGCAGCCTGAGTTTCTTGTGCCATACGATCAAGTACAAACTGAGGATGGCAAACCTTGTGGCTAATATTACTTCCGGTAGTTTTTACACGGCGACACTGTACTTTAAATTTATTGTCATCAGCTAGTGCATTAAAAGCATCGTAAAAATCAAGCTCTGCCTTTTTCATTTGTCGAATAAAATAAATCAATGAGTATTTACCTACCACATTAATCACTTCGACATCATCAACTGGGGTAGTTGAGGTTTTATTGACTAGGCTTGTAGACATAAGAGTTTGTTCTTGATGGTCTGCAGGTATCGTTACTTCGGTCATTGCCCAGGACACGTTTACGGTTAAAATTGCCGAAAATAGCATTAATGCTTTCGTAAAGTGAGTTGATTTACTTTTCATGATTTCCACTTAGTTAAGGCTGAATTATCAGAAATAAAAGCATGTAATTACATTTTTCCATCGACTTTATAAAATTATTTCAAATCTGTTGTCAAAAGGATAGTAAGTTTAAAAAATTTTAATAAAAATCACGGTTATTAACATTTAAAGATCGTCTTGGGCATCGCAAAGGTATCTTATTATTTTCACTATTTAAGAACGTGTTAAAGACATTGATGCGTTATAAAATGAAAGGGTCGAGAATAAAAATTAAAGGGGGCACAGAGGCTGAGGTATCCCCACGAAATAAACGGTAAGTAATTTTAAAAGAGTTTGGAACATTCACGGTATTTGGTGATCAGATCAATCGCCAAACATCTCTAACCGGTAAATACCATGAATGCAATTGTTATTTTGAAGAAGTTCCTTACAACTGTCACGCCTAAAATGCATAAAGTTAGACGTGCGTCATTAACCAGCTGTGTGAGCAGTTTGCTAAATGGAGCCAAAGCCACTGTAACTGGTATAGGACGCGGCATATCATCTTCAGCATATGAAAAGCATCGCATCAAACAAGCCGACCGATTGTTGTCTAATAAACATATTATTAACGAACAATTACCTATCTATCAAGCAATCTACACGCAATATGCGAATGCTTCGTTACGTCCTATTATTCTGATTGACTGGTCGGATTTAGATACGCATAAAGGCTGCTTTTTGCTAAGGGCTTCAGTGGCTTTTAATGGTCGAGGAGTGGCTATTTATCAAGAAGTTCATGGTATGAACACGAAAGAGAAACGGTGTACACATAAGGCGTTCTTAGCAAAATTAAAGACGATTATCGATGACGATGCTAAACCGATAATTGTGACAGATGCCGGCTATAAAACGACCTGGTTTAGAGAAGTCATCGCATCTGGGGTGGGACTTTGCAGGAAGAGTCCGAAAGCCGATGATGTATGTTAATCAGAAAGAGGACTGGGAGCATACCTCTGAGCTATATAAACGAGCTACCAGTCAACCTATAGGGTTTACTAGCCATATTTGTCGCAGCCAACCTTTAGCATGCACCTTGGTGTTATTTAAAGGCAAAAACAAAGGGCGACATAGTTTAACGCGACACAACCTTACCCGACAATCTAAGTGTTCAAAGGTCCATGCAAGAGGCGCTACAGACCCTTGGTTGATTGCTACTTCACTTCCTCGAACCAAGAGTTTAGGTAAAAAGATAGTCGCTATTTATCGGCTGCGCATGCAAATTGAAGAAGAGTTTAGAGATATCAAAAGTAGCTTATTTGGGTTGGGGTTTGAACATCATAAAAGCCGATGTGTACACCGCATTGCAGTACTTATCCTCATCGCCACACTTGCCAGTATTCTAGCTAACATTATAGGTTTGGCCATGTTCATGGGCGGTTTGCACCGTCGTTATCAAGCAAACACAGTTAAGGTTAGACGAGTATTATCGTTTCACTATTTAGGATTGCGGGGCTTCGTAGATAAGCGTTTCAAATTGCTCTGCGAGCAATTTGAAACAGCGGTATTAAATCTAAGAACTATGATTGCAGGCAATTCTAATGATTGAATATTCGTGGGGCTCCCTCAGGCACAGAGGTTAAAAATGGATGTCGCTTATATTAACTATTAGGCAATTTTTGTCGTTAATCAATGCAATTAAGCTGTTTTGATAAACACCATATTTTAAACAGAATTACTATGATTTTAAATCTGCAAGTACAGATTTAATGACCAGTATTTTAGTGATTTAACACTCAGCCACTAAGACAGCCCGAAGCGGAGCAGGGTATCCCTCAATGGTTTTTGTTGGATTGTTCGGATCGAGAAAGTCTGCTAACGATTGGCTGTCCATCCATTCGGTTGCTCTTTGTTCTTGTAATGATGTGGGGGCAACATCCACAACACGTATGTGTTTAAAACCTACTTTTTGCATCCAAACAGTTAATGCGGCGGTACTCGGTAAATACCAAACATTACGCATTTGAGCATAACGTTCACCGGGCATAAAGACTGTTTGTTCGTCGCCTTCTACCACTAAGGTTTCAAGTACTAATTCCCCCCCTTTACGCAGCTGGTTTTTTAACTGGTATAAAAAGTCGATGGGGTTGCGTCTGTGATACAACACACCCATGGAAAATACGGTATCAAACGTTTTAAGTTCTGGTAATTGTTCCACACCTACAGGCAATAAATGAATGCGGGGGTCAGGATTGAAGTGTTTAATCGCTTGGAATTGCATTAAAAATAGTTGCGATGGATCAGCACCTACCACCATCTTTGCTTCTTCGCCAAGCATCCGCCACATATGATAACCACTGCCACAACCCACATCTAAAACATAACGATCTTTAAGGGGGTGTATATGCGGCTGTACTCTGTCCCATTTCCAGTCGGAGCGCCACTCGGTATCGATATGAATACCATGTAAATGAAACGGCCCTTTGCGCCAAGGCATAAATTGTTTGAGTAATCCAACTATCTGTTTTTGGGTGTAGTCATCGATATCACTTTTGTGACCAACCTCCACTCTGTCTAACAGGTTTATATCGCAGGGTGATGTTTTGGGCAGTTTATTGAGTAATTTTATCCACTTATTAAAATCACCGTGTAGTTGGTCTTTTTGCCAAGAAGCAATTTGAGCAGGCAGTACCTCTAACCAATGACTAAGAGGTGAGTCAGCGATAAATTTGTAAAAATCATTAAACCAAGTAACAGCCAAGTGGCCTCCTATAATAAAATTAGCTTCGCACTTCTAGCTTGACGAAAAAGATATCAAATCTGCACCCTTTTCAATAAAAAGCGCTGTTTTGAGTTGTGAGTAAAACTTACTCTGTATAAATATTTTGTAGATAGTCGCTTTTAGCCTTTTATCGCTACCATCGACGTAAAGTTATAACAAGTAAACCAGCGCACTAGATCTGTAAAGCCAACTTGTTCTAATCTATTTTTATGTTGTTCGAAGGTTTCAGTGCGCATGACATCTTCTAGGGCAGTGCGCTTTTGACTTATTTCTAGTTCGCTGTAACCGTTTCTGCGCTTAAATTCGTGGTGCAGGTCAATCAGTAAATCATTACCTTGTTGAGTATTATGGCTAAGCTTTTCAGATAACAGTAAAACACCACCTGAATTTAATCCTGCATAGATTTTATGCATGATATCGATACGCTGTTCAGGAGGTATAAATTGCAACGTGAAATTCATCACCACACAAGATGCATTTTTAATATCAATATTTTGTATATCATCACAAATAACACTTATAGGTGTGGCTGCCTTGAAAGCCTTCACATGTAACTCGCAACGTTGCGCCATGGCATGAGAGTTATCAATAGCTAGAATGTGGCAATTTTCAGTTTTTATGTATTTGCTAGCGGCTAAACTGACTGCTCCTAGTGAGCAACCTAAATCGTATATATTGCTTTGTGGTTGTGCATACCTAGCGCATATCTGACCCATTGTATCCACTATTGTGCTGTATCCGGGAACAGAGCGCTGGATCATGTCAGGAAAGACTTCCGCCACTGATTGGTCAAATCGAAAATCACTGACTTGTTGTGGTTGAGAATAAATCGTATCTTTGACGTCTTGCATAGTGGCGTGTTGACCTCAATAAAAATATTCTATAATTCTACATGTGCAAACTCATCCAAGCAATTTCCATTGCTACCAATTTACTAGCAACTGATGGAGAAGAAATACCGCAGGGTATTTCGCAAGCTTGTGACAAACGAATCTCATCAGTAAGGTATTATCAGGATGTGTACAGATAATTGCATAGCCGACTTGTTAATCAAAATTAGCTTAATAAATATACTATTATTCTAAAAAAGTAAATCGTGCTTAAGGATTAAGTTTAAAAGTGAATTATACCTTCATTAGTTGAGACTAAAGTATTAGTCTTCGTTAATTATAGTTAGTTTTGATAAGTGGGTTGTGTTTAGTGGCAAAGTTTTTAATAGCAGACGATCATCCTCTTTACAGAGAAGCATTGGTATCGGCACTGCAGTTATTGTTTGAGAACGTGGATGTGATTCAATCAGATGGCTTAGATTCGACACTCAATGCTTTGCAACAAAATTCAGGTTGTGATTTGGTTTTGCTAGATTTGAATATGCCAGGTTGTGATAATTTTTATGGTTTGATCCGCGTCACTCAAGATTTTCCACAGATACCTGTTGCTGTTGTATCCGCAAGTGACTCAGTTGAAGTCGTATCAAAAGTCATGAGCCTAGGCGCCAAAGGGTTTATACCAAAAGCTACAGCCACTCAAACTATTGCTAATGCTTTGCAACAAATAATGCATGGCAATAATTGGCTACCAGAAGGCATGCAATCGAGAATTGAAAATATTGAAAATATTGAACACATTAAGCCAACCATTGATGTTGCAAGGCGAGTAGGTGAATTAACGCCAAAACAATTCCAAGTATTAAAATTATTACAAAATGGTCTACTTAACAAACAAATCGCTTTTGATTTAAATATTACTGAGGCAACAGTCAAAGCACATATCAGTGGGGTTTTCAGAAAACTCAATGTTAATACTCGTACGCAAGCAGTATTGTTGTTGAAAAATTTGACCATTCCTGAATAGGTTATTTGTGATAGACACCGACTACCCTTTAACTGATTTACATCGACACCTCGATGGTAATATTCGGCCGTCAACCATTTGGCAGTTGGCTCAAGAATTTTCTATTCCACTTCAGCAGCAAAATGTAGAAGAGCTTATCCAAGCAACACAAGTCCAGGTTAAAACGACTGACCTTTTGGCTTTTTTACAGAAAATGGAACTGGGTGTTTCAGTGTTAGCCTCAGAACAAGCCTGCTATAGAGTGGCATATGAAAATGTCGAAGATGCCAAGCAGGCAGGGCTCACTTATGCAGAATTTCGCTTCTCGCCAGTTTTTATGGCACAGGCGCACAATCTAGCTATTGAACAAGTGGTAGATGCCGTGGTTGCTGGCTGCAAAGCAGGCACTAAAGAATACGGTCTGCATATCAATCTCATTGGCATATTAAGTCGCAGTTACGGAGAAGCAATGTGTCATCAAGAACTGCAGGCTTTGCTCAGGGCCAAAGACGATATTGTGGCGCTAGATTTGGCAGGTGACGAAAAAGGCTTTCCTGCCATTAGATTTAAACAACATTTTAAATTAGCCAGAGATATTGGTTGGAAAATTACCGTGCATGCAGGTGAAGCCGACGGGCCACACAGCATTTGGCAAGCAATTGATGCATTAGGCGCAACGCGAATTGGCCATGGTGGTGGCAGCACGTGAAGACGCTAATTTAATGGATTTTATGGCGAACAACGACATCAGCATTGAGTGTTGTTTAACCTCAAATTTTCAAACAGGTGCTTGCACTGATATCATTCAGCACCCCATTAAAACCTTTATTGAAAGAGGCATATTGGTGACCTTGAATACCGACGACCCTGGAGTCTCGGGAATTGAAATTGCTGATGAATATAAGTTGGCAAGGGAAGGTGGTAGGCTTGTCTGCAACGCAGCTTAAGCAGATACAGTTAAATGGGGTTGAGGTGGCGTTTGCGGAGGATAGTGTTAAGAATCAGTTGTTTAAAATCACTTCGCTGATTTTATTTCTTTTTACTATTAAAAACTTATGCTCTAACGAGCACTGACATACCTGAAATTTTTCTCACAGAAATCCTTCTGTGTAACTTACTTTTTCTCTGCAGCTCCAAAAAGTAAGCAAAAAGAGCCGCTCGTCAGTTATGTTCTTCATTCTATTATCAGTTAAGTTTTTACAATGTGCTTATTCTCAACCGATGCAAACACTTTAAATTAGTCAATCACACGTCCTTGATGATCGGCACCCAAGCTCGACGTTCTTGTCGAGTTGTTCAACTGGGCGAAGCTGTGCTTCTAAGGAATCCAGTTTCACCCTACGAAATCTCAAAAATAATTGGCAAACATAGATGCGAGGTTAAGGTAAAAGCACCAGCTATGCCGACAATTGACTTGGTGGTGTCGCCACCTGCTTTTCAGTCTTTAAAGCTTCATTGTGAAAATGGGTGTCCCAATTAGCGTATTTCAACGAACCTGATCCCTCAGGTTTATGATGTGAAAATAACTGTTTGCACATATATTTATAATATAAAAATCCAAATATGCAACCATTTAAATGGGCATAATAAGCCACTCAAAGCTTCAATTCTGCAGAAGCAATATCGTATACCACTGTTTCAGATGTGTTTTGTTTTTACCCCATGTATTTATCCAAACTTTTAAGTCTTGATAAATAGATGGCTTAGTTTGATCATAAAATATCAAATCTACATTATGCTTTTTAAACGTTTAATTTTATGAAATGTTGTAAAAAATTAACCGGAATGTCGAAGTGGATAAGAAAGCTGTATTTGTATTTATCCCGACTTTCGACTAATACACTGTTAGGTGTTCAAAAAGTCTTGCGTCTAGCCTTATTTAATCAAAAGGATATTGGAGAAAAGTGATATGTTAAATTCAATTATTATTGCTGTTGTAGCAGTATCAGCGGTTTGGGTTTACCTTGATGCTACAAAAAACAAAATTGGTAAAATCCCCGATGGGAAAGGCATGTTTAATATGTCTGCCGGTGCTTGGTGTGCCGTAACATTGGGGCTTTGGATAATTGGGTTTCCAGCGTATCTCATAAATCGAGGTGATATGATTGAAAAGACAAAAGAAACTCCAATTGTGGTAAAGGTCGTGGCGGGGAAGCCGCTGTATTGTCAATTATTGGAGGACTTTGGATTCTTATGTCTCTTGGTGGTGTTGCTCTTTCTTCTTTTCCCGGTTGTGATGGTACACATACAAAATCCCTTGTTGGTCAAATTGTCAATGACATACCGTTTTTAATAGCAGCCGGCACTAAATTTGTCTCCGTGGAAAATGTCGCAGAGGAAGGTTTCAATCAAGACGCTCAAATTCGCTAATGCTCTGGAACACTCGTTACTACTGCGGGTGAATATAGCCTTCAATATTTCATCAAATGGGGCAACAAAGATAAAGGTGAATTTTATATTGAAGCACAAATACAATAAAATCGCCTAACAAGACAAATTCACTCGGACGGTTAAAAGCGATGCAGCTTCCACTTCGCTTCAGCTTCATTATATTCACCATCCGGTGATTTGTGGCGTTAGGCATTTAAAGGAGATAGATTCATGAATAGAGTAAAAGCTACAATCTTAGCTAGTTTTTTGGGCATTTTATACGTGTACTTATCAATTTATATCATCGGTTTTGTTACGGCGATTGCCATTCCCACAAGTATTTTGGCTCCTGCTGCAAAAGCAGCCCCAACATTCGCATTTGCTACGGTAGATCTTATTACTATTGGTCTACCATTAATTGTCTCTTAATTCTTGTTTGTGATGGCTATTAAGTATTTCAATTCGAGTAGAAGCTTTTTTCCTTATTTGGCATTATTGCTTCCCTTTTGTATTCATCACATTTTATATTTTTGTAATTACGGGGGAACCTCAAGAGTGGGCATATACATTGGTCACAATAATGCCTAGATACATTGCAATCGTGTTTTTTGCATTATATTCCGTTAAACGGAAGGTTAGTGATGTTAAAGCCTAACAAGGGCTTCGACAGAAAAAATACAGTTGGGCTTTTTTCACTCTGTTCAACATTTTAGCCAACTATATTTTTACGCTTAGCAAGGCGTTATGTTGCTAGAGGATAATTCTGATCATGAGTATATTGATAATTTTTTTTGGGGTCTTAATATTTATGGCTGGAGTAACACTCATTGCTAATTCCGAAACTATATTTAAGGTACTTCGTAATAATTCCCAAAAGCTCTGGTTGCATATTGGTGCTGTTGTTGTGAGACTGTTGCTAGGCGCATTACTTATTTATCAGGCTAGTGTTTCAAAGTTCCCTTTATTAATAGAAGTAATTGGTTGGGATAGCAATTATCGCTGCTATAGTTTTTGCTTTCATAGGGCGTAATAAATTTCAACGCTTAATATCATGGGCATTTACTTTGCTTAAACCATTAGGTCGTTTTGCTGGTGTCCTGGCGATAAGCTTTGGAATTTTCCTAATTTATTCATTTATCTAGAGATTTTTTAGAGCAATATAGTAAGCCATTCAAGTAGGACTTTAAAAGTTGGGCTCCGCTTCCTCTTCATCTTTAATAAGAGAATCTCTTGATATTTATTTGTCTATATTACCAAGCCAGTTCAGTGAGACGCTTTTCGTATTTTTATACTAGGCATAGGTTGATTATCATCGTTATTTTAATTGGGCTCATTGATGACTCGGTCATCATGTTAAGCTTTGCCTTTTGGTGCATCTTTTAGATGTTTAAAACGGTTCCTAATTGTATTTTATGAATATTAACTATATTCACATGATGAACATACAACAGCAACAGCTGGTACTTTTGGTAAAGTGAAGGATGTACTTGATAACCAAAGTTGCTGGCGAAAGGAATACAGGTCAAAATCATCAGAAAGTTGGCGCGAAGGGTGTTTTTGGGTTTTTAATACACTAAAAAGCCCGCATTTAGCGGGCTTCAAATTCTTTAAAAGACTATACGTTAAACCTAAAGTGGATCACATCGCCATCTTTTACTATGTAGTCTTTGCCTTCTAAACGCCATTTACCGGCATCTTTGGCACCTTGTTCACCATTAAACTCAACAAAATTGTCATATCCAATGATTTCGGCACGGATAAAACCCTTTTCGAAATCGGTGTGGATGACGCCTGCGGTTTGTGGTGCGGTAGAGCCTTCTTTATAAGTCCAAGCTCGCACTTCTTGAACCCCAGCGGTAAAATATGTGTTTAGGGCAAGTAATTCATAACCACAACGGATCACGCGGTTTAACCCGGTTCTTCTAATCCCATATCTGCCATGAATTCGGCTTTTTCTTCGTCGTCTAGTTCGCCTATTTCAGATTCGATTTCAGCGCAAACTGGGACTACTACAGCGCCTTCGGCTGCAGCAATTTCGCGTACTTTGTCTAAATATGGATTGTTCTCGAATCCATCATCATTAACGTTAGCGATATACATAGTGGGTTTAAGGGTTAAGAAGTTCATGTAGCTGATTAGTTTTAATTCTTCTTTATCTAGCTCAACTGAACGTAATAATTCTCCTTCATCCAAATGAGGTTTGATTTTTTCTAATACTTTGAGTTCAGATTTCGCGTCAGCATCTCCACTTTTCGCTCTTTTTGCTACTCTGTGCAGTGCTTTTTCTGTTGTTTCTAAATCAGATAATGCCAATTCTGTATTAATAATCTCGATGTCGTCTTGAGGACTAATTTTGCCCGCCACATGTACAATGTTGTCATTATCAAAACAACGAACAACGTGGCCTATCGCATCGGTTTCACGAATATTAGCTAAAAACTTATTGCCTAAACCCTCACCCTTAGATGCACCTTCTACTAAACCTGCGATATCAACAAATTCCATAGTGGTAGGAATAGTGCGTTTAGGATTAACAATTGCAGCAAGTTTATCTAAGCGTAAATCGGGCACTGGAACCACACCCGTATTGGGTTCTATCGTACAAAATGGGAAGTTGCCGCTTCGATACCGGCTTTGGTTAACGCGTTAAAAAGTGTCGATTTGCCGACGTTTGGTAAACCGACTATGCCGCATTTAAAACCCATTTTGTTTTTCCTCTTAATTTTGTATTAATGATTTGACGAAGTCCGTCATGGTTAATTTTTTAATGAAATGTTATTCGGCCTTGAATGAATGCAGGCGGTTCATAGCTTTTTTTAGATCGTCTTTGACTAATATCTCGAGGCAACGTGTTGCTTCATCAATAGCATCTTCGATTTGTTGTTGTTCTTTTTGAGGGGCTTTACCTAACACATGACCCGTAACTCGGTTTTTATCTCCTGGGTGGCCGATGCCAATAGCGCAAGCCTCAGAAAATCCTTTCTGGTTGGCCATACTGCTGACAATATCCCGCACATGCCATTTTGGCTTGAGCTACCACCGGTTTTAAATTTTGACTACACCGGGTGGCAAGATCTAACTCGTCAAAGGCGACTAATAAACTCTGATAAGGGGACGCGGTAGAAAGTTCGCCATCGCTGCAACGGCTTGACCGCTTTTGTTCATAAAGGTGGTAGGAATGAGAAGTCGAACGTCTTGTCCACCAATCGTGACACGACCGGTGTAAGCCATAAAATTTGTTTTCTAGTTTCAACGTGCAGTTGTACGCTTTTGCTAGTGATTCGACGAACCATGCACCCGCATTATGCCGGGTATGCTGATATTCAGGGCCTGGATTACCCAGGCCCACAATTAGGCTAATGCGCGCTAATTGTTTATCAGTCAAGCAACTTATTCCGCAGGTGCTGCTTCTGCAGCATGCGCCTTCACTTTCGCCTTCAGTCTTCCAGCTTTAGGACCTTTAGCTAGTTTAACTGGTTACAACGGCCAAATCGTGCTCTTCGGCGCCTTTGTTTAGTTCTACCAAAGTATACGCCTTTTGGTAATACTAAATCAGTTAAGTGAACAGTTTGGTCTAGTGCAACGTTCAACAAATCAACTTCGATGTACTCTGGCAAGTCACCTGGTAAACAGCTCACTTCAACATCAATCATGTGATGCTCAGCGTGACCACCATTTAATTTAATAGAATCAGCTTTTTCTTCATTATGAAGTGTAAAGGTACATTAGTTTGTAGCGCTTTTTTCGCATCAATACGTAAAAAGTCAACATGCATAACAATGGGTTTAAAAGCATGACGTTGCATGTCTTTAACCAATACTTCTACTTTTTCTTCACCAATGTTCAACGTAAGAACATGAGAATAGAAAGCTTCGAAGCCTTGGGCTTGGAAAAGTTTGTTATGATTAAGCGTTAAAGAAACGGCTTCTTTATTTGCTCCGTATAAGACTGCAGGTACTTTACCAGCGTGACGTAGGCGGCGGCTCGCACCTTTCCCTAAATCAGTACGGATTTCTGCGTCTAGTGTGAAAATTCCATCAGACATGTGGTAACTCCAAATTATAGTAAGTGTGTGTAAATTTTTGCGACCAAAATTTACGTTTGTGTCGTTAGTTCTCTACCCGTAGACAGTGAAACAGCAACATCCCATAAAAAAGGGCGGCGAATGTTAACACCACAAAGAAGGGGAAACAATGAATTTGCGCGTTATTTAACAATAAAAAAGCGGCTGGTAAAAGCCGCTGCTCTAATCTTTAAATGAACCAGTCTTAATATTCAAACATCGCTGAAATAGACTCTTCGTTACTGACTCTTCGAATAGCTTCAGCAAGCATATTAGATAATGTAAGTTGTTTGACTTTAGGTATATTTTTTATCTCATCGCGAAGGGGGATGCTATCTGTAATGATAATTTCATCAATCACAGAGTCTCGTAAATTTTGTGCCGCATTACCCGAAAATATAGCATGTGTAGCGTAGGCATATACATTTCTGGCGCCGTGGGCTTTTAATGCTTCTGCCGCTTTTGCCAACGTACCACCCGTATCAATCATATCATCAACAATTATACAATCTCGGTCTTGAACATCACCGATAATATGCATAACCTGAGCAACATTAGCCTTGGGACGGCGTTTATCGATAATAGCTAAATCAGTATCGTTCATCAGTTTTGCTAATGCTCTGGCACGCACCACGCCACCAATATCCGGAGATACCACCACTGGGTTATGAAAATCACGTTGGCGAATATCTTCTAACAAAATGGGTGTACCAAAAGCGTTATCTACCGGCACATCGAAGAAACCTTGAATTTGTTCGGCGTGTAAGTCGATAGTCAAAACTCGATCAACTCCTACATTGGACAAAAAGTCTGCCACAACTTTAGCCGTGATAGGCACCCTAGCTGAACGCACTCGTCTGTCTTGTCGTGCATATCCAAAATAGGGGATAACCGCAGTAATTCGACCCGCTGATGCACGGCGAAACGCATCAATCATGACAATCAATTCCATTAAATTGTCGTTAGTTGGTGCACACGTAGATTGGATAATAAAGACATCTGAACCACGGACATTCTCGTGAATTTCTACACTGATTTCCCCATCACTAAAACGTCCAACACTTGCATGTCCTAGTTTGGTATAAAGCCTATCAGCTACTTTTTGGGCTAATTCAGGTACTGCATTTCCAGAGAAAATCTTCATATCCGGCACGGTAATATCCTCAGTGCTTATTAAATGGCTGTGGCAGTTTATCTTGCATCAACGAAATGGCGTAGAACAAAACTTACTTTCTCAGCAAGTATTAACAGAAAACTATCAGTTAACTGTTAAAAGAAAATTGGCTGGGGTAGCTGGACTTGAACCGACGATTAGTCGCGGATCAAAACCTGTTATCTCAGCACTTGCTTCTATTAAAATTGGCTGGGGTAGCTGGACTTGAACCAACGATTAGCCGCGGTTCAAAACTTGTTATCTCAGCACTTGCTTCTATTAAAATTGGCTGGGGTAACTGGACCTGAACCAACGATTAGTCGCGGATCAAAACCTGTTATCTCAGCATTTGCTTCTATTAAAACTGGCTGGGGTAGCTGGACCTGAACCAACGATTAGTCGCGGATCAAAACCTGTTATCTCAGCACTTGCTTACACTAAATTGGCTGGGGTAACTGGACTTGAACCAACGATTAGTCGCGGATCAAAACCTGTTATCTCAGCACTTGCATATACTAAATTGGCTGGGGTAGCTGGACCTGAACCAACGATTAGTCTCGGATCAAAACCTGTTATCTCAGCACTTGCTTCTATTAAAACTGGCTGGGGTAGCTGGACCTGAACCAACGATTAGTCTCGGATCAAAACCTGTTATCTCAGCATTTGCTTCTATTAAAACTGGCTGGGGTAACTGGACTTGAACCAACGATTAGTCGCGGATCAAAACCTGTTATCTCAGCACTTGCTTACACTAAATTGGCTGGGGTAACTGGACTTGAACCAACGATTAGTCGCGGATCAAAACTTGTTATCTCAGCACTTGCTTCTATTAAAATTGGCTGGGGTAGCTGGACTTGAACCAACGAATGACGGGATCAAAACCCGTTGCCTTACCACTTGGCTATACCCCATTAAAACTAGTAAATTGTGCTTGTATTTGACTATGTAAAAGGGATGTATTCACACCACTCGCAACAAAACTGCTGCTACCTTGTGGTAATAAAGTTTGAACATTTAACGCTTCCTGACGTTCATCAAACATTGCAAATACACATGAGCCTGTACCAGTCATTCTTGAAGGCGCGTATTCTAACAACCAGTGTAATGCTTTTGCAACATTCGGATCGCGTTCACAAACCAATTCTTGGCAATCATTGTGAGTATTTGTAAAACTATAATCACAAAAGTTAATTTTTGGAGTATTTCTGGGTAGATTTGGCAAGGAAAAGATATCAGCTGTGGATATATGGCTATCGGGAAATAATACTAAATATGTTTTTGTTGGGAGACTCACCTGCTGCAATTTTTCACCTACACCCTCAGCAAAAGCAGTTTTTCCATGAATAAAAATAGGTACATCTGCTCCAAGAGTTAAGCCTAGTGTGGCCAACTTGATCTGAGATAAATGGCAACCCCAAAGTTTATTTAGCACCAGCAGTGTCGTTGCGGCATTCGACGAACCTCCACCTATACCTCCGCCCATGGGCAGACATTTTCTAAGATGGATATTACAACCAAGACCTTTAGCAGCTGGCAAGCTTCGTTTTAATAATCGCGCCGCTTTAATAATTAAATTATCATCATCAGCGACACCGGCTATGGGGTCCGCTAAGGTGATTTTATCAGAGGTATTAATATCGAAGGCTAGCTCATCACCATAGTCGAGGATTTGAAATAAACTTTGTAATTGATGGTAACCATTTTCGTATCGGCCATTGATGTGTAAAAATAAATTAAGTTTTGCTGGGCTTGACCACCAGTTCAAGGAGGGCTTATTCATATAATTCCCATTTATTTACTCGGATTAACAGTTCACTATTGTTGAGTTTATTTTTTAACACCACCTTGTGGGGTAACCGAATATCAACTACCAATTTATAGTCATCATAATTAATTAACCAGTTTTCGCAATTATTGCAGATAGGCTGCAATTGGCTGACCCAGCCTTGTTCACTAGTTAGTACCTTATCGTTTTTCTGATGTTGCCCTTTTATCCAAAAGCGTAATTTTTCTAATGGTATCTGCCAACCGGTGACATGCCAAATTAAATCACTAGGGTTAGAATCTTGATAAGTCTCACCATTTGCTACCAACGTGACGCCCTTTTCATTGCCTTTCATATTCAGCAGTGATGTACCGATGATAGAAGTCATGTTGAGCTGGAATTGTTGTTGCCTTTGTTGCCACCTAAAGTTAGCACTTTGTTTTTTTTCTGGACTCTTAAAACCAAGCTTTCCCTTTATTAACCAATGTTCTTGTTGTTTTAAGGACAACTGGTGAACAGATGAATTCAAACTAAGTATTGGCTTTGGGGGAGTCGCACAACCAGCTAGAAAAAAAATAAGGGTAAGGACAGATAAAGTTTGTTTTCTACAGAGGCGGCTAATTAACACAGTTTGAATAACGCTCTTTAAATCAAAATTAGATTGATGCAATAGGAACATACAAGTGACATTGCTTTCAATAGTTTTACCTTTTGCGTACAATGCTGTCATCAAATAATCCTAACCTTTATTGTAGTTTATCTAATCATTCCATGACCCTAATTGCTTTTGGTATTAATCATAAAACTGCTCCGATTGAATTGCGTGAAAAAATAGCGTTTTCACCTGATGCAATTGTGCAGGCTCTAGCCTCTTTGCGGCAAAAAACTGGCGCGACAGAGTCTGTGATTTTGTCAACCTGCAATAGAACTGAAGTTTATGCGCAGCTTGATGATAAACAGATAAATACAATTTCTACTTGGTTAGCTGATTTTCATGGCGTGCAACCAAAAGAATTACAAGATAACAGTTACCTTCATGCTGAACATCAGGCCGCCATTCACATTATGCGCGTGGCCTGTGGACTAGACTCAATGATGTTAGGCGAGCCACAGATCTTAGGGCAAGTGAAACAAGCCTTTACTGAAGCCAAAAATTCTGGGGTGATTAAGGGAGATTTTGAACGACTGTTTCAGCATACTTTCTCGGTTGCAAAAAGGGTGCGCACTGAAACAGATATTGGTGCTAATGCAGTGTCTGTCGCATATGCTTCGGTGCAATTAGCTAAACATATATTTTCATCGCTGGAACAAAGTAGGGTGCTATTGATTGGTGCTGGCGAGACCATCGAACTAGTGGCTAAACATTTATTTGAACAAAATGTTAAATCATTAACTGTTGCCAACCGCACCATAGCAAGAGCTCAAGCCATCGCAGAACCATTAAATGCAACAGTTTTGACATTGGCGCAAATCCCACAACACTTAAAAGATGCTGATATCGTGATCAGTTCAACTGCCAGTCAATTACCAATTTTAGGCAAAGGCTTAGTACAAAATGCATTAAAGGAACGTAAACATAAGCCAATGTTTTTAGTCGATTTAGCTGTACCTCGTGATATTGAAGCAGAGGTAGGCGAACTGGACGATGCCTATTTATACACAGTGGATGATTTACAACAAATAGTAGAAAAAAACCTAGCCAATCGACAAGATGCAGCAGCTGTTGCAGATGAAATGGTGGTGCAGCAAGTACAACAATTTATGCGTTGGCAACAAAGTCAAACCTCGATTGATGTATTAAAAGGGTTTCGAGATCAAAGTGAGTTACAGCGTGATGCCTTAGTTAGTAAAGCACTAAATCAGCTTGCAGACGGCAAAGAAGCTGAACAAGTAATAATCGAACTCGCCAATAAATTAACCAATAGTCTTATTCATGCACCTACCAAAGCTTTAAAAAATGCGGCAAGTGAACAAAATTCACAGCAGCTTGAATTACTCATGGATGCATTAGATCTAAAAAAATCAGATAATTAGCGGCTAATGTAGTCCGCCTACGGAAATAAAATGAAAGAATCGGTTCAACGAAAACTAGAAGTATTGGATGAGCGGTATGAAGAGGTACAAGCCTTATTGAGTGAAGCTGAAGTCATTGCTGATCAAGATAGATATAGAGGCCTTACTAAAGAATACTCACAATTAGAAGGTGTAGTGAAGTGTTTTCGTGATTATCAGGGGGCTCAGAAAGACTTTGAATCTGCCCAAGAAATGATGCAAGAAGACGACGCAGAAATGCGTGAAATGGCACAAGAAGAATATAAATCAGCCAAACAAAGTATCGAAGAGTTTACTCAAGAATTACAAGTATTATTGCTGCCTAAAGATCCTAACGATGAAAGTAATTGTTTTGTTGAGATACGTGCTGGTGCAGGGGGCGACGAAGCCGCTATTTTTGCTGGTGACTTATTCCGTATGTATAGTCGTTATGCCGAAAAACAAGGCTGGAAAGTTGAACTCGTCACGGCTAACGAAGGTGATCATGGTGGGTACAAAGTCGTGATTGCAAATGTTTTAGGCGGGGGCTCCTATGGTATTATGAAATTTGAGTCAGGCGGGCATCGCGTGCAACGTGTACCTGATACTGAGTCACAAGGGCGCATTCATACTTCAGCTTGTACTGTAGTCGTTATGCCTGAAATACCTGAGTCAGAAGCTATTGAAATCAATAAAGCTGATTTGAAAATTGACACCTTTAGAGCATCTGGTGCAGGTGGTCAGCACGTCAATAAAACTGACTCTGCTATCCGTATTACCCACAATCCTTCGGGTATAGTAGTCGAGTGTCAGGATGAGCGTTCTCAGCACAAAAATCGTGCGAAAGCGATGGCTATATTGCAGTCCAGATTAACTCAATTAGAAGAAGATAAACGCCAAGCGGAAGAAACGTCTACTCGGAGAAACCTTGTAGCCAGTGGTGATCGTTCAGAGCGTATTCGTACTTATAATTTCCCTCAAGGACGTGTTACCGATCATCGTATTAATTTAACCTTATACTGTTTAGACGATGTCATCGCTGGTGAACTCAATGCGGTATTAGAGCCAATTAGACAAGAACATCAAGCCGATTTGTTATCTTCACTTTCTGACGAATAGGTTACATTGGATAATTTTTTATTCACCATTGCCCAAGCATTGTCTTGGGCTAGAGATGAACTTTATTCTCATAATATAAGTGATGACGGCCTGTATGATTCATCTGCGATTGACAGCAAGGTATTGTTATCAGTCTGTTTGCAGCGTGAAGTAGTTTACTTGCACACTTGGCCTGAAAAATTGTTAAATAAATTACAGATGAAATTATTTAAAGAGTACATTTCGCAACGATCTTTAGGCCATCCAGTAGCACATATTATTGGCTATAGAGATTTTTGGTCATTGCGACTCAAAGTTTCTCCCACAACTTTGATCCCGAGACCTGAAACCGAAATTTTGGTTGAAATTGCTCTAAACCTTAACTTAACTGAACATTCTAAAGCATTGGATTTAGGGACTGGCACGGGTGCTATCGCATTGGCGTTAGCAAGTGAAAACCCCAATTGGTTGGTAACAGGTTTAGATAAAAGCTCACCGGCGGTTACGTTAGCCAAAGATAACGCTCTCTTACATAAATTAGAACGGGTCAAATTTATTCAAAGTGATTGGTTTTCTGCTGTAGAGGATAGAAAATTTGATCTTATCGTGACGAATCCGCCTTATATTGAAGACAACAATCGCTATTTACAGCAAGGTGATGTGCGTTTTGAGCCCAAGAGTGCATTAACATCGGGTATCGATGGCCTTGATGACATACGTTCAATTGTTTCTCAAAGTAAGCATTTTCTGACTGATAACGGCTGGTTATTGATTGAACATGGTTATAAGCAAAGTCGTCAAGTGACAGATATTTTGAGAGCGCACAGTTTTAATCAAATCCGAAGCGAACGTGATCTGAATGGCTTACCTCGCGTTACCATGGGATGCAATGCGCTGTAAATTTTGTTTTATATGAGTATTTTTCTGTCATTTGTGTTGTTGTCATCAACAATAGTTAAGTTATCAACCGGTTTTAGCTGACTACTTCAAACTTTATGTTCTTATTAAGTTGTTGTTTTAGAGAGGGGATGTCTGATGAAATTTTATTTGCCGAAGATACAAATGATGAAATTGTGTTGCAAGGCAAGGCAAGGCAAGGCAAGGCAAGGCAAGGCAAGGCAAGAGTATTAATTGTTTATGACGAGCCTGAGGTGCATGCTGTAACCGTGTTAGCACTTAAAGATTTTGTATTCCAAGAAAAACATCTAGAGTTTATTAACACCTTTATCTGACTGCTACAGCATTAAGGGGGTGGTGTTTTAATCAATCATTGTGCAGATGCATGTGTTACTGAATTTATTAGCTTGGGTGATGTATATTCTTACGGTTACCTTAACGTTAAAATTAAGTCGTACTAGTTTCATATGAGGCTTCCGTCTCATTAGTGCGTTAAGTTGGATTGCTTATGCTGGAATCGTTGATGTGAATAAATACCCCATACTATTTAAACTACACTTCAGCCTGATATAAACACTTTTGTTTTAGCTTTTCACCTCTTTAGTGTGAATAAAATAAATATCACTGCATAGTCTGATTAAGCGTCTTCAATCAAATTTTTGAACGTATTGGTAAATTACTGGAACAACAAGTTGTTAGCATTTGACAGTGTCATCTATTGTGTTGACCTCTTTATACAAATCTGAGATTGTACTAATTAACAGCAATTTAGATTTATTTATGATTTTACTGCTCATTACGGTAAAGGTTACCCCACTTAAACCGATAAAAAGAAGTGTGTATATTTATTGGGGTAAAACATGTGAAAGAGATAAAGCAGGCTATCGCTAAGCGGGACTATCTGATGGCCAGTTTACAGTTAGCTAGGGTGTTTCAGCCTGACGTTTTTCAACCAGATGACTACCAACGCAAGGTAGACTTGTGGATTGAAGAAGCAAAAGCATTTATCGGTTCGACCGATACTACTCCATAAATTTTAAACGTTTTATTCATTTTTTTTATGTGAAACTCGCTTTTAGTGGTGATGAAAAAAATTATTTTTCTTGTCAATATAGTTTGCTAAATTATGTTCTTGATTACCGTACTGGGATCCCTGTAAGCCTTGCCATTATTTTTCAATCCATGGGGAAAATCCTGGGTTTTGATATATGTGGTGTAAATTTTCCTGGACATTTTTTGATCAAGTGTCGTTTTAGTTTTTGTCCAGACATTTATATAGATCCCTTAAATGGTAAACAGCTGAGTCGACAAGATTTGGAATCTCTATACTTTTCTATTTTACATAGAATAGAAGATGAAAAAATGCCAAAAGAAGCTTTGCACGAAGCAAGTTGTGATGAAACTATTGTTAGATTACTGCACGCTTTAAAAGCATCGCATATCAATGGTAAATTTTATTCAGAAGCGTTAGCAGCGGTAGAGTTACTCGTGAATTTGTGTCCTAACGATCCTTATGAAAGAAGAGACAGAGGGTTTTTATTACATCAGCTGGACTGCACGCAAGTAGCGATTGCAGACTATCAATATTTTATTCGTAAGTGTCCTAAAGATCCGGCCACACAGCTTCTACAAGCCCAATTACAACAACTGAGTGAACAAACCCCAGACGTTTTTCATTGAATATCATTTATCTAAGGACGTTGTAGATAGCTTGAGTTAATTGGTGAAGCTGCTGATGATCAATGATGTAAAGCAGCATAATATACACAAGCTTGGAACAATGATCTTAGCGGATAAGTTGGTGGCAATGGTGCCTCATCTTTAGACACCGGATACACTAATGCTCATTAATCTATTTTACATTGCAATCGGGTTGGTGCTCGAGCTAAGAACGTAAAAGATTTGCAAATTGCTGCATTGCATTGACAAAGGTTTGATTTGTCATCGCGAGGGCCTTTTCACCCACCACAAACTCCATGGCGCATCTGTTGGGTGATTCGTAATTCCAGAATCGGTCAGATAGCCAAATGCCCTGTTCTGTTGCAATTCTATTTCTTGCGTATGTTGCTTTATCAAAAGAAGTCTCAAGCAATATGTGAAATAAGTTTGTATGAGGAATAACAGGGTCAACTCGTAAATCAGAAATATGTTTAATCGCGCCAGCTATACCTTTTGCTTTTTCAATAAATGCAGGCATTTGTTTAATACGTTTATCAATTAAATGTAATGCATCGTATATGAGTGGCCAAGAACCAACCGAAAACCCACCTAAACGGGTCCGCCATTTTTGCGCTTCATCAATAAACTCCTGAGACCCAGCTAATACAGCACCTCCCATCGCACCAATATCTTTATAGAAGGATACATATACTGAGTCAAAGCCTGCAACAATATCAGCATAAGATCTGTTGTCGTAAAAAGGTCGGCAAGACCATAACCTAGCGCCATCCATGTGCAGCGGTATACCCAGTGTTTTGCAGCGGTTTTTGATCTTTTGCAATTCACTCCAGTTGGGTAATTTCCCACCACTATGACGTTGCGGAAGCTCGACAAAAGCACAGCCAGGATCGCCACTAATATCATCTGATGTGAGTGGCTCTCGCCATTTTCCTATTACCTTAGCAGAACATCCATGGGCATGACCATAGCCATGTTCCTCATGTAACAACAGATGCGAAGAAGGGTGTAGCAACAATTGGTCATTATTCATTTGCTGCCCATGTATTCTAGCAGCAATACCCTGTGCCAAGACCCCAGTGGGGAACCATAAAGCGGCTTCTGTACCTAATAATTTAGCCATTTTATCTTCAAGCAGGCGTGCACCGTGGTCGTTGCCTAATTCAGCGTCAATCTCTGTGCCATTTTCCTTTTGCTCATTCAAAAAAGAAGATAAACACGACAGCGACTGTGCTGGTGTTTTATGTTGATGATAAGGAAAACCTAGATTGATAGAGCAACTTGCTTTGAGTGACATAGGCATAAAGAAATAAGTGCTTTAATGTTTAGGAAAAGAATCATAAATTTTATTATGTATCGAATGTTAGAGCAAGCTCGCATGGAAGACCTGACAATATTTAATTAAATATAATGTGTGTTTATATCTATTTTTGCTCTAGCGAATTACGAACTTCAAAGGTTAGTACTTAAACGTATCATTCAGGCATTTCAATATCAGAAACTAACAGATTAACTGAATGATCATTGGAAGCTTGTTCACCCATATATGCCAGGTTACAGGTGTGGTGAATAATGTATCTTTTAACTTTTCTGAGGGTCAGCAAGCCTTATAGCTCGCAAAAGTTAGTAATTAATAGCCGAAGATTTTAAATTATCATGATATCCATGGTTTACCTGTCAGTACATGTTTTCATTTTCTATAACCCTGAAGAGAACTTGATCTCACACAGCGTCAATATAGTTTTTTCAAACTGCCCCTCTATCAAACTAACTTCTATAAAACAAATAAAAGTTAAAAAGGGATGCTCTATGGCAATACGTTTTGCTCACTTATTTGCCCATTTTAAATGAGATAATGATTTTTCCGACAAACTATTACTCAACCACTAGTTGCCATGGTTTACGCACTCCGATTGACCTACAAAATAAGCTGGTAATTGACGAGCCATGGGGCTAGATAAATCAAGAGAGTGGACTTCGCTTTCTGCGCATCGTCGACTAAAAAAAATAATTAAGTGTTCCAATAATTTGCGGAGCGCTGAAGACGAAAATGACAAAAAAAGCCTGATGGAGGATCAGGCTTAAAACAGAACACACATAAACTATACATTCAGAAGGTAAATAACAGGATAAGTTCAACTTTTTGATCAATATTTTTCGATTATAGTTGTTCAATTGCAGACTGCGCGTTTTAAGCTTATCTGCAGGACATAAGATATTAGGCTTGTTACTAAATTGAAGAGGAAAATTGGCAAAAAAAAAGCCTGATGGAGGATCAGGCTTAAAACAGAACACACATAAACTATATGTTCAGAAGGTAGATAACAGGATAAGTTCAATTTTTTGATCAATATTAATTAATAATAGTTGTTCAATCGCAGACAGAATGTTTTAACTTCAACTGAAGAAGTATATGGGGGGCTCTTAAAGCATTATGATCCAAAAGGGTGAGGGAGTTATCTCATCGCCATAAAATAAATACTGCTTATTTTTTTCAAAAGAAATTATTCCATTATAAGTACCAAAAAATTTAAGGTCCAAGCTTGAGCTCTTTGAACAAGGTAGTCACAAAACACACACGTTATAATCACTCAGTAGTTAGCTTTGATTAACAGGTAGTGGCCACCCAAAAGTCAGACGAGGTTACTGTTGTATTGAAACTTTTTGGGGCGTTCACGTCTGCTTTAAATCAAAACTATTTTCACAGTAAAATTTAATTATCCAAATACCCACTCAAATTTTGATTTGGGTGAATAATGCGTTGTGATGGACCCTCAAACACTACTCCATCCAATTCCCCTTTTAATAGAAGTGAATCACCTTGTAACAACAAAGCTCCCCCCTCACGAATTCCAATCACCGGCATTCCAGGATTTAAAATACAAAATTCCTCAATTCGCTGTGCGCGTGTTTCGCCGTTGTGCCCAGGGGCTTGATAGTCGGTGTAGTGGGGGTTGAGTTGAAATGGAACAAAATTGAGAGCTTCAAAACTAGGTGGTTGTATTATGGGCATGTCGTTGGTGGTGCGGATACTATTACCACAGATGTTTGAGCCTGCGCTCCAACCTACATAAGGTTTGCCTTTGTTGACTTGGTTTTTTATGTTGCCTAGCAAGTCTTGATGATACAATTCATTGAGTAAATTAAAGGTGTTACCGCCTCCAACTAATATAGCTTGTGCGTTTTCTAATGCTTGATGAGGATTTGCGAATTGATGAATACCTTTGACTTGATAATCGGCTAGGGCGTGTTGCACTTTAGTCGTATAATCGTCCCAGCCGAGATTTACGCCTGCAAAAGGAATAAAGAGTAGTTCTTCTATAATGGGTAAATGTTGATCAAGCATGGGTAACGCATGCTGTAGGTAATCTTCATCAGCCACTCTAGAACTGCTAAGCATGAGAACATTCATTTTAAATTAATCCGTATTACCACTAGACGCGCAATTATAGACCGCTAGAATACTTTTCATAGTAAAAATATTAGGAAAACCGATGGTAGGTGACACAACTTCAGTGCTTTTTGTTTGTTTGGGGAATATTTGTAGATCGCCCAGTGCTGAAGCCGTTTTTAAGAAAAAAGCAGCTGACATAGGGTTGATTATCGAAATTGATTCTGCTGGTACGGCTGGATATCACAAAGGAGCTGCGCCTGACAAACGTTCACAATCAGTGGCTATAGACAAAGGTTATGATTTTAAAGGCTTAAAATGCCGAAAAGTGGTGAAGCAAGATTTTAAAAAGTTTGATTATATTTTGGGAATGGATAATCAAAATATCACCAATTTGTTAGAAACTTGCCCTGTAGAGTTTCAACATAAGGTGTCATTACTATTAAGTTTTTGTGAATCTGAAGAACAAGAAGTGCCTGACCCTTATTACGGTGGCAAAGGCGGTTTTGAATATGTTTTAGATCTCATTGAACAAGGATCCGATGGCTTTATTGAGCATCTTACTGCTACTGGGTAATAAGTTAGCTATTTATATTTCATAAATAATTGCGTTTGTGATTGAAGTTTTTGCTCATACCCTCTAAATTCTCGACCCAGTTTGTCGGTTCAGTTTTTAATCGTCTACTTTACATCTATTTTACAAGGAAAAATCGTGAGTCATTGGCAACCAGACAGTTGGCGTTCTAAGCCCATTTTGCAACAACCTACCTATGAAGATAAACAACACCTTAAACAAGTTGAACATACTCTTGGTGGTTATCCTCCTTTAGTGTTTGCAGCTGAAACGCGTGAACTTTATAAACAGTTAGGTAATGTAGCAGAAGGTCACGGTTTCTTATTGCAGGGCGGCGATTGCGCTGAATCTTTTGATGAATTTAACGCACCAAAAATCCGCGACACTTTTAAAGTTATTTTACAAATGGCTATAGTGCTGACCTATGCGGGTCGTTGCCCAGTAATTAAAGTTGCTCGAATGGCTGGGCAGTATGCTAAGCCTCGTTCAGGTGATTTTGAAACCATTAATGGGGTGTCTTTACCTAGCTATCGTGGCGATATTATTAACAGCTTTGAATTTACTGAAGCATCACGTAGGCCCGATCCTCAGAGGATGATTGAAGCTTATCATCGTGGTGCCTCTACGCTAAACTTGCTCCGAGCTTTTGCACAAGGTGGTTTAGCTGATTTACATGAAGTGAATCGCTGGAATATGGCTTTTGTAGAAAATAATCCGTTAAAAAACCGTTATCATGACCTAGCTAAACGTATTCAAGATTCTCTCGAATTTATGAATGTTATGGGGATTAACTCCAGCAATACGCCTACCTTACATGAAACTAGCTTGTATACCTCTCATGAGGCCTTGTTACTTAATTATGAGCAAGCTTTGACTCGTGTCGATACCTTAACGGATAAGTGGTACAACTGTTCGGCACATATGTTGTGGATTGGTGAGCGTACTCGTCAACTCGATCATGCACACATGGAGTTTTTCCGTGGCATTCACAACCCTATAGGTGTGAAAGTTGGGCCGAGTATGCAAGAAGATGAATTAATTCAGCTTATTGATGCACTCAACCCAAATAACGATGCGGGTCGACTTACTTTGATCACCCGTATGGGCGCAGACAAGCTTGAGCATAACTTGCCTAAATTGTTACGCAGAGTTAAACAAGAAGGCCGCAAAGTGGTATGGAGCTCTGATCCTATGCACGGCAATACCTTTAAAGCCTCAAGTGGTTATAAAACTCGTAACTTTGATGCTATTTTGCGTGAAATCCAACAGTTTTTTGCTGCTCACAAAGCTGAAGGTACGCATGCAGGTGGTATTCACTTAGAGATGACAGGACAACATGTGACTGAGTGCACGGGCGGAGCTTACAAAATCAGTGATGACGATTTGGCACAAGCTTATAAAACGCAATGTGATCCTCGATTAAATGCTGACCAAGTATTAGAAATGGCGTTTCTTGTGGCTGACCATTTGCGTGAAGCATAAAAACACTTAAAACTTGCCACTTTGCGATGTGTTTTATTGCAAAGCGGCTGTTACAAGTATTGTAAATAATCATCATTTATATTGCATGCTCAGGTAATCATATGACCCCCTGAGAGATGAGAAAAAGTAACCTGCATTTGTTTTTATGGTTTCAGGCCATTCCCCACAAAGTGGTGATTTACAGTCATAATATTTGGCATTTAAGGCGCGGATGAAATTATAGCAGGATTAGCGCCCATATTCTGCAAGACGGTTTAGCTCTAGTGGCGCATGCATAGGTCTGATGTTGTTGTATCTGGTGGCACTGCAGTGCGTTGCCACAGTTACCACTATTGAAGGTGTAACAGCTAGTGGAAATATAGCCTGGGATTTATTTGCGGGTTACGGATTACTGGCTTACTTCATTGCATGGATTGCAGCCATTTTTATATAAATCATTGTAATAAATCAGACTCAATTTTAAAAAAGTCATCGGCCGCATTCACCAATGAAGAGGCGGTCAGTTGAGGTACGCCATAGACCTGAGTTTTGCAGCCATATTTTTCGCTCACTTTTTTGAGCAATAAATCAAAATCCCCATCACCTGATAATAAAACAATGGTATCTGCCTTTTCTGCGGCTTCTATTACATCTATTGCAATGCCCACATCCCAATCTCCTTTGGCTGAACCATCACTGCGTTGAATGTAAGGTTTTAACTTTATATCAAAGCCAATGTGTTTGAGTGCGCTTTGAAACTTTTGCTGTTGTTCATCACCTTTATCAATAGCATAAGCATTGGCCATGACGATGTCGCCTTGATGGTGAATATGTTGCCAGAATCGACGGTAATTAAATTGGCGAGAGTAAGCTTGGCGAGTGGTGTAATATATATTTTGTACGTCAACAAATATGGCAATTTTTTCCAAGGTAGATCACTCGCAACTAATAAATTGAACTAATGATAGCATCTTTAACAAAGTGAATTATGTGTCACGGGTAGACCATTTAGTCTAATTAGCAGTTGACTAATTGTACAAAAGTAAGTATGTTAAATTTAGGTTTGAATACTTTTATCAATACAAACCCCCAATGTTATGTCTTTCCTTGATCCAGTCAGCCAACATTAAAAACGTAATCTTTAGAAATCGCCAATTAGGTAAAGACCTAAAGAATTACATCATCAAGCTGAATTATCGTACGACGAATTAGTGGGTATTAAACATCGTAGCAAACAATATTTGCAGGTGTCTCATGGAACAGAAACTTAAGGTTTTAGTAGTATCGTCAAAACTGTAATGAGCTTATTTTTAGTTTTAGCTATTTATAGCTTCATTTATTGAAGTAAAAAATAGTCATATTTAATGAGTTTTATTATGTCTTATACATATAACGGAACACAGATTTCGGTAATGTGCCCAGTGCACAATATCTCTGTGAATAAACATAAAGTGGCGTTTGCCGACAAGTGTGGCCAGAAAATGGGCACCTTTTCTAACACCACCGAAGCAAAACAATTTGTCTCTTGGTTACTTAATATTAAGTAAAAAGTAGGCATTCAGAAAAAAACCGGAGAAATCCGGTTTTTTTTATTCTGAAATTTCTAAGTCAGTGGCTATTTTATACCCCTTGACTTGCCAGGTAACTCTCGTAGTCACCTTTGAAATCAATAATGCCACTTGGTTGTATATCGATAATACGCGTAGCTACAGTAGACACAAATTCTCTATCATGACTGACAAAAATCAAGGTACCTTTGTAATTTTCTAAGGCTAAGTTCAAAGACTCGATGGACTCCATATCTAAGTGGTTGGTAGGTTCATCCATCACTAATATATTGGGTTTTTGCAGCATTAACTTGCCAAACAACATTCGCCCTTGTTCACCACCTGAAATGACTTTGACTGATTTATTGATGTCATTTTGCGAGAATAACAATCT
Source organism: uncultured Paraglaciecola sp. (assembly GCF_943787955.1). NCBI lineage: Bacteria > Pseudomonadati > Pseudomonadota > Gammaproteobacteria > Alteromonadales > Alteromonadaceae > Paraglaciecola > uncultured Paraglaciecola sp. Next base: position 51,523 of record NZ_CALSOK010000013.1, read on the forward strand.
ACCTAAAGTACCGCGCATAATCTGTTCGTCGTCACCTTCTTGGGCCCATTGGTACATCCAATCCATCAGTGTTTTGTCTTCTTTAAAATCAGCAGCATGATCCTGAGCATAATAACCAATATTGCTATTTTCAGACCATTTTACGCTACCGGCAGTTAAGTCAGTTTCACTCATTAAACATTTTAGTAAGGTTGTTTTACCCACACCGTTTGGACCAATAATAGCCACTCTTTCGCCTACCTCAATCATCAGATCCAAGTTTTTATATAGTTCTGTATCGTATGTCTTGGCTAAACCTTCTACTTCCACAGCCAAACGATGTAACTTTTTAGTTTCTTCAAAACGAATAAATGGGCTTTGACGACTGGAGGGCTTCACTTCATCCAATTGAATTTTATCAATCTGGCGAGCACGGGACGTGGCTTGTTTTGATTTTGATGCGTTTGCTGAGAAACGGCTCACAAACGCCTTGAGCTCAGAAATTTGCGCTTTTTTCTTGGCGTTGTCTGACAACAGTTGGTCACGAGATTGTGTAGCTGCTGTCATGTATTCATCGTAGTTGCCTGGAAATAAACGAATTTCGCCATAATCGATGTCTGCCATATGGCTACAAACTGAATTTAAAAAATGTCTGTCATGAGAAATAATTATCATGGTGCAATTACGTTCGTTCAGTACTGTTTCCAACCAGCGGATAGTATTAATATCCAAGTTGTTGGTAGGCTCATCCAGTAACATAATGTCAGGGTCAGAAAATAATACTTGGGCAAGTAACACCCTGAGTTTCCAACCCGGCGCAATTTCGCTCATAGGACCAAAATGTTGTTCAATGGGAATACCCACACCAATCAGTAACTCACCAGCTCTAGATTCAGCGGTGTAACCATCCATCTCGGCAAATTCAGACTCTAAATCGGCAACTCTGATACCGTCTTCTTCAGTCATATCAGGATTGGCATAAATAGCATCCCGTTCAATTTTAACTTTCCAAAGCTCACCATGCCCCATAACAACAGTATCAATCACGCTGCAATCTTCGTAGGCAAACTGGTCTTGTTTAAGTTTACCAACACGTTCGCCTGGGTCGACAGATACATTGCCACTAGAAGGCTCTAAGTCACCACCAATGATTTTCATAAAGGTTGACTTACCACAACCATTTGCGCCAATCAGGCCATATTTATTGCCATTGCCAAATTTTGCTGAGACATTTTCAAATAAAGGCTTTTCGCCAAATTGGATTGTAATATTTGCAGTTGTTAGCAAAGTCGGTACCCCAGTATTAATATTTAACTATTGCTTGCTACCACGTACCTTAAGTTAGTGAAGTATAAGGTAACAAAAATTCGGCGCGGATTATGCCACAAAAATAGCGGTATCGCTAAGGTGTGAAGGTTCTTTTTGTGGTTTTAAACATTGCTTCACAGCAACTCAGTTTTTAACAGGGCTTAAGGACGACGCATAATACGATGACATTGTTTGGCGCTCAGTAGTAATGTTTTATTATTTTGTTTGTTCTGGTAGGTTAATCGTAAATAGAGTTGGGGTAGTTGAGAAGATGGATCACTGACTTTATTTGAGTATTGTTCACTAATTTGTTGAGTAAAGCAGCTCTTCCTTGCCATTTAGCTCTTTGGGTTCCTACTTTTGCAAAGGCATTCAACGCTTTTCAATACAAACGTTGTGTTGTGCCAAGACGATTTTGTAACCTATGAGGAAGAAAAAATAAGCTCAGTATAAAGCGATAATTAATATTATCCCTACTCTTAAGATAGACAAACGTTCTGGGGTTAACTTGCCTAAAGTAGATTTGAATAGACCGCGTTGTTTTTCACTGTTAAATCCCAGTACTCATCGGCTCCAGTTATAATATATGTCTGCCAAAAGCAGTCTCATATTATTGAGCCAAGCTATATTGGTGAGTCTGGCTAGTGAAAAGGGAGAGCCAGCCAAAAATAACTTTATTCTTGCATCGCATGCTGTAAACCAAATTCTATTCTATCCGAGGATACAAGGTCTGTTGGGTCAATTCGTTGCCAACCTTAATCATCACTTCACGTCTCTCCCCATGCATGAGTATCGTATTGGTAGATACTCGAATAAGGTGATTTTCCAATTTATTCTACTCACTCAGCGCCTTGAAAGCTTTTCACTATGCGGGAGGTATATCACCTAATCTTAGTGCATAGGCTGTCAACAGGGTCTACCGACAGGAGTGCTTTATAGTCATAGCTAATTTGTTTTGTTGAAGAGGTAAAGGTACCCAGAATATTCAATAAATTGTGCGGATCAATATTTTAGCGCAAATTAGGCAAGTTTTTGGTGGTTTAGCTAATACTTGTGCATGAAATGTAATTAATCGATGAATTGATTGCGTCAATACGTATAATATTAGAAATGTGCCCGTTTAAAAAAAATCTCATGAAAAATATACAAATAGAAGAAGATCTTTACCACTTTATTGCTTCACAGACACAAGATATTGGTGAAAGTGCATCAGATATTTTACGTCGATTAGTCATGCCTGAATCGCTTCTTAATACAATGCCAGGAAGCCGTGCTATTAGTTCCAAGCCTATTAGCGTTGTTAATAATGAGGACGTTAAAGTGCAAAGTGCCAATCAAGTTTGTCAGGCATCGGCTGTGTTTAGCGAGCTTGAAGGGCAACATTTGCAAGCTATTCCTAAGATGGTGGAAAGATGGCTATTGGTATTATCGATTATCCACAAATATCATGCCCAACAATTCACTAAAGTGTTGGGAATGAGCGGACGTAATAGAACGTATTTTGCCACTGATAAGGACACACTGTTAGCGACTGGCAGTAGTACTAACCCTAAAAATGTACCTGGTTCAGAATATTGGGTGATAACCAATAATAATACTGTAAAGAAAATCAATATGCTCAAAGAAGTGGCTGAGCAGGTAGGCTTTAACCTATCCGAAATAGAACAACTGATTGCAACATTTTCCCCTGAACACGTTTAATAAAAAATAAGGATCATTATGGCTCTTCATCCGGAAGCAGGAAAACCCGCTAGAAAGGAACAGTTGGTCAACGTTGCTAAGTTGATTAGCGCCTATTATACCCATCAGCCCACAAAAGGTGATAGCACTCAAGCTGTCTCTTTTGGCACGTCAGGACATCGTGGTAGTTCACTTTTAAATACCTTTAACGAAATGCATATCGCTGCTATTTGTCAGGCGCTAGCTGAATTTAGACAGGATCAAAATATTACGGGGCCTCTGTATATGGGCATGGACACCCATGCTTTATCTGAAGCGGCATTTTCAACCGCTGTCGAAGTACTAGCAGCAAACGGGGTTTCTCTTGTAGTCCAAGAAAATCGTGGTTACACCCCTACACCTGTCATTTCCCATGCTATTTTGCAGCATAATGTCGACTCTTCAAAAAAACAAGCTGATGGTGTAGTGATCACTCCATCACATAACCCTCCAGAAGATGGCGGTTTTAAGTATAACCCTCCTCACGGTGGACCCGCTGATAGCGACGTGACTAACCTTATCCAGCAGCGTGCAAATGATATCATCAGTAATGATATGGCTGATGTGCAACGAATGAGTTTGTCTGCCGCCTATGACTCTGCTTATGTAACAGAAATTGATTTTTCTGAAAATTACATTGCGCAGCTTGACCAAGTAATTGATATGCAAGCTATTGCTAAAGCAGGGTTAGTCTTAGGTACTGATCCACTAGGTGGTGCTGGTTTACCTTACTGGGACAAAATTGCAGAGCGTTATGGATTAAATATCGAAGTGGTCAACCGTAATGTTGACCAGCAATTTGGTTTTATGCGCAGAGATAAAGACGGAAAAATCCGTATGGATTGCTCGTCGCCATATGCTATGGCTGGCTTGATCGATTTAAAAGATAAATTTGATGTGGCCTTTGGCAATGATCCTGATTTTGACCGTCACGGCATTGTTACCCCTAATGGTGGTTTAATGAATCCTAATCATTATTTAGCTGTGGCAATCCAATACTTATATCAACATAGAACAGATTGGCCACAAAATATCAAGGTCGGTAAAACTTTAGTGTCCAGTAGTATGATTGACCGTGTGGTGGAAGACCTCGGCCGTGAATTATCTGAAATGCCAGTAGGGTTTAAATGGTTTGTACAAGATTTATTAAATAGTGAAATCGGTTTTGCCGGTGAAGAAAGTGCAGGTGGTATATTTTTGCGTCGAAATGGCAAACCATGGGCAACTGATAAAGATGGGATCATCATGTGTTTGTTGGCCGCTGAAATTATTGCTGTAACAGGCAAAGATCCTAGTGAGCATTATCAAAATCTTACCGAACAGTTTTCATCACCTATTTATACTCGTATTGATGTAGCGGCAAATCATGCACAGAAGCAAGTGTTAAGTAAAATGGATAAAAGTGTCATTCAATCTACCAAGTTGGCAGGAGAAATTATCACTAATATTCAAACACATGCTCCGGGTAACAACGCGGCCATTGGTGGAGTGAAAGTCAGCACCAAAAATGGTTGGTTTGCAGCACGGCCATCTGGCACTGAAGATATCTATAAAATATACGCAGAAAGTTTCAATGGTACTGAACATCTCAATTTATTAGTTAAAGAGGCCAAAATTCTGGTCGAACAAGTATTTAAAACGGCAAGTGTTTAAATAATAAAGCTAATTTGAGGTGTAATATGACAGCAAAAAGGTCAGTTTCTAAAACGTCTTCTTTACCAAAGAAAACTATTAAAGATGCAATTGTTAGACATCTACATTGTTCATTAGGCACTGATGAAAATAAAGCAGACAACCATGCTTGGTGGAAAGCGACCTGCGCTTCAGTGCAAGAAAATGTGTTAGAGCAACTGCGTAAAACTCAAAAATCTCATTATTTAAACGATACTCGTGCCGTACATTATTTTTCTGCTGAGTTTTTAATGGGCCGTTTAATGTCTAACAACCTGCATAATTTAGGCTTATATGAACAGACTGATCAAGCCTTAAAAGAACTCGGTGTCAACCTCACCGATATTATGGAAGAAGAGCAGGATATGGCTTTGGGTAATGGAGGTTTGGGCCGATTAGCCGCATGCTTTATCGATTCGCTTGCAACACTTGATATGCCAGCTGTGGGTTATGGTTTACACTATGAACATGGTTTATTTCGTCAAGAAATCAAAAATGGTGAACAAATTGAGCGCCCAGACAGCTGGCGTGATTACGGGAACCCATGGGAAATATGCCGCCCTGAGTCAATTCAAGAAATTCCACTTTATGGTTATGTTGAAACTAAATATGCTGAGAGTGGCGAGATTAAAAAAGAATGGCACCCTGGACTAATTGTTAAAGGGTTACCTTGGGATATTCCGGTGGTGGGTTATGGTGGCAAAACCGTGAATGTTTTGCGTTTATGGCAAAGCCAAGCGTCTGGTTACTTCAATTGGGATGTGTTTAATGCTGGTGGATATGTTGATGCACAGAGAGAAAACGTACAAGCTGAGACGATTTCTAAAGTTTTGTATCCCAACGATGAAACCGAAGCGGGTAAAGAGCTACGTTTAATTCAACAGTATTTCTTTAGTGCCTGTTCGCTAAAAGATATTATTCGCCGTTACAAGAGAGCACATGGAGATGATTGGAGCCGTTTTTCCAGTCAAGTGGTGATCCAATTGAACGACACCCACCCAGCTATCGCCATACCTGAATTGATGCGGATTTTATTAGACAGGGCTGAGCTCGATTGGGATAGCGCATGGAAAATTTGTAGCAAAACGTTTGCCTACACTAACCATACATTATTACCCGAAGCATTAGAAAAATGGCCTGCTCGTATGTTCGAGAAGATTCTACCAAGGCATTTAGAGATCATTTACGAAATTAATCACCGCTTTATGAGTGAAGTGGAAAAAGTGTGGCCAGGTAACAATGCCATCAAGCAAAAGTTGTCCATCATAGAAGAAGGCAATGAAAAGATGATACGCATGGGTAACTTGTCGGTCATTGGGTCTTTTGCCGTTAACGGTGTGGCTGAAATTCATTCGTCTTTAGTGAAGAAAAATCTGTTTCCGGAATTTCACGAAATGTGGCCAAATAAGTTAACAAATGTCACCAACGGTATTACCCCGCGCCGCTGGTTGAAGGCTTGTAACCCTAAGTTATCTGCCTTGATAGATGAAAAGATTGGTAATGATTGGCCGTTGCACCTAGAAAAGCTAGAGCAACTGAGTCAGTTTGCCGACAATGCTAAGTTTCAAAAACAATTTATGAAAATAAAGCACGAAAATAAAGTCGCCTTGGCAAAAGAGGTATTAGCTCTAACAGGTGTAGAAATTAATCCTAAGGCTATTTTTGATGTGCAAATTAAACGCTTACATGAGTATAAACGCCAACATCTCAACCTTTTACATATTATGGCTCTTTATCGTCGATTGTTAGAAGACCCTTCTTACGACATGCAATCCAGAGTTTTCTTATTCGGCGCTAAAGCCGCCCCAGGTTATGAGTTAGCTAAGGACATTATTTATGCAATCAACCAAGTGGCTGAGAAAGTGAATAATGACAAACGCGTAAACGGCAAAATTAAAGTGGTGTTTTTACCTAATTATCGGGTCAGTTTGGCTGAGAAAATAATCCCCGCTGCTGATATCTCAGAACAAATTTCTACTGCGGGCTTAGAAGCTTCAGGTACTGGAAATATGAAGTTGTCATTAAACGGTGCATTAACAGTAGGCACCTTAGACGGTGCAAATATTGAAATCGCGGAAGAGGTCGGTGATGAAAATATCTTCATTTTTGGTTTGAACGTAGATGAAGTGCATGCACTTGACAAAGTAGGCTACAACCCATTTGACTTTTATTACAACAATAAAGAAATCAAAGTAGTTTTAGATTGGCTTGAAACTGATTATTTCACACCAGGTAAACCTGGTGCATTAGCATCCCTCAAACATAGTCTTTTAGAGGGGGGAGACCCTTACAAAGTTCTGGCCGATTTTGAGTCCTATTCAAATGCACAGCAAAAAGCTGATAAAGCTTATAGAGATAAATCTGGTTGGGCAAAAATGGCAATACTCAATACCGCACGTATGGGTAAATTCACCTCAGATCGATCCATTAAGGATTATGTAGATAAAATTTGGAAACTAGAGCCCTGTATAGTGGAGTAAACTTTATTCTTAGACCTAAATAAGATTAGATAATAGTTAGCCTAGCTCAACAAAAATTCAAACAAGTGTTTGAATTTTTGTTGTTATAAAGTCAGGACAAATAGCTTAACTGGCAAATCCTTGTTTGAGCTGGCCAATAAAGATTTAGCGGATAGCACGTCGATTGTACGTGATTATCAGACTGCTTAATTTACTCTTCTCAGATTTATTCTCAGTTATAAAAGAAGAGTTAATATTCAGATTAGCGTAATATTAATACTTTAGAAATCATATTTGCGAGTGATACCAACTCACTATGGAAACACAAATCGATACATCAATTCAAAACACCATTGAAACATTAAAGCAGCATGGCAATTTTCTCTCTTTATCACGCACCCAACCTTCACTTTTTAGTACTTCTTTCCAGTTTTTCATCGATGCACACACACAAGTTAATGTCTTAGCAGAGGGGATTATTAGCTTTGAAACTATTGCCGATAGTGATAAAGATATCGTACTCTCTTGTGGCATACACGGAAACGAAACAGCGCCCATAGAAATTTGTGATGATTTAGTCAAAAGTATTTTGCTTGGTAAAACAGTGATTAAACAACGGGTGTTATTTTTATTTGGTAATTTACCCGCTATGAATATTGCTCAACGCTTTATTGAAGAAAATATGAATCGTTTGTTTAGTGGCGAACATCAAAACTTGGCTGCGGGGCAACAGACGAATCATGAAAGACGCCGAGCCAAACAATTAGAAGATGTAGTCAAAAATTTCTATCTAGGAATAAATACTGTGCAGGGCAGGAGTCGTTTTCATTATGATTTACATACCGCTATACGCGCATCTAAAAATGACAAATTTGCTGTCTATCCTTTTCAAAATGGTAAAGCTTGGAACAAATATCAGCTACAAATTTTGTTAGCCTGTGGAGTGAACACTATTTTACTATCCGGCAGTCCGACGACGACTTTCAGTTATTATTCAGTCAATGAATTTAACGCCAATGCGTTCACTGTTGAATTGGGAAAAGTGATGCCATTTGGGCAAAACAATATGAATGCTTTTTGTGATGTAGTGACTACGTTGACCAAGTTGATTTGTGGTGTTGACCTGGCTCTTAAGCACTTCACCGACACAGATTTCTTGATCTACCAAGTGAATCAAGTGATCAACAAGCAACAAGATGATTTCACCCTCAATTTTCCACCAGACGCTCCTAATTTTAGTGCTTTTCCCAAAGACCACTTATTAGCCCATGAAACGGAATGCGAATATCGTACCCAATTTGAAGGTGAAGCCATTGTATTTCCTAACGCTGAGGTTGAAATTGGTCAACGGGCGTTGTTAACCGTTATATCTACTAATATTTAAGGTTTTGTATGGCTAATTTTATATTACATCCACAATTAGAGAAGGACAGTGTATTAGTCACTGAGTTAGTTTTATGTTCGGTACGCCTTATTAATGATGCCAACTATCCTTGGCTAATCTTAGTGCCACGAATAGCAAACATAAGTGACATAATTGACCTGAATGCTGCTCAGCAGCAAATGTTATGGCAAGAGTCTGCGCTGGTCAGTCGAGTACTTAAATATTTGTTTACACCTGATAAGTTGAATATTGCAGCCCTGGGTAATATGGTACCTCAGTTACACTTACATCATATTGCGCGTTACCAAAATGATGTGAGCTGGCCTAAACCTATATGGGGACAGGTGCCGTCTAAGGTTTATTCAGGTGAACAACTGATGCAACGAATTGAACTAATTAAAACTGAGATTGAAGCAAGGAGAGGCACATGATAGTAACCACCACTCATCAGCTAGAAGGCAAAAAAATTGAACAGTATTTAGGTATTGTTGTAGGTGAAGCGGTGATGGGAGCTAATATCTTTAAAGATATTTTTGCTTCAATCCGCGACATTGTGGGTGGCCGCTCAGGTGCTTACGAAGATGAACTCACTAAAGCAAGAAAAATTGGCTTTCAGGAACTAGAGCAGGAAGCCCGCTCTATCGGTGCTAATGCGGTTATTGGTGTTGATATTGACTATGAAGTAGTAGGCAAGGGTGGCAGTATGTTGATGGTGAGTATTAGTGGTACGGCAATTAGGTATGTTGATAAGTAGCATTTAATTGGGCTGTGTTTTGTTGACAGCTTCTTATTGACGCCCTTGTGGGCAGCGCCATCCCGCAAAGCGTGCTTTCACTTTTAATATTCTTATGTAACAAACGTAAAAGATGCTTTCAATAATAGCCTTTGGCGATATCAATCACATCTTGATATTCGTAAAGCTTGAGTCCTCTTTGATTGAATTCTTCAAGTTCTAGTTCACAGGGAAATGAAAAGTAGTTTCCCTTTGAATTGACAGAGTAACTTGAACATTTCCCTGTGGTTTCAATATCGTTGATGGCATTCACTACATCGTTAATACCCGTCTCGTAGAGCGATAAAGTGTTGTGAAGATAAGAACGCTGATAATCCAGCGTTTGCTTACTAATACTGATAATTTCACCGCTGTCTATGCCACTGTCATTAATATAATGAACAGTTGTGCCACATTCAGTATCCCCTTGTTGCATGGCTCTGAACGTTGCCATTACTCCCCGGTATGTGGGGAGTTCACCAGAGTGCAAATTGATTACGCCAAATTTGGGGATAGCAATTACCGCAGATTGTAGTATCAGACCAAAGCGAATTGAAACAATAAGGTCAGGTGCAAACTCATTGACTCTTTTAAGACCTGCCTGACAGTTTATTGAGTGGATGTCCGATACTTCTATGCCCAGTGCTTTAAATTCATTAAAACTGCGACGTCTCCCCGATATAGGCGAGGAATTGTTTTGCAGGGCAGGAAATAGTATTTGGTTAAATAAGCCTTGTTCAAAAAAAGCTAAGTCTAATAAGTTCTGTGGTTTGTTTTGTTTTTTATTTCCAACAGTTGAGGAGAGTAAAACTTGAAATTGATGTTGCCCTTGCATTGTTTGAAACAGAGTGTTCAAGGCAAAATTGCTAGCGATGTCTTTGTTAGCCAGAAGTAAAATTTTCATTCTTCAAACGCTTAATGACTGATGGTATGGGAGAGGTTAATCATCTTTGTCTTCAAAACGGTCATATGACGCATTATTATCTTTATTCACCTTTGGTAGTTTTTGATTGGCACTTTGTTTTAGCAATAATATGTTGCCGATAATCAGGCCTAATACCAAGGTAATAATCACTACCACTATCCAAATATTCATATTAATCCCCTGTTTAAAACAAAACGTTGATAAATGTCAGGCATGTTAGCGATTATGCTATCTAGACCCGGGATATCCGACTTCCTTAGATTATCGAGTAAGACTTGTTCATCCAACAGACCAAGCATTTTGTCTGCACTTGCTTGAAAACTTAGATGCCAAGGCTCTCGAGCAATGCCGCCGTTATATTCAGCGTAGGGCCGGTTAAAACCAAATTGACTGGCGTGTTCGCTTAGCCAGTTGTTAAGTTCGGTGCAGGGACCTTGTTCGTATTCTTTGCAAACTAACTTAAAGTCATGTTGGCTTTGTTCAACTGATTTTTTGTCATATACGTCTAGGTCAGTTCCCCAATGATGACGACTAGCCCCAGGCAACGCCGACCATGTGAGGATCGCGATTATCTTTTCTTGGTCAGACAGGGCAGTGGCATCTATGGTGTTTTCATTGACATCTAACAAGGTTACTTTACCTGACCATTTACTTTGCCAAATTTTCAATTGACGCTCAAAGCTTCTGTAACTGCTGACAATTTGTATATCAACATTATCTTGTGCTGCAGCCGCTTGCATTTTCTTGAATGCCCCACAGACTTTGGGTAAAAGTCGAAAGCCGTTTTGGCATTCGACTAATAGACTTTCATCTTTACCAAAGATGTGCGCTTGGTTTATCACGCTAACAACCGTTGCAATATATCTTGATAAATATCAGCAAGCGTATCGAGATCGTCAATTTTTACACATTCATCAATTTTGTGGATGGTGGCGTTAACAGGTCCAAGCTCAATGACTTGGGCTCCGGTTGGCGCAATAAAACGTCCGTCAGAAGTGCCTCCAGCGGTTGATAATAGAGTTTCTCGGCCTGTGCAGTGTTTGATGGCTTGTTGTGTGGCTTTAACCAGCTCGCCAGAGTCGGTTAAAAAAGGCTGGCCATTAAAGGTCCAATCAATGTCGTAATCGAGTTTATGGGCATCTAATACTTGGGTCGTTCTGGTGATTAACATCTGATCTGTCACTTCAGTAGAAAATCTAAAGTTAAAACAGATTTTTAATTCACCAGGAATAACATTACCGGCACCTGTGCCGCCATTGATATTAGATATTTGAAAACTAGTAGGCGGGAACGATTCATTGCCCCTGTCCCAAGTGGTATTCGCTAATTCTGCTAGTGCCAGCGTTGACTCGTGAATAGGGTTTCTGGCTAAGTGAGGGTAGGCGACATGGCCCTGGATACCCTTAACAAGTAAATCACCGGTGAGTGAACCTCTGCGTCCATTTTTGACAATATCACCGACTTCGCTCGTGCTTGATGGTTCGCCTACTAAACACCAAGTGATTTTTTCGTTTCTGGCTTCTAATGTATCTATGACCCTAGTAGTGCCATTAATAAAAGGCCCCTCTTCATCACTCGTGATTAAAAAAGCAATTGAGCCTTTATGCAGTGGATTGGCTTTTACAAAATTTTCAGTGGCCACTAACATTGCAGCCAAACTGCCTTTCATATCTGCTGCACCACGGCCATGAATATAGCCATCTTTTTCGGTAGCTTCAAAAGGTGGGGTTTGCCAATTCTGTTCTGGGCCTGTAGGTACAACATCTGTATGCCCAGCAAAACAAAATAGTGGTTCATTTGTTCCCTTGCGAGCCCAAATGTTTTTAGTGTCGGCAAAGGTTAAATCTTCGATTACAAAGCCTAAAGGTTTAAGGATATTAGCCATCATTTCCTGACAACCCGCATCTTCAGGAGTAACAGATTTTCTGTTGATTAAGTTTTTAGTCAAATCAAGTGTGTGGCTCATGAGAAAACCTCTGAAAATTGGTCTGCTTTAAAACCAATGAAATATTTATCTTTATGGATCAGTATGGGACGTTTTATCATAGCTGGATGTTCAAGCATTAGCGCCAAGGCAGAGGTTTTATCAAGCCCTTGTTTTTGCTCTTCACTTAACTGACGAAAAGTAGTTCCACGTTTGTTAAGCATGATTTCCCAGCCCAAGGTTTGTTCTGTTTGCTCAAGCCAATTGGTGTCGAGTCCGTCTTGTCTGTAATCGTGGAAAACATAGTTGATATTGTGTGAAGATAACCAAGCGCGTGCTTTTTTGATGGTATCGCAGTTTTTAATGCCGAACAGAGTGGTCATAGTGTCCTAATTTAGTTACTGATATCATTCGTGCACTGACTATAACGATAAAGGGTAAGGCAGGTAAAGGAACAAACCAATCCTTTTAGTTAACTGTTATTCCTAATTTATATGTAAACAGTTATCATTTTATCTTGTTAGCGATAACTTGAAAATAGTGCGCTTGAATGCATTTTATTTTATCGCTACTAAGAAAGGTGATAGAACATAAAATTCTGAGTAGTCGTCTTTTCATCTTAACCAGAAAAATTCGGCCAGTAGCTGTCTGTGCTCAACGTTTTTAGTTTGTTTAACGACGCTCTTAGATCCTTTCCCCAATATAAAGTGATAATCAATCCCTAGCTATATTTTTAGCTTTAAGCCATTTGCGTCTTTATTTTTAATTGATGAGCTTGTTCTGGGAATTACATCATAGTGCCAGCGAAAGGTGTTAATTCTTTGTGATCAGAAGGTTTGATAGCGATGCCTTCGCCAAAAAGTCTTTCAGTAAAAAGTGCATGTGGCACCTCATCGAATGGCAGCACTGTGCCCATTAACTGGCTGTAAGTGTTAATAGCTTTTTTATGACATGGCAGTGAACTAGCTTTACAAGGCGACTAAACAATCCCATCGTAATCATTATTCTTGAAACCAGCTGATAGGGCTTGTTAGTGTGTAGTCTGAAAACTAATCTTTAGCATAGCGAAATATTGCACTTCATTTTTTGGGTATGATAGCAAAACAGTCGTCCGTAATGATATCAAGTTGGGTTTATCCACTGTTCCTGTGGATAACTCTGTTGAGTACTGTTTATATGTCGGTTAATAAACTGATATATATAGAGAAATTTCTGTTGGTTGCAAAACACTCGATAGCTAAAAGCTTGATTGAAATTGCAGCATTTAATGGGGGATTATAAATAATAATCAGATAGGTATATTAAATTTTCTGATTTAGATGCATCTATTGCACAAGTTGTTAAACTTAAAAACAGTTTTTTAACTGCTATAAAAGACTCAGTGATAACAGTCATTACATCATTTTAAGAGATCCGTAAGTCACGGTATATGCCGTCTATGCTGGGATTATAATAAATACTAGCGTTTGAATAAAAGGAAGAGTATGCAGGTTTTGGATGTTTATGCTGGAAAAAATGCTCTAGCACGTATTAAAAAAGAGGGCTTTAGTGCTGATTTATTTGATTATATGTTGGGGGCATCTGGTGGGCCTAAGTGGTTTGTGTTGGCGGGTCTTGACCGTTATATATTCCCTGAATTTTTTGCTGGGCGAACTAGGCCTTTAAATATTATTGGTTCGTCAGCGGGGGCGTTTAGATTTGCCTGTTTCGCTCAAAATGACCCATTGTCTGCGATTAATCGCTTGGCAGAGCGCTATTCTCAGACTGTTTACTCTGATAAACCGACCGCTAAAGAAATCACTGCAAAAGGCACGGCACTGTTAAATTATGTACTAGGTGAAAATGGTTGCGATGAAATCATCAACAACCCAATCATTAAAGCGCATTTTATTGTGGCCAAGTGTAAAGGTTTAACTCAGTTCGAAGCAAAACCACTACAAATGACAGGTTTAATTGCCAGCGCTAGTGCTAATGCGATGAAGCGGAAATGGTTAGAAAAGTTTTACCAGCGTTATTTGTTTTCGTCGCCTAATTCTAATTTAAAGGTCAATGATCCTGTTAACATGACCTCATATTCTGTTCCTCTTACTGCTAAAAATTTACCGCAGGCCTTGATGGCATCAGGTTCTATTCCTATTGTGATTGAAGGTGTAAAAAATATTGATGGTGCACCACCTGGAATGTATAGAGATGGCGGTATTATTGATTATCACTTTGATTTAACCTTTGGACCGCAAAAAGGGCTAGTGCTTTATTCGCACTTTTACTCAAAACCTATACCTGGCTGGTTCGATAAGTCCCTTAAAAAGCGACTTCCACATGCAAACAGTTACAATGACGTGGTCATGTTGGTACCTTCTGACGAGTTTATATCTAGTTTACCTTATGGCAAAATTCCTGACAGAAAAGACTTTGAAGTCATGTCCTCAGCGCAACGTATTGAATATTGGCAAACCGTTATTGCTCAAAGTGACATTTTAGGGGAGGCGTTTAAGGATATGTGTGACAATCAAAAAATAGTCGACTATATTAAGCCTATTGAGTTTGGTTGAAACACAAGGGTTGATGTTAGTGACTTCGGGGTCAATCATTATGAGTAACAATTAAACTGAGTTTAGAATAATACCCTCTGATGAAATTAAAAATTTGTTATTTTGATTCATCTACACAAATTTGGCTTCTACCTGCATTTTTAGCTTTGTACAGAGCGACATCGGCTGAGTTTATTAGCTCATTTAGTTTTTGATGATGAGTTGAACTGGCCAATCCCGCACTAAAACTACAATTAAAAGATTGTTTATTAACGGTATAGTTAATGTGTAAAAAGGCGGTTAAAATCTCGTTTATTTTATTTTCGATAATTTTGGAGTTTGCGTTATTAAACACCACCATAAATTCTTCTCCTCCATAGCGGCCTACATGGTCGGTATATCGCACCGACTGAAGTAATAATTGTCCTAAAGAAATCAGTACCTTATCTCCATTCACATGACCGTATTTATCGTTTACTTCTTTGAAATGATCTAAATCAATCATCACGATCACAGTAGGTGTTTGTTGGCGCGAAGTCAGTCTCATGGAATGAGCTGCGGCTTCCATGATTTGTCCATGGTTAAGTACGCCTGTTAAACTATCCCTAGATGCAAGGTACCGAATTTCTTGTCCCCTTTGAATACGGCTATCAACCTGCTGTACGATAAGGTTAGGAGGGGTATTTTTGGAGATGACATCATCAGCACCACACTCTAATACTTCAAGTTTGGTTTTGATACCATCGTCAGAAGTGAGGAAAATGATCGGTACATAATCGTATTTAGCTTGTTGGCGAAGAACCATTGCTACTTCCAGACCACTTATGTTTGGCATGTGAATATCTAACAAAAACACATCCGGATGGAAAGATTCTAATTCTGTCATGATTGAATTGGCTTGAGATATTGCCAGAACTTCTACATGTTCGTCCTCTAGCAACGTTTTATAAAAACTACCCTCTAAGGCTTGGTCATCTAAGAGTAAAATTCTATAGGGCCGGATTATATCTATCTTGAAATTTTTACGAATTTTGGATACTAAAGTAGTGATATTAACTGGTTTTAAAAGATATTCTTTTACTTTGGATCTTACTGCTGAAAGTCTATTTTCAAAGGAACTTGAGGAAGATAAAACAAATACGTCGGTATCGAATGTTTTGAGTTTGGCAGCAAAGTCAAATATTTTTTCAGAGAGGTTAATCGAGTTATCAGTATCAATAAGCACTAAATTAAATCTATTTTGTTTAAACACTTCTTCGAACTGTTCAATTGAATTGAACTGGTTGATTGTAAACCCAAATTCAGTAAGAAGTTTAGCGTTAACCACTGATGTGTTTTTATTGTCATCAATTAAGGCAATCTTTATATCACGATAAGACGGTGAATTAATTTCTTCTTTGATTTTTTGTGGCTCGCGTAATTTACTTAAAGTAGACGTTGCTTCTTTTAATAAAAGTAATGGATTAGGGTTGTTTTTTGTTGCTTCAATCATCGTATTCATATGACGATCAATAAAAGGTATAACACTATTTAAAGTGTTGATTTTTTCTTCACAGGGGGCCACCTCTTCTTCAATCAAGCAGAGCAGGTCACTCAAAGCTAAAAAGTTGAGTGATGCACTAGAGCCTCTGATGCTGTGTACTTCAAACCTAAATTTTTTGACTGCGTCCAGAGTTTTAGACGTTCTAGCGTTTAACCATAACTTAGTCAACATTGCTAGCTTGTCACTATACTCAGCAATAAAAGTGATTCGAAACTCTGCTAGTTTCTGTTCCATCTTAGAACTCATGAGGACCCTTTCTGTTTTTAAAAGACGATTATCAATGATATTCCCTAAATATCTTTATAACCTACTGATTTATAGTTTATGTGTACAGGAAATAGAGAAAGCACACAGGCTTAAATAACGTATTTTCGCAAAATACATGAACTTATATGATAGTTCAATTCTAAATATTAAATTCTAACCAACCTAATTAGATTTAAATCAAATACGGATTAATGTTATTTAGCCTGTGAATCGACAGTTTGATATAGATCAATGTTACCTAGTGTCTTTGAGTCTAAATAAAGTAAGCAAGTTAAAAACACTCCTAATTAAAGCTAGAGTTTCGTTTAACAGGTAAATTAAATATGGATAGTTATCAAAACATTTTAGTTGCATTAGATCTTTTTTTTGAGCACAAACCTGTATTAGATCGAGCGCTGGATATTGCACAAAATCCGTCGCAAATTAGTCTTATTTACGTGACTTTTCCACAGATTTACTTCGATTCATATGGGCTTGGTATAGGTTCAGATTTTGTGAACGATAATCAAGAAACTGCAAAAGCAACACTATTAGAACTGGCCAAAACGCACTGTATCCCAGACAAACAAGTATATGCACCTATTGGTTCAGCAGTTAATGAAATTCATTTGTTGTCCGAAAGTGTCAAGGCTGATTTGATTGTTATGGGTACTCATGGCCAAAGTGGTTTGAAGTTATTACTAGGCTCCACTGCCAATGGTGTATTGCATGGTGTGAAGTGTGATGTGTTGGCAATTAAAATTTGAGCAGAAATTATCAGTAATACTAACATTAGGTAATCATTATGATCTCCTCCAACTCACGTTACGTTAGTCAGATCACACGAGATACATTAGCCTTGATCCTTGCAGGAGGTAAAGGCAGTCGATTGTGTGAATTAACTCAATATCAGGCTAAACCTGCAATTCATTTTGGTGGGAAATTCAGAGTAATTGACTTTCCCTTGTCGAATTGTATTAATTCAGGGATTAGGCAGATTGGGGTCATGACCCAATACAAAGCTTATTCGTTAATACGTCACTTGTCGCGAGGATGGGGGCATTTAAACCGAGAGTTAGGTGAATATGTTGAGCTCTTACCTGCGTCCCAGCAATATTCTCCCAGTTGGTATGAAGGTACGGCGGATGCGCTGTATCAAAATATTGAGTTTATTCGTGAGCATGCACCTAAGTATGTTGTTGTGCTGGCAGGTGATCATATTTATAAAATGGATTATGGAGATATGCTAGTCCAACATGTTGAAAGTGCAGCAGATATGACGATATCTTGCATCGAGGTGCCAGTGATCGATGCGGCGGGTGCCTTCGGTGTGATGTGCGTGGATGAACACAACCGGATCACGAATTTTCATGATAAACCTGATAAACCTTGTCCCCTTGAAGACAAACCTGAATACACGCTGGCATCCATGGGAAATTATGTGTTCAATACTGAATTTCTTATTCAGCAACTAATTGCGGATGCTAAAAACATAGACTCGCTGCATGATTTTGGTAGAGATATTATTCCTGCTGCAATTAATACTAATCATGTGATGGCGTTTAGATTCTGTTCTGATGATGGACAATCTGCTCCGTATTGGCGCGATGTGGGAACCTTAGATGCATTTTGGCAGGCCAATATGGACCTTGTTGCAATCACTCCAGAACTAAATATCTATGATCAAGATTGGCCTATTTGGACACATCAGAAACAATCACCTCCAGCTAAATTTATTTTTAATGATTATGGCCGTCGTGGTTATGCAGTGGACTCGATTGTGTCAGGTGGTTGTATTGTTTCTGGTGCTGAAATTAGTCAATCATTGTTATTTTCAGATGTGCATGTTCACTCATATAGTAAAATTGAAAAATCAGTGATCCTGCCTCAAGTTGATATTGCTCAGCATGTTAAAATTAATCGCTCAATTATTGATACAGGCTGCCAAATACCTGAAGGAATGAGTATTGGGATAAACAAAGCACATGACATTGCACGGGGTTTTCGTATCAGCCAAGATGGTATTGTATTAGTGACCAAAGACATGCTTAACAAAGGAGATAACCAGCAAGGTTGTTAAGACAGTGATACATAACTTAGGACCTCAGCACAGAAGTCGGTGTGTTTATATAAGTACTTACCGAAGTAAATTACGCAGAATAGCGAATACCCCAGCTTTCAACTAATCTTTATTATTTAACCTTGATTTATATCAATGGCAAGGAAATTAGCCTTTGACCTACCTTCAAGGATTGTAAAATGCCTATAAATAAAACCCAACAACCTTCACTTTGCCAATACTGTAACATGCCTGGCATATGCTTTAGTTTAGTTGATAAAACTAAAGCAGAGCCAAAAGTAAGTTCTCATAAGGTATATCATAAGTCAGACGAACTATTTGCGTCTGGCCAGACATTTGAAGCTATTTTTATCTTGCGTAGCGGGTCAGCAAAATCTTCAGTGTCAGATAATAGTGGTCATGAACAAATTAGCCGTTTTCATTATCCCGGTGATTTGCTTGGTCTAGATGGTTTTGATAATGGCTCCCATGCTCAATCGATAAAGTTCTTGGAAACCAGCAGTGTGTGTCGTATCGGCTTAGGGGAGTTGGATAAGGCTATGGCGAATTCAGCAAGCATCAGACTTAACTTGCTGCAGGGCATGAGTCATGCCCTCAATAATGAAGACAAGTTTTTACTTAGTTTAAACAACATGAACTCTGCACAGCGACTCATCTCATTTCTATTGGACTTGTCTTCACAATTTGAAAAGAGAGGGTTATCTGGCAAGGTGTTTGACTTGAGCATGACTCGAGTGGATATCGCCAATTATTTAGGCATGGCGATTGAGACTGTTAGTCGGTTACTCACTCAGTTACACAATGAACATATAATTGAGGTAGAAAAACGCCGCGTCAAGTTTGTAGATTTTAGAAAACTGCATCAGTATCTGCTACTTGAACGTGTACCTCATAATTTACTTGGAGCAAAAATTCGTCAACTCAACTGCATACAGTCTGCGGTTGCCTGAACTATTTGCGACAGAGTTAAATAGGTGGATTTTGTTTTTGCTCAAACTCATTCAGGGCTTCTAAAGCTTCACAGCCATAGACCATGGACGGTCCGCCCCCCATTAAAATAGCTACACCAATTGCTTCTAATGTCTCTTGCCTACTTGCTCCTGCTTTTAATGCATCATGAACATGAAAAGCAATACACCCATCACAATGCACTGCTATGGCAATACCCAGAGCAATCAATTCCTTTGATTTTGTATCCAGTGCACCTTTTGAAACTGCTGAAGAATGTAATGCTCCAAAGCCAGTCATAACCTCCGGTATTTCTGATATGAGGTTCGCACTGAGCACTTTTAGTTGTTCATACCGTTGAACATGTTTGGTCGTTGTCATAATCGTCTCCAATAAGCTGAAGTTGAGTATGCTTTTTACTGGCTAGTTTATATTGATACTAATCAGTTAACGTTAAATCTCAAAGCACCGCATTTTGAGCGCTACCATCTTGTTCGAATTGACTGATATTCGAAAGGGTAGTTTGCGCGATATTGAGCATCGCTTCTTGAGTAAAAAATCCTTGATGACTGGTAACAATGACATTTGGGAAGGTTGTTAATCTGGCTAACAAGTCGTCTTGTATACCTTGGGCAGAAAAGTCTTCAAAAAACAACGCTTCTTCTTCTTCGTAGACGTCTAGACCCAATAAACCTACTTTACCCGATTTAAGTCCATTTATGATGGCTTTGGTATCAACTAGTTTGCCTCTACTGGTATTAATTATAGTGACTCCATCCATCATTTTTGCCAACGCTTTTTGATCGATCAAATGATAAGTGTCAGGGGTAAGTGGGCAATGAAGTGAAATAACATCAGCATGACTAAGCAGGTTGTCGAGGGAGGTATATTTAACTCCAGACTCAATGCACTGTTCATTGTGAAGCAAATCATAAGCAATCACATTGCAGCCAAAACCCAGCATGATGTTAGTAAAAGCTTGACCAATTTTCCCTGTGCCTATTACCCCAACTGTTTTACCATGTAAGTCGAAGCCCATTAAATTACGCAATGAAAAGTCCCCTTCACGTATGCGATTATGTGCACGGTGAATGCCTCGATTTAAACATAACAACAAACCCACCGCATGCTCTGCCACAGCATAAGGTGAGTACGCAGGAACGCGCACTACATGCATTGAAAGTTGTTGCGCACAGGCCATATCTACATGATTAAACCCCGCTGAGCGAAGAGCAATAAGCTCAATCCCTTTATCCTTCAACTTATGTAACACCTGCGCATTTAAATTATCGTTAATAAAAGCGCACACCACTTTTTCATCACTGATAAGCGAAGTGGATTCTAAATCTAAGTGTGAGGAGAAATAACGTATCTGGTGAGTACCATCAAAGTTTACACGGTCAAAGTATTCCTGATCATAAGGTTTAGTATTAAAAAAAGCTATTTTCACAGGTCGACCTTACACATATCAGAGTTAGCGTGATGATCACAATATTTCTGATCATAGGACTTAATATCATTCTAAAAAAATACACTAACTTGCTCATTGACCTTGATCAATTAATTTAACAGTTAAGCTGATATCGTTGTTTTGACTAAAATGTATATTGTAGTTAATAAAGGTGAAAAGATGCACGTTAGAAAGGTTTTGCTTATTGAAGGGAGTGCAAATGCACTGATCACTGCGAGCAAAATGACGGTTGGGCTGATGACAGGTTCAGCAGCAGTGATAGCCGATGCGGTGCACTCCCTTACTGATTTGGCAAATAATCTTTTTGCTTGGTTAGTAGTAAAAATAGCTGAATCACCTGCCGACAGTTCTCATCCATATGGTCATCAAAAATTTGAACAATTAGCCGTGTTTGGCCTCGCGTCTTTGTTAACCATAGTAGCGTTTGAAGTGATCGTGAATGCTGTCGAACGTTTTGGGCAGCCAGTTGAGCAAAGTATGCTGGGGTTGGTTATATTAATTTGTTCGCTGGTAATCAATATAGCTTTGACGTTTTGGGAACGTTATTGGGCTAAACGGTTAGTTTCAGAAATATTACTTGCAGATGCCACTCATACCTTTAGTGATGTGTTGACCAGCGCAGTGGTGATTGTCGGATGGCAATTAGCGGCACGTGGATACTATTGGATAGATACTTTATTCGCATTAATTGTATCTAGCATCATCTTTTATTTAGCGTTCAAACTTTTTCAAAGGGCAATACCTGTGTTGGTTGATTGCAGTAGTTATCCGCCAGAAGCATTAAAAGCCGCTGTAAACAATATTCCAGATGTAATAAATGTGGGTAATATTCGTTCTAGAGATACAGGGAAAGAACAGGTAGCTGATGTCACTGTGACTGTTTGCTCCAATCTTAGTACCTTCGAATCTCACCAAATAGCCGATAAAATTGAGAGTGTGTTAGCTGATAAGTTTGATATTCATGACGTAGTGGTTCACATCGAACCTGATGTGGATCAATAACTAATAGTTCAAAATAGTTAGTATTGAGACTACCAAATTTTCATGTGACAGGACAATATTATGCTTACTTCAGAATTCGCTAGTTTTTTTGCATGGTGCACACTGATTAACTATTCGATGTTGTTGATATGGTTTGTTGTTTTCAGTTTAGGTCACAATTGGTTGCATTTGATGCATGGAAAATGGTTTGAGCTAACCGAACAACAGTTCGACGTGATCAACTATTGTGGCATGGGGTTTTTTAAGTTATTTATCTTTGTATTTAATTTAGCACCATTTATAGCGCTAAGTATTATCGATTGATTACATTCTCTAATCGATTGGATGATCACTCAATGAAACGGTGCTTCGAAGTCTTTGGGTTTAACCGCCAACAAGTCACAGTCAACTGATTCGATGAGCCTTTGTGCTGTGCTGCCCAGTAAACCCGTTCTATAGGTGGTACCTAATACTAAAATGCCAGCGTCAAGTTGCCTTAATGTTTGTGGCATTACACGGTCTATGTCACCGGAAACAATATGCTGATTTTCACTGTTAGGCACATATTCAGAGCATTCTTCGGCAAATTTAATATTATGTTGATACCTTAATTGTTCAAGTACCATGGATTCATTATGATGTTCGTCAATAGAAAATACATCTGCCCACATGCCACTTTTATTCAATGCTTCAAGTAAGATGTCCCAATAACTGGGATCAAAGCAGTGCAGGGCATGCAAAGGCATATCCAGACTGGAGGACATGGAAAAGCCTGCTTTTAGAACACTCTTGTCTAATTCACTTTTTTTGTTTAAATGATGTTCAGGATCTATCGCCGCTACTACAGAAGTGTTTTTAGTCCATTTATGATTTTTAACTAACAAAATCGGAACTGGGCAGGCTTTAAGCAAATACCAATCTGTCGGTGTAAACAGTCGCCTTGCTATGACCTTATGTTGATGAGTCGCCTTTATCACTAATTCAGGTTTGAAGCTGTCTACTACTTTTAATATGCTTTGATAAATGGGTGAATGCCAGATCACTTCAGTCTCATAAGTCACATTTTTTTGAGAGTGCTGCGTAATTAATTTGTTGAGTCTGAGCTGATTAATTTGGATAATCACAGCCTGGGTTTTCTCTCGTTGTTTTGGGGTCAGAAAATGACTGGCCAGTACAGAGGGATAATACAGACAGCTTAATAACTTAATAATAATAGGTTGTTGTTTAGCAAAGTGTAATGCTTTGCTAAGTGCAGGTTGATCTTGTTTATCAGGGTCAATATCAACCAGAATTTTTTTTATGGTTTGCATTTTTATGCCTTAATGCTAGTTATACGTTTGGTTTTAGGGTCAATATATCGCAGCTCATATTCGCTAAAACATGCTCCGCTGTATTACCGATGAATGCCCCTGATAAACCGGTTCTGCCAACCGTGCCTAAAATAAGCAATTGTGCATCAATTTTCTTTGCAATTTTAGGTATGGCGATGTCCGCTCGGCCCTCTAACACGTGGTAGGGGCACGTAAACAAATCATGTTCTTTAAGCAAGGTTTCCATTTTGTTTTTATGAACTTTAGTGGTCTCAACTTTAATGCTCTCAAAATCGATATTAGACCAACCTACATCCATAGAGGGCGCCATATTGGGCGTCTCAAAGGCGCTGACGCTGTGTAATTGAGTTTTAGTCACATCTGCAAGCATTTTCGAATATTCGAGTATGTTGTGATTGAGTGCGATGTGCTTTTGGTCTAGGACAGTGGGGTCTATGGCTGCCAGTAGCGGTTTGTTCACCCAATTTGAGTTTCTCACGAGCAAAAGAGGGGCTTTGCAATAACGCAGCAAATGTCTATCAACTGGCATGGTAAAAGGATTGATATTAGATGCGTCGGCCGAAATTCGTTTGATGACTAAATCGGGTTCAAGCTCATCAACTATTTCTTCTATAGCTTCATGTAACTCTCTATGCCAAGCGACATTCACACTGCAACTGATACCTTTTTGATCCAAATTTTCGGCAATAGTATCCATATATAAATACCTATCTGCCATATATTGGCTTTTCATTTCTTTACGATGTTCACTGGACAATACATCGGTTAATTCCATGACCGGTTCGTAAATTGAGTTAAATAAATGGATATGAACGTTATCAAATTCGGCAAATTTTAGTGCCCGCTCTAAGGCTGGGTGTTCAGTATGTCGGCCACTTATCACCACTAATATTCGTTTAGGTGTTTTCATTGTTACCCTCCCAAGAATTTAACTTCTTGAATTATAATCAGCACTAATCTGAGTCCCTTGATACATAAAGATACCCGTGTCACAACATTCTATATTGGCCATAATGTGTGTAAGTAATTGGTTTAACCTCATACTTAGGTTGCAAAAATGCGACTAAATCAATCAGTTCCTGCACTGTCATAACGTCATTAAATAACCGCATCTTTGAACTCCCATCATCATTAATGAGTTTTTCTTCAATAGACTTGTTTCTGGGTGCAAATTTATGGGAAGGGTTAATGACAGACGTCACTAACTGAGCGTAGGTTTTGATTATAGCGGAGGTGCCACCTAATGGGACTAGCGTATCAAACTCTTTGATTAGCGATTCATCTTCATAGCCTTTTAAAGCATGGCAAGCCTGACATTTATATTGCATAAACACCTTTTCACCCTTTGCGATATCTCCTTCTGGTAAACTAAAGCCTTTAGGGGAATCAGGGCCATAACTACAAGAAGCCATAACAAAAAGTAAAATAATTGAGGTAAACAAAATTAACGTTTTCATGTTGATGCCTTATCTTTTTTGCTATTAGACTAGGCATTAACATAAGGGAAAAGTCAGGTGAAGTGGATAAGGGGTCGTGTTGTTTATTGATAGGGATCAAAATTGTTGATAAAAGCCATAAACACCAATGTCTTAATGCTTGCCATCAGTGAGACCGGTTTGCTGACAATCAAATAAAAAATAGATAGCAACCACTAAGCGTACTTTTAAGTATATTCGTTTGCAATTTTTTGAGCTAATCGGTTTTTGGTTTAGCTTGAGTATCAGCCTTTTCTTCAGCGTATTTAACTCTAATTTTGTTAGCACCTAACATACTGTCATTAAGATTTTTTACGGCGACCTTTGCTTCGCCAGCTTTAGGCATTTCTATAAATCCAAATCCTTTAGATAAACCATTAGATTTTTCTTTGACTATATCGCTAGATTGCACTTTACCATGTGCTTCAAAAGCAGTTTTTAGTTCTTGCTCAGTGGTTTCTCTATCAAGATTTCGGATTAATATTTTCATTTAGCTTGTCACTTATGGGTAATAATTATTATTAGAACACGATGATAACAGCTAAATGTTCACCAAACGATCTGATTTAAAAAACTGATTACCTCATGTGGAATAACAATATGCTATCAATACGTATGCAACCTAGTGTTAGCCAACTGTACTTAGGGGTAGGATTTAGCGAGCGTTATCGATGGAATTATTTAAATATTTTAAACAAATTTAGCAAAGTGGGATAACAATATTTTGTCTATTGTTATCTGGGTAACTGATATTGCATGTTAATCTGTGCTTAAAAAAGAACCATCAACATTAACAGATGCACAGTTTAATGGTTCACCAGCCAAATGGGCCGGTCATGCATATTTTCTAATCCCACTTCATTTCAATGATCGGCACGAAAATGTTAAAGTGGATTATGGCGTTAAGCCTCGTGATAGTTATGTCTTTGTAAATGTACCAGAGTAATATTTACAACTTGGCATTCAACAACATCTAGTATTTTTTTTGTATTAAAGTCAAATTTAAAGGTGCCAGACTCTTAGTATATATTCTGAGATATTGCACTTTATGTGTTAGAAAAAGGCTTAGATGGGTTTTGCTATCAAATTTAAGAAAATCATTAAAATACTGGGCAACGTATGTTGCATTATTTTGAAGGTTACGCAGACCAGCGCATAATCAATCTTGCTATTGAGTTAACTGCTGCAACGCTTGGCAGATTAAAATTAACTACAAGGGATATTTAGGCGTGGATTTATTAATTGGGACACAGATAAACCTGATAGTTGAGTTAGAATTAGGCGAAATGGCGTTAAGTGAAGTGCTGATGCAATCTGTGGTGATGCAGTTATGAGTAAGAAGCTAATTATAAGAAGCATATTATTAATCTTCGCTTTGTTTTTGTGCGCTTGCGGTGAGCCGGAAAAAACCTCCACCTCGACTGGCAATGTTCAAGTGTTGCCTTACCAATTTATCATGCCAGAACTAGATAGACAGCGCATTATTCGATTGTATTTACCACCCAGTTATCAAGATTCAGACAAACGTTACCCTGTCATTTATATGCATGATGGGCAAAACTTATTTGATGATATGACTGCACTGGCAGGGGAGTGGGGAGTAGATGAGTCACTCAACCAACTTGCTGCAAAAATGGGATTTGAGGTAATAGTTATAGGAATTGATAATGCTGCAAAATTCCGTATGACTGAACTTTCACCATGGGAAAATAAACGTTTTGGCGAAGCACAAGGTAAGCAATATATGAACTTTATTGTAGAAGTCGTTAAACCTTATATAGACACCAATTTTCGTACTAAAGCAGACCGGTTACACACTGCTATTATGGGTAGCTCTATGGGCGGATTGATCTCACACTACGGGGTTCATGCTTATCCAGAAGTTTTCAGTAAAGCGGGTATCTTCTCGCCATCTTATTGGTATTCGCAAGATGTGTTTGCTTTCACTCAATTTCAAAAAGTCCGATTGGATGCTCGTTTATACGTAATGTATGGCGACAATGAAGGGAATGGCATGATAGCTGATACCCATAAAATGCAGCGGCAACTCAGACATCAAGGTCATCCTCGGCAAAATACCCTGTTTAAACGTGTGCCTAATGGCGAACACAACGAACAACTCTGGCGCACAGAATTTACTGAAGCCGTTCAATGGTTATTTCAACAAGAGCCTGCCTTCTAAATTATCAACCCAAAATAACAAACAATGCTCTTCTTTTACTGTTGCTGATAAGCAATACTCAATCAAATTGAATAGGCGAATATCACTTTTAATACTCAGTGAGTCTAAGCTTTGAATACGCCTATTTTTTGAATGATTAAGGTTAAGGATTACCTAAGTCTTGAGCACTTTCTTGGATCATATGTATATCCCGTTGCGGGAATGGAATAGTCAAACCTGCGTCTTCAACTGCAGCCTTAAGTGCTGGACGTATATCAAAGAATAAATCCCAATAGTCATCGGTTTTTGCGAAAGCTCTGACTAAAAAGTCAACTGAGCTGGTACCTAAATCAACTACAGCGACTACATTGCCTTCGTCTTGTAATACTCTTGAGTCCGCTTTTAAGAGCGCTTCCATTGCTGCCTTGTCTTTTGCGATATCATCAGAGTAAGAAATACCAATGGATATCTCAACCGCCCTGACATCACTTGCTGTGTAATTAATGATGTTGCCATTTGCTAAAGGGCCATTGGGGACTATGATAATGCGTTTGTCGAAGGTCATAAAGGTAGTGACGAAAATACCAATGTCCGTAACTACACCTTCTAAACCTTGTGCTCCTAAGTAGTCGCCTACTTTGAATGGCCGGAATATTAAGATCATCACAGCACCCGCAAAATTTGACAGACTGCCCTGAAAAGCAAGCCCCACGGCCAAACCTGCGGCACCTAAAATAGCGATAAACGATGTAGTTTGAATACCGATCATCGATGCGACGCTGATCACCAATAATAATTTTAGTACCACTTCAAAAATATTGGTTAGAAATTTTGCTAAGGTTTCGTCTGGTAAACCTTTCACTGCACTACGTCTAACACCATTACTCAATTTACCTATTACCCACAAGCCAACCACCAGTAAGACTATCGCAAGTATGAATTGGGTGGAGTATTCTGTGCCTAAAGTAATTGCTTTGTCATAGAAGGTTTGTAATTGCGTTTCAACGGAGTCCATAGTGTTCCCTTAAAGGTGTGGATTAATTCTTATAAACTGTGGTTCGAATATTGGTATTGGACAAATATATTTTTGTTTTTTTTTAATGTAGATATGTATTAAGAAAGAATTCTGACTAATTATCAGATGATTAGATGTAAAAAGGGCTAGCTATAAGTAGTCAGCCCATTTAAATATTATAGAGTTAAGGTGTTTAAGCCTTTCATTAATTGCTCTTTGATTTTTTGACCCTTATCTGTATGTAAGTATGCTTTGGCACCATTTACAACTTGCATGATCATTTCTGGGCTTAACCCTAATGCTTCGAATTGCTTTTTTAAGTCGTTGACTGCTTTTAACGAAGTATTGTAATTGGCTGCTTTGTCCATCAATCCGCCTAATCCACCTTCAGGCGTCATACCGCTGATATCTGGTACTGCACCCAATAAGGAGTCGAGGCCAGGAAGTGAATCACTTAAACCGCTGAATTGTTCAGCAGAGATGTTTTCTTTAGCATAATTAAAGACAGACGCTAAACTGCCTTTTGCTTGAGATTCATCGATGCCGACAGATTCGCTGACCGAGCTAATCATATCTGTTATGTTTGGTATGGCAGGTGTTTCTGCTTGGATACCAAACATACTCTTAATAGAATCGAGCCAACCTTCGGCGTGACTTGGTGGTGAAAAGGCAAAGGCGGATACAACGATAAGTAAATAAGAGAGTTTCATCATTAATTTTCAACTTAGTAAGTGAATAACTTCAATAATAATAAACCCAAATACATGATCACGTTAATAGATTTTAAAGAAAGACCAAAATCTTAGTATCTCGACTGACTAAATGATCATCATTTTATCGCCGACTTTTATCCTTCCATCGGCAATGACGCGACAACAAACACCGCCGCGCCAATCAGGTACGAGGGCTTGGGTTAACCCTTGATGTTGGGCATCCATTTTTGGGCAAGGGTCAGTCTCACCAGTGACGTACAAAATACATTGACCAATCTTGATTTGTTGACCGACCATAGTTGCATCAAAACTAACGCCGTCGACCAATAAATTAGCTCGCCTGACTGTCCATGGAAGTGTGGTAGCTACTTCATCACAAGCAAGTTTCCACTGTTCAATACTCATTACCGTCACCTGACGTTTGCCTGGCTTACCTCTAAAGTCACCATCTATGCCCGCCACTTTGCTTACCATAGTCTCTACCTTCCTTTGCATCGGGGCTCTAGATTTAGGGCGAAATGCGATATCCAATAACTGCATACTGTTTCCTATTTAAAGGTTAATGGGCTGGAATGGTCTTTTTTGAATATACCTGAGCCGTAGCCCTAAGGTTACCGCTGCGGTACTTAAACCACATATAAAGCCTATCCAAAAACCTGCGGCAGCCATTTTAGGCACTATCCAATCAGTTAACCCCAACACACACCCGATTGTCATACCGACTACCCAATAAGATATAAAGCTTAAATAGAACATAGCTGTTGTGTCTTTGTAACCGCGCAGCGCAGTGCCTGATATAACTTGAATTGCGTCTGAAAATTGAAACATAGCAGCCAACAATAAAAGACCTGATGCCAACTCAATCACAGGTGGGTCAATACTGTATAACTTAGCGATAAACTCACGGCCAATAACAGTTAGGCAGGCGGTGAAAACAGCAATGCTGATACCCAAAAAGAAAGCACATTTTGTCGCGATTTTTGCCTGTTGAGGATCTTGCTCACCAAGTAAATGCCCAATACGAATACTGGTTGCCATTCCAATACTTAGGGGGATCATAAACATCAATGCAGAAAAATTGAGTGCCACTTGATGGGATGCCACCGCAATGGCACCAAAAGGCGCAAGTAAAATGGCCACTGCTGCAAATAAGGTGACTTCAAATAGTATGGTCATAGCGATGGGTAATCCCAATTTCATACATTCCATCATGTTTTGATAATGTGGGCGATATAGCTTGGTATACAAGTCATACTTTGCCAACTTTTTGGACTTGAGTGTGTATAACCAAGTAGCAATAAACATGGCCACAAACACTAAGGCTGTGGCCACACCACAACCGGCACCGCCCATTTCTGGGAGGCCAAACTTTCCATAAATTAATACATAGTTAGCCGGTATATTGACCAATAAACCAATACCCATAATGAGCATGCTAGGTTTAGTAATAGACAATCCTTCGCAGTAATTTCTGAGTACTTGATACAAAGCAAAGGCAGGCATCGAGTACAAAATATAATGAATGTAGTCAATGGTAATACGCCGTAAATCCTCATCCATTTGGATGTATTGCATCAAAGGTTCAAATACAAAACCAAATAACACGGCAAGAATAGAAAAAGCCAAGGCTAGCCACACCATTTGATGAGTATAGTTAGCCACTTTATCAAACTGTTTTGAGCCATTAAAACGAGAGATGATGGCTGGCAGTGCAAGGGTGATACCCTGAATAAACACGATTATCGGCAGAGTAAAACCAAACCCTATTGCCACCGCTGCCATATCGGTTGCTGAATAACGGCCTGCCATAATTGTATCTGACACCCCCATCAAGGTCTGGGTGATTTGCGCGACCAGCAAAGGCCACGCTAGATGACAAATTGTTCTTAATTCTTTCTTAAATGCCACAAATCTTACTTCTTATTGTTGTTGAAAACGAAAGTTTTTCTAATTACAGAGAATACTGTGTGCCGCGCGCAATAGTTACGGAAGAAAGAGAACAGAGCGTTTAATTTTTTATTATTTTATGTGAAGAAATATGCTCTTAGTTTGTTCGTCTATCTTGTCTAGTGGCAACTGGCTCAAAACGGCTGTATGTTAACTGCCTCACCTTCTTGAACGTCTCCTGTATCTTGTTCTAGTATCATATAACAATTGGCATGGGCGATGGAACTCATGATACCGGAACCTTGTTTGCCATTGGGCTTCACCAAAAGTTCACCTTGTTCGTCACGGTAGAATAACCCCCTTTGATAATCGGTTCGTCCCGGGCGTTTACGAATAAGACTGGCGGCTTTGGCAACAAAATGTGGTGCAGGTAAATATGTTTGACCACTTAATTTTTGTAATACCGGTTTAACTAGCTGCTCAAATGTCACATAAGACGACACAGGGTTACCGGGCAACCCGCAAAAGAAAGCGTTACCCAATTGTCCAAAAGCAAAAGGTTTGCCAGGTTTAATCGCCACCTTCCAAAAATTAATAGAGCCCAGCTCATCCAAAATTTCTTTTACGAAATCGGCATCACCAACCGATACCCCACCGCAAGACAACACTAAATCACAATGATTACCCGCTTTTTCAAAAGCGGCTTTGAGGTCGTCTTTGTCATCTTTGACAATGCCAAGATCAAACAGAACAACGGGAAATGTTGTGAGTAATGCGCTAAGTGCATAAC
The DNA here is from genome assembly GCF_943787955.1 of uncultured Paraglaciecola sp. Lineage (NCBI taxonomy): Bacteria > Pseudomonadati > Pseudomonadota > Gammaproteobacteria > Alteromonadales > Alteromonadaceae > Paraglaciecola > uncultured Paraglaciecola sp. Next base: position 82,836 of record NZ_CALSOK010000013.1, read on the forward strand.
GATTACTCTCGAAGATAGCGCCATCGGTAAGAGGGTGACCAGGGTGCGTTAATTCATCACCCGTAGCAATTAGACCTACTTTGATATGACGAATGACTGATATTTCAGCTATACCCACAGAAGCAATTAATGCTAAATAGGCTGGGGTGAGCTTAGTGCCTTTGGTTACCACAACGCTGCCTTGCTGAATATCCTCTCCCGCTTTTCGAACGCTGTTACCCCATTTAGGTATTTGTTTGAAAATAACTAAACCGTCTTGAGTTTCTGTGTTTTCTTGCATTACCACAGAATCAGCCCCTTGCGGGATAACGGCACCTGTCATGATCCTGATACATTGGCCAGCTAACACTTTATGTTTAAAAGGTGCACCAGCCAAAGCTGTGCCCACTAATTGTAGTGGGTTGTTACCTATCAGATCCTCGCAGCGCATAGCATAACCATCCATGGCTGAATTATCATTGGGTGGCACATTAATGTTGGACACCACATTCATGGCTAACACTCTGCCCAATGCATTTTCCAATTCTATTTGCTCACTTTCTAAAACTGGAATAACTTGGTTTAGCATAGTGGAAATCGCAGATTGAATAGGTAAGAGTCCGGGGCTATCGCAGGTTTCGATCATAGGTTTCGTTATTGTCAGTATTGTCAAATCAATAGGTGATTATCGCAAAAAAAACGATAGAGGGTGAGCAAATTTAAAAAGACAGGTATAAATGTCCAGTATTTTGATTACCGTTTAAATTTTTTAGATTTTGTAGCCTTTAGCTTTGAGTTTTGCTAATACACTATTAGGCCCTGAAAGATGCAATGCGCCAACCAATATAAATTCTGTGGGGTGGTAATCGAGCATGTTCACAATCTTAGGTAACCAATTGTTGTTGGGTGTTACCAGCAAGTTTTGATAAATAATGGGGTAGTCAGCTTTAAAAGGTGTGATGCCTACATCGGCCATATCTTGCATATCACCTGTAAGCCAAGTCGAATGTAACTTCGCAAACATCTCCGGCATTTTTTTTATATCTTTTAAGGTGTATTGAATCATGGCATTAGGATCGTCACTGCTAAATTTAGCGATAAACGCCAGTTGTTCATCAGGTGTTTCTAGCCAGCCATGTTCGATAAACCCAAAGGTTAGCCAATATTAATTAAAAGTTGATTCGACTGCTAGGGCTTCAGCTCATTTTTATAGGGTGAAAGTAATGAACTGGTTGTATCCAAATCATTAACAATATGCTTATCCACCGACTTGTTATCATCTTTATCCATAACAACCACAACGTGATTGTTTGAATGTATATCAATGCCGGAGTAATATGACATCTCAGCCTCCTAGTTTAATTTCCACTTATGCTGTAAGTATTTTAACCAAACTAAAACAGGAGGCTGGCTAGAGGATTAACAGCTCCAAATTAAAGGCTAAAATTAATTGAAACTCATCAACTAAGTCATTATGCCAAGAGACTCGGTGGTGGATGTGCCGGAACACGTTATTCAACGAATTAACAACCGGCAAGTGATCTTTGTTGATGATGGTGCTATGAAAACCTGTATCACATGGTTGAAGGAGTATACCGATAAATTCTATTTTGCTATTCATGCTAGAGTTTTAATGACTAACCCCGTTCACATTCTGTGTTCGCCAGATCGTCAATTCTCGGTTTCGAAAACGATATTGGGACCTAGTCTGTAATACGTTCAGTACTTTAACCGTCGTTATAATCGTTTGGGTACCTTGTAGGAAGGACTATTTAGGTCATGCTTAGTGCAACCAGAAACCTACATAATCGAGCTGTAACGTTATATTGAAATGAATCCCTGTCTGGGCTAGTAAAGTTCAGGACCCAGCGGATTATTCCTAGTCCAGTTATCAATGTAATGCATTAGGCAAAACACAGGAGATATTATTTTACCAAGCTTTGTTTAATTATTATGTTGTAAGTAAAATTTTGGAGATTATCAGACAAGCGAATATTAAGGGGGTGGTATTAGGTCATAAATAGTGTTATGTAAGAAGATATATAATATTTAAGAATATAAAAAAGAGTTAAGGCTCTAGGATGTAGAAAACCAATTGGGAAAAGCTGGTTAATTAGCTTTATTTGACACTAACCTATTTAATTTTTTAGTACTATGATTATAAAAAATATACCCATCAAAAAAATACTCAGTTTATTATTTATAAATATTGTTATCGCAGCTTGTGGCAGCGAAAACAATAATAATGACCAACTTGTTAACATTCCTACTGCAGAGCTTACTGCATCTGAAATATTGAAAAAAACGATTGTTGAAGAGTCGTCAGGTTTAGGCTTGAGTGCTTTTATCCTTCCAGATAGCGACGATTTTGATAATATTCCTCAAGATATGAGTAATCCACTTACTGCAGAAAAAATAGCTCTTGGTCAAATGCTTTATCATGAAACAGCTTTGGCAACTGAAGGAGTAAATGAGAGCCGTTCTGGTACCTGGTCTTGTGCAAGTTGCCATCATGCAGCATCAGGGTTTAAAGCGGGTATCCCTCAAGGTATAGGTGAAGGTGGAGAGGGTTTTGGGTTAACAGGAGAAGGTCGCGTCTTTGCAGACGGTTTTGATAAATCGTCTGAAGACCCAAAATTTATTCCAGATGTTCAGCCATTAACGTCCCCAGCAGTTCTCAATGTGGCGTTCCAAGATGTTATGTTATGGAATGGTCAATTTGGGAATGCTCTTGATGGTATTGTTAATGCCGCTATTGCTGTTGAAATACTTTCTACCCAAGGTACCCCAAAAGCAGTCAATACACGTCAATTATCAGGTGTCGAGAGCCAAGCTATTGCCGGCACAGGTGTGCACAGATTAAAAACCAGTGATGACTCTATCGTTCAAACCAATCCTGAATATATAGCCCTATTTGAAGCCGCTTTTCCTCAAGGAACCGATGATGCGACAGTAGATGCCGGTAAAGCTATCGCAGCGTTTGAGCGTACAATTTTAGCAAATCAATCACCTTTTCAGATGTATTTAAAAGGTGATGAAGAAAAAATGAATTTAGAAGAAATTAAGGGTGCTACACTTTTCTTTGGTAAAGCAGGTTGCGTTGGATGCCATAAAGGTCCGGGACTCAGCTCAGATGTAAGAGCAACCGAGGAAGAGATGTTTTTCTCGGTTGGCTTTGCCGATTTTGATCCTAACAACCCACAAATAACGGGCACAGTGGCAGATGCTGATAGTCGTGGACGCGGAGGGTTTACCGGTGAAGAAGCAGATGATTATAAATTCAAAGTGCCACAACTATACAATTTAGCTGACACTAATGTGTTTGGTCATGGAGCATCTTTCAATTCAATACATGACGTAATAGCTTATAAAAATACCGCTGTTGCACAAAAAGTTTTGCCTGCTGGCACCTTAGACCCCCGGTTTGTGGCTATTGGCTTGACCGATGAAGAAATTGATAAGCTAACAATTTTTCTGGAAACTGGATTATATGATCCAAATTTAAATCGATATGTTCCTAGCGCTTTGCCTTCTGGTAATTGTTCTGTAGTAAATGATAATGTTGCTAAGATAGATTTAGGGTGTTAAATCAGTTATTCGCTTTGAAATTTTGAAATGAAGAGGGTGAAAATGTTAAACAAACCTTCAGCCAATTCTTTATTAGCCTTGCTTGAGAATAAAATTAATAAAAGGGGGCAGAACCAAATTACACATCAACCAGACACCTATAATAACGAGTAGCCCAAAAACTGTTTTCGATTGATTATGATGAGTATATTTGTGACTTGAAACTGACTGGCTGTCGATGTTTTACTTCAAATGTAATGTCTTTTTTTACTTTGTTATTGTATGATTTTTCTCATGATTTTTATATTTTTGATGCGATATTACAAGCTGTTATAGTTTTATCAAATTTAGAAATTAATTCAAACTCATCGCAATTAAAGGAGAAAATAGATGAGTAAAGTAGCAGTGGGAAATAGCCCTGCAACGAAAGGGGCTGCCAAAATAGTTTACATACTTTATTTGGTTAGCTTACTTTTTGGTATAACTGGGATCATTGGCGTTGTGATGGCCTATATCAATTAAGACGATGCACCTGAATGGGTACAAACACATTATCAATTTCAAATTAGAACTTTTTGGATTGGCGCTCTTTTTATTTTTTTGGTTCAATTTTATCTGTAATCTTAATTGGTTGGTTTTTGCTTCTGCTTTGGGTGGTTTGGCTAATAGTTCGTTCAGTCAAAGGCATGAAAGCTCTTGACGAGGAAAAGGCTATTGATAATCCAACTAGTTGGTTTTTTTAAAAGCCAAATAATTTGCTCAAGCAGGAAAAATAACAATTGGCCATCGCTTCACGATTATAGCCGACTATTATTTACCACCTAGTGAGGCGTTATATACTGTTCTTTGAATGGAGATATTTATGAATAAATTATTCTTGGGAATTAAGAGTCATGTTGTTTGTATAAATAAGAAAGATGGTGAACAACTTTGGGCAACCAAATTGAAAAGTTCAACTATTACGAATGTGTATTATGAAGATGAAAAGGTATTCGCATATTCAGGCGGACACCTTTTTTGCTTAAATTCTTTAGACGGTTTGATTGTATGGGAAAATACTTTGAAGGGTTTTGGGTATAGCACTTGTATAATAGCCAGCGAAAATCAAAATGGTGCAGTCATAGCAAATCAAATTGCAGCCCAGCAAGCGATTGTGGCAACAGGTGTCATTGCAGCAGGCACAACAAGTCAGAATGTTTAGTCTACATATAACAAGTTAGTTAAACGCACACAAACAGATGGCTTTGCTCGTTCATCGTTATTGTAGCTAGTCATTTTTTAGCGCTTAGTAAAGCGTTATACTGACTGCGATTTGTGTTGAGAGTATGCGGCAGGGCAGGTTAAAGGCTTGTATTTTTAACAATTTGAATAATGTGTTAAAAATGATAGCTATTCAATCTTATGGTGTTTTTTTCGATATTATATTATGGAGTTAGATATGGATGTTTATAGTGTTTTAAATTGGGGGTCACCACTTGGACTCGCATTGTTTTTTTTCTTTTCTTGTTCAGGTGCCGGTATTTTATTTTGGGGAATATCCCATTTAATAAAAAGCAATAAAGGTGATGTTTAAGGCAACAAAGCCAGCATAACAAGCTGTTTAACTGGGATAAACTCAAGTAGGCTTTTGCTCCTTGGCCACTCATTTTAGCCAACTATATTTTGCCCCTAAAATAGGTGATGTATTTATGTCAATAATTAACAATGGCGAAGCTATTCAATATTACTTCGCCATTTCAATTAGGGGATCTGGGATTTGTTAGTTTTATTACTTACCACACTCGAAAGCGCGCAAAACAAGACTTGCAGCTCAGACACCAAATCGGACGTTTGATCAAGAGTATTGTGAATCAAGCCAGTTGATCCCTCTGCATACTTCCTTTCTTAGTCGCCGCACATCATTCAACTCATCGCTGAACTAAAATACCCTTCGCGGTGTATTTTTAAACTATCTGTTAACGACGGAATGTAAAGTGAACAATATTATTACTCTAGATAAAACTATTGAAGTGACACGCAAGCTCCATGAGGTATTTATCTACGTGAGTGAGTTCTCACGTATTGAGCAATGGGATCCTGCTGTAGCTAAAGCTTCGAAGCTATCTAGTGGGAAACCCGGCGTTGGCAGTCGCTATCAGATCGACATGAAAGCAGGCTTTAGTCTGTACTACGAAATTATTGAATTTGAAGCTAATAAGCGCCTGCTAATGTCGGTCGATTCAAAACTATTTACAGCCGTAGAAGAAATTGTATTTACTACTACCGATACCGGTACCAAGGTGCGTTATATCGCTAATTTTAGCTTCCCAGCGCCCGTAGCGATTATCAGTCGATTAAATCCTGGGGTAATGGATAGGGTTGGCAACACTGCGCTTGAAGGCTTAAGAAAAGCGTTAGAAGACAATTTCACTGCTCCCAAGGCGTCAAAAGTTCTGGCAGTCGCCGACAAGCTAATACTGCCAGGCGTCTGGCGATTTACTCGCTTGGGTTATACAACATCTCGTAAGCGCTGGAGCGCACTGTCGGCTTATATGAATGATCGCCATGCAGTCATAACAGGTGCCACTTCTGGTATTGGTCTGGCAGCTGCGAAACAATTGGCTGAACTTGGCGCAGAGTTAACATTGGTAGTACGTGATAAAAACAAAGCTCAACAAGTTGTCCGTGAATTAATAGAGCAAACTGGTAATACTCGGATCAATATAGAGTTTGCCGATATGTCGCTAATGAAAGATGTACATGCGTTGGCAGACCGTTTACTTAAAGCAGGTAAACCGGTTGATATATTAATTAATAATGCCGGCGCTTTGTTTAATCCTCGCCAACAAACCACTGAAGGTTTAGAGCAGAGTTTTGCCTTGTTGCTACTTGGGCCTTATATCCTTAGTGAACGATTGCATCCATTACTGGCAAAGTCTGAGTCAGCAAGAGTTGTTAATGTACTGTCGGGCGGAATGTACTCGCAAAAAATTCAGGTCAACGACTTACAAAGCCAGCGCGGTGAATACTCAGGCTCTACTGCATATGCAAGAGCAAAACGCGGCTTAATGATTTTGACCGAAGAATGGGCTAAGCGCTGGCAAGGTGATGATATAAGCGTCAATGCAATGCATCCTGGCTGGGTAGACACGCCTGGGGTTGTCAATGCTTTGCCAGAGTTTTATAAAGTGACTAAGTGTTTACTGCGTACGCCTGAGCAAGGCGCGGATACTATTACTTGGCTAGCCGCTGCTACAGAAGCGAGTCAAGTCTCTGGTAAGTTTTGGCTAGATCGAGAGCAGCACCCTAGTCATCTTTCAAAACGTACAGTTGAAACTGCCGCTCAGAGAAACCAGTTACTAGTGGCGCTGGAAAAATTAGAAAAAATAACCGTAGCGACTTAATGAAAACGACGCACATAAAGCGCACGGTTCAGAATAAAATGATGAAGAATGTTTTTTACGAGATGTTACAACGAGTGGTGCCAGCATGACTCGCTGCGGGGCAGCTAAGACAGCACTAGCATAAAAGTCTGTTAAGGCAAATTTGACCATGAATCACCCCAACCAATAAGTCGGGGTTAATGCAAATAACTTTCTAAATTTTACCAGTGGTATGTGGCACTAATGGTGTATTGTTCTCCTCGGCCCGGAGTGCCAGGGATCTCCTCAAAAGATTCATCCCAAAGATTGTCTGCTGCAAGCATAATATCTAGTCCCTTAAACTGCGATGGCATTATCTTTAACGTAAGGTGTGTGAATAAAGCATCGTCTGGCCCGTTTCGTAACGTATTTTCTTCTTGTTTACGCCACTCGTTATCAATGCGGACTTCAACCATGTCGCTAGGGCGCCATACAACGCCTAATGTGACGCGATGATCTGGGTAGTTCAATGCATAAAAGCTAGCATCGATATCAGCAGTGCCATAATCTTCAGATTTTTTAAGAAAGGTATAACTAGTAATGATTTCTGTGTTGTCTAAACGCTTTATGGCAAGTAACTCAAGACCAAACGTTTTGATGTCCACTGGATTTGCTGAACGCGCAGAAGTTGAATTTAAACTATAAGTCCAATCGGTTAAATCGTCATCTTGTCGATAAAAAATAGCAGAATCAAGACGCCATGTGTCTTGGTCTAATGCCAAGCCTAATTCAATGTTTTTAGTCGTTTCGCGCTCAAGTTCATAGTTACTTCTGAATAACCCTCCGGTGTTACTGCCACCGATAGCCGTATAACCCGCGACTTGACTTGCTTGGGCATAAGAAAGGTAAACAGTGTGAGAGGTATCGTCAGCATTTATGGTGTTCAACGTGATATCCCCAATCAGGGATGTTTTGGAGCTATCTCGATTAGTGTCGTCAAAAGTAGCGCCGAGGCGATACGTTAACTGTTGATTATTTTTTAGGTCTATTTGGTATTCAGGCAATACACTGAGCTTGTAATAATGACGAGAGGTAAAGTTATTTTCAAGGGTAGTTGACTCAATACCATCTGCCATAAATTGAGCTGAATAATTCAATGCAAAGCTTGCTGTTTTTGCATGGCGACCGGAAAGTGCTATCGAGGTAACATCCGTTTCATGAAATGCCTGGAATATATCAGGATTTTCACGGGAAAAAATATAAAGGTCGTTATGACGACGATAGTAAGTTGACACTTCAAATGTGCTGTCTTGAGCATAATGTTGTTTATGATTAAATATTAATAGCCGCGCTCTAAGATCTTCCGTTTCATTGACATTAAAGGGAGTGTACATATTTGGCCACCCAAAGAACTTTTCTTGAACACCTAAAAATAGGTCGGTTTGTGATGACGGCCCAACTAACTGAATTCGACCAGAGACGCGCTGAAATTGGTGATCGCCATTTTCTATCGTTCCGTCACTTTCAGAGCGAGAAAATTCACCTTCAAAACCCAGAGTCCAATCTTTAACGTCATCCAGTGCCAACGTCATACCACTGTGAATACGTTGTAGGTTTGCGTTGTTATTACCTGCGCCAATAGAAACGCTACCTGACGTATTTATGCGGGACCAGTAGCGAGAAACAGTACCTACTGAGCTATTAACACCGAGGTGCGCATTGTCGACCCCAGTCAGCACACTGGCGTCACTTAACATTTCTTGAGCGATAGGAATTTCCGCAAAATAATGCCCCGTTTGCGGATCAAATAATGTGGCGCTGCCTACTCTAAAGCCGGTATTTTCAAAAATACCGCCACGGATCGTCACATCAGCTTGAGCTTCTGCCATATTGCGAGACTGAAGATCAACACGTGGATCATATTCCAGGTTTGAAATGGGTGAGCCAAATGTGCCCACTGGTATTTTATTCGCCGTTGCTGATCCCTCAACCGTAATTTTCTCAATATATTTTACTTCATTGCTATTGTCGGTGTTGTCGGATTGTGATGAAAAAGCCGATACGTTAAATAACAAAGCAGGCAAAGCAACTCGTGCTCCCAGATTCATGTTAATACCCTCTATTACAGTGTTAGAACTATTGGTACAAACGATTATTTTTCTACTACCTCACACAACAGTATGAGCCACTAGGAGAATGAATTATTCTGCCTACTAATGGCATTCAACGGACTTTAATATTGGAAAAACCAAACAAGAATGTCGTGAGATAATGCTGAGGTTAAGTTGAAAGGTAATAATCGTTTCGCTTATAAACATTATATCGCAGCGGTTAACATATAAAAACAGAAAAGAGGGTAGATCCAAATTAAAAGGGGAAAGTGTTAATTTAAATAATAGCTTTCTCGCCAATATGTGAGACTTTGATATGTTTGAAACGATGTTACTTATGTTAGCTATCTGGAAATTATTGGTGTTAACCAATACAATTCAACGGTGATGATGAACCTTCACTTGCTGGTCGTAATTAAGGGGGCAGGTCTTGAACTTTGCACAAAATACAAAGGCTGGCTCACTCTTCATGAACCCATTCTTCTCAAGCGCTTTTATACCCAAGTGAGCTGGATCTGCATTTTCAGCACACTGATAACAGGTCGAATTGCACTATGCCTAAGTTATATACTGAGGCCTCTTGCTTATACATGCATTCATGAGTGATTGGGTATTCGCCAGGTAGTTGAGCAGAAAGGGCTAATTATAAGTGCTCATTAAAAATGTCTACCTTGGTTATTTAAAATTAATGACTTGCCGTCAAATCTCATCCCCTGTTCTGGTCAATGCAACGTTATACTTAGATAAAGTGGAGGCGTTGCTATGACAAGAAGAAAAAAGATTTACTACAATGCACAATAAAGAACATTAATATGGGATCGATACCAGCAAGGCGATTCCTTGCATGACATTGGAAAGATGTTTGATCGATTTCATACCGGTGTACAAGGAATTATTTCGAGGGAAGGCGGAATAAGGCCTCGCCAAACAACAAGATCCGCGTCACATTTAACACCTCAAGAAAGAGAAGAAATATCTCGCGGTTTGTGATCAAAATTATCAATTCGTGAAATAGCCAAACAGCTAAATCGAGCACCTTCCACTGTATCTAGAGAGGTGCATCGAAATGGTGGGCGTGGAACATATCGAGCGAATAAAGCCGACACGGCCGCATGGGAGCGCGCGAAAAGGCCAAAGCCATGCAAACTCCTTTTAAACAAAGTCTTAGCACGGTTGGTTGCGATGAAGTTACATCGAACTTGGTCTCCGCAGCAAATCGCGGGTTGGCTCATGCACACCTACTCTGATAAGGACTTACATGTGTCTCATGAAACAATATACAAACGCTATATATCCAAACAAGAGGGGCTTTAAAGAAAGAGCTATTAAAACATTTGAGGTCTCAACGCGTCATGAGACGCTCTAAACATGCCACCTTAAAAGGTAAAGGTTTAGGTAAAATAGTAGACGCAGTTAATATCAGTGAAAGACCGCCTGAAGTAGAAGATAGAGCTGTTCCAGCGCACTGGGAGGGTGATTTGATAGCAGGCTCAGGAAATAGTTATATAGCGACTCTAGTCGAACGTCACTCCCAATATGTAATGTTAGCCAAGGTTTCAAGTAATAAAACCGCCGCCGTAATTGACGCGCTAATCAAGCAATCCAAAAAATTACCAAGCGAGTTATATAAGACATTAACTTGGGATAGAGGGTGCGAAATGTCTAATCATAAAAGGTTCACACTCGCTACCGATATTCAAGTGTACTTCTGCGATCCAAAGTCGCCGTGGCAGCGAGGCTCGAATGAAAATACCAACCGTTTACTGCGTCAATACTTCCCAAAAGGAACAGACTTAAATGAGCATTCTCAACAGAAATTAAGCCAAGTCGCCAGACAACTAAACGAAAGACCAAGAAAGACGTTAGAGTATGAGACACCAGCAGAGCGATTTAACCAGTGTGTTGCATTGACCAGTTGAACTCACAAGGGAAAGAGGTCCTAAACTGAAAGAGAGTCACAATTTCCCATATTAATAGGTAGAACAAAACATCATTTTTCATAAAATAAAAATACATGATGCTTAACATTTTCCATATTTACCTCTCTTTTATATCCTTGATGGAGTGAAAATCGGCTATTTTTCGTCAATTAATCAACTATTTCTACTTAATTCAGAATTCAAGACAAGCGCCTCCCGCTGTTGTGCAAACCAGTTTTGCTTATGATGATGAACGGTTTTATTCAAACAGAATTATCTGAGGCGGTGCTCAACTTTGTGGGGATAATAGCTCGATGACATCATCATTATTCGTATTCAGGTGGTGGAGTATCTTTTGGATCACCAATGGATGTGCATTAGGCACATCCCTGTGCCATAACCTTGCGGGCAGCATGCGCTGCTTGCTGTTAGGGGCCAGTACTCCATGGTACCGCGTCAAATTTGCGCGTGGCTTCGGCACTAAGGCAGCCAATTTAGCCATGAGGTCAACGGCTCGAAGATAACGTGAGTTGTGCCGTTTCTGTAGGGCGTCTTTAACTGATACCTGACATTTCCCTGTGATGTCAGGTATCAGTCGTTCTTCTGATGCCGCCGGGCGGGAGATATAGCGACACAACCGTTCCAGCTTTTTGCGTTCTCGTGTCTTTGTCGCCATTCCGGCATGCAAGGGGAAACAGCAGTTAGGGTGCTCTCTTGGCGCGATGAAACTCTGGCCGTTAGAGGCCAGCCCTATGGACTATTTTGCAAACAAAGTTTCTTGGTGGCCGTCTTAAAAAAATCGAGCAACTCTTTCGGAGCATCAACGCCGGAAAGGATAATTTTTTCAAACCTATCAATCGGCAGACCGTGTAATAGTATGTCGTCCAAGGTGCAGTAGATTTCAGCCATTACCACCGTTCTCTGACGCAGTGCGCATTTGACAGTTTCCCACGGGGTCTCATCTTCTACAGAAAATTGAACTGGTCCAATAGTAAAGCTCCGTCCAGCAATTTTCGCTACTCCTGGTTTCCCAGACTTCACAATGCTTTGGTGGCCGAGGGCCTGCGAAGATATGTACAATTCAACCGGAATACGGCCAGGATGCTCCCCCAATACTAGCCCGCCGATTTTCTCAGGGGACCAACCCGCCGCAATTACAACATCCAGGCCTGGTGTAGTATTCATCTCGATAAACGCCCCGGCAGTTTCCCAGGGGGGACGGCTGATATCAGTTGTCATGTAGTCAAAACCAGCCACATCCAGCCCAAGGGTCACAGCGGCATTTATTGCCATATCAATCAACGAAGGATGGATATTTTCTGTTACGTCGATACATATACCACCTGCGGACAAATTTGAAACACTGCGAAGCGAAATACGCTGGCCTTTGGCAAGAACTGTCGTCAGGCTTACCCCTTGTCTCTTGATATGCTCTTGGAAAATCCTATCCATTTCGATTGGACGCAGGTAGTGACTCTTTACGATGTCGTCACTCCGACCAGCATTGATTTCGGCAATCAGGTTCTCTAACCGCCTCACCCCGTCTCCGATCGCCTGCGAAGGTTCTCGACGGATAGCCGCTACAAAAGCACCGCCAATGACCATCAACCGGTAATCGCTGCCGGGTACAAATTCCTCCAGCATGATCGGACCCGTCGTCACCCCCTGGGCTATTTCAATTGCAGCAATCAATTGCTGCTCGTTTTCAATCCCTGCTGTAATCCCTCGCCCCCCTCCCTGATCCAATGGTTTGACGACACAAGGATATCCAGATGGCGGTAGTATGTTCTCAATTTCTCTCCGAGAGTTGAGTAGCGTATGTTTTGGTGTTGGCAATCCAAGTGCCCCAAATGCCGACTTGCTGATAGATTTATTACCTGCAAGAATTCCCCCGATGAGGCCATCCGACGAAGACATAGATTCAAAGAATTGGCGTGATCGTAAGCCCCACCCGAATTGCCAATACCGGGATTTATTGATGAAAGATAACGCTGGAATGTCCCTGTGCCGGGCAGCTGTAAGAAGAATTCTTGCCTGATAATCGGGATGATGGTGTCTGCATTGAACCCAGATTTTTCTGAGAGCAGTTTCAAATTTCTTCCGGTCTATGCCAACCGCTAGTTGTGATAAACCAAAACGTACCACTTCAAGAGATATATCGGGCTTATGGAATCCAACCCAGAATACGAGGTTTTCACGCACTTGCCTCGCCCCGCAACTATGCAGATAGCCTCGCTTGAAGTTGAGTACATCCAAAGCCCATTTTGCGATACATGAAGCCTTTCCAAGAGCGTTTTTCTGTTCTAGTTCATTTTGCGAGGCCCCGAAAATCTGTTTTGAAAGCGCTGTAAATTCGAGCAGATTTTCTGCTTCTATCAGCTTGTCAAAAGGCTCCGCATCAACCGTAAACAGAATAATTTTTTCCTTGGAATACAGACTGGGGCCGTAAAATATGCTGGTCGATAGTCTTAGAGGTACCATTTTATTTCTCGTTAACCGAGCGCTGAAGAATTGCTAAAATCAAAACTTCAGTTTTCTTAAAGTCAAAATATATGATGCCTCATATTTACCATATTGACATCTATTTTATATTCTTAAGGGAGTGAAGGCCGGTTATTTTTGGTCTATTAATCAACTGTTTTTACATAATTCAGAATTTAGAACAAGCGCTTCCCGCTGTTTTGTAAACCAGCTCTGTATATTGCTTATGATGATAAACGGCTTTTATTCAAACAGACTTATCTGAGGCGGTGTTAGATTCTCGTCGTTAATTACTTGCTTACCGCTTATAATTGGTACTTAACCGATTGAAAAGCTAATCCCCCCTGCGTCTGCAGGTCGCTCAATCTAGGATCAATCTTTTTTACTCACCTTCATAAATTCAAAATATTATTCACGTGCGTACAAAGCAATGTTATCTACATCCATTGTAAAAAAGACCCGTGTTATGTTCTCATTAGAAGATTAATCATCATGGTAACTTTAATCTTGGACAAAAAAGGATTGTATTAATCCTTTCATATCAAAGCTAATCAATAGGATAATGATGTCATTGATATACAAGTATTAACGAGTCACTTTAAGCTTTATTTTTTTTGAGGGAATAAATATGAGTAAAAAAGCATTTCAAGATTGTTACCCTGACGAGCTAAGTCATTGCTATGGTTGTGGCAAACACAATCATCAAGGTCATCAATTAAAAAGTTATTGGCATGGTCAGCAGACTATCGCTCATTTCACTCCCGAGTCTTTCCATACTGCTATCCCAGGTTTTGTTTATGGTGGTCTGATTGCTTCATTAATTGATTGTCATGGCACGGGTAGCGCTGCAGCAGTGGCCTTTCGTAATGAAGACAGAGCCATGGCAACTCTGCCAGCTATACGCTTTGTGACAGGCGCCTTGAATGTTAATTACCTAGCTCCCACCCCGCAAGGAGTTGAGTTAGAATTAATTGGTTTTTTTTCCGAGATCAAAGAACGTAAAATCATTGTTGATATTGTCGTTTCAGCCAATGGTGTTGTATGTGCCAAAGGTGCTGTCATTGCGGTGAAAATGCCTCAAAGTATGACAATAAGATAATCAATATTGTAAAACTGTTTATTGTCATAAGATATTGTTTTTGTCGAATATTTTTACAGGTCTTTGTGTATGTTTTAATTGTATTTGAGTAGCAGTCGATGTGAATGAGAGTTATGACATTACATTCCAAAACTGTTATCTAACGAGTCGTTTTTTAGTAACCCAATTATTATGATTTCAACCTATAACGCTGTCTTTGTGGGCATTTTGCAGCCATATGCAAAAGTAGGAAGTAGCAATGAGTAAAGATCTTTTTGAACATAAAACGGATATGTATGATGGGATGGTCATCGCGTTTCAAATATCGAAAATATCGAAAATATGGTTAATGCTATAGTGGGAAGTGTCAGTCTTAATTCCAATCATAAAATGCATGTCATGCGTTTTATACATACCTTAAAAGGTGAGGGGACCCCGATGCTCAGTGAAGAAATTTTACTTGTACATGATGGTGAATGCTGTTCTGGTCAAGTCCAACCGGACACTTTTCTAAAGGAGTTTTCAAATTCAATTGGCGATTGATCCAAATTAGCTGAATGTAGTCGCTCAACATTATAATATTTCATGTACCTAGCAACATCTTCTCGCATATGTGTTCGAGTGGGCTGCGGTACTTTAAACAACCAATCATGCTTTAAACTTCCAAAGAAGCGCTCCACAACAGCATTATCCCAGCAAGCTCCAACATCTCCCATACTAGCTCGACACTCTAATCGCGACAGTAGATTTCTAAAGCCTTTACTCGTGTACTGAGAGCCTCTGTCACTGTGAAACACCAAACCTTTTGGTGGTTTGCGTAAATTATGAGCCTTTGTCAGTGCTTGCTCGACCAAATCACGCGTCATGCGTTTTGATATATGCCAACCTACAATCCGGCGTGAATACAAATCCATGACAATGGCTAAGTACAACCAGCCCTCACCAGTCTTTAAATAGGACACATCACCCGCCCAAATTTGATTGGGTCCAACAGGATTGAAATTCATATTTAGCAAGTTGTCAGCCACAGCATCACTGTGTTTGCGCTTGGTTGTCACTTTATAAGCTATTCGCTGAGTCACAACTAATTTAAGCCGTTCCATTAACTTAATGGCGCGATACCGCGTTATTTCAAAGCCTTCTTTGCGTAGTGCTTTAGCAAGCTCTCTGCTGCCTAAACTGTTTCGACTTGCCTTGAATAATGCTTTGGCTCGTCGATACAGTCTTAGCATTTGAGCGCTAATGAGTTCACCAGGTTTTTTTTAGCCATGCGTAGTATGCTGACGAACTCACTTCCATCACTTTACAAGCAACTGACACCGGATACTTCGCATCAAGCTCACTTATAAAAGAATATCTTACTTCATTTCTTTCGCGAAGAAGGCACTGGCCTTTTTTAGGATTTCACGCTCCATTTGTAGACGTTTACTATCTTTCCTGAGCTGAATTAACTCTGCCCGTTCATCACCAGATAATGCATCACCTAGTGCCTGTTTCTTATGCTTAGCTACCCAGTTGTAAAGTAGCAATGAGTAAAGATCTTTTTGAACATAAAACGGATATGTATGATGGGATGGTCATCGCGTTTCAAATATCGAAAATATCGAAAATATGGTTAATGCTATAGTGGGAAGTGTCAGTCTTAATTCCAATCATAAAATGCATGTCATGCGTTTTATACATACCTTAAAAGGTGAGGGGACCCCGATGCTCAGTGAAGAAATTTTACTTGTACATGATGGTGAATGCCCTGCTTGCCACGCTTATTGCCAAGTAGTGAGGATCAAAGAATGTGAGGGTGATTTACGTATTGTGGATGCAAGGGAAAACAGCGAAGTGATGAATGAAATCAGCGCACAAGGTCTCGACATTGACCAAGGAATGGTTTTGAAGGTGGGTGGGCAGTTTTATTACGGCTCCGATGCGATACATAGGCTTGCTTTGATTAGCAGTCGTCGGGGAATATTTAATCGTATTAATTATTGTATATTTAAATCAAAAACCGTTTCAAACATTCTTTATCCGCCCCTCAGATTTTTTAGAAACCTGTTATTGAAAATGCTAGGGAAAACCAAAATCGATAATCTGAAGAAAAAAGAGGATGATACATGCTAACTATCTCATGAAACTTAACAGACAGCATAACGGGTCACCCATAGTCAATTTATCACATGCTTTTATATATTTGATTGAATGACAATGGGGGGTTGCGTTATTCACTTAAAATAAAATCACCGAAGTGCTTTTTTATCAATCTTACCGACTGCTGTTAGTGGTATCGTGTCAATAAAGTGAATATGTTTTGGCGTTTTAAAGGCAGCCATAGTTTCATGGCAAAAAGTTAATATTTTTTCTTTTACTGCGTGTTCATCAGCATCGATATGTTGGGCAGATAACTCAACATACAAATTGACTACATCGTTGCCCGGACGGGCTTTATCTTCAGTGCCAATGATTGCGCAAGCTGCAATTTCAGGCATAGCGGAAAGCTTATCTTCTACTTCGACTGAAAACACTTTGAAACCGCCCACAATCAGCATATCTTTGGCGCGATCACAAAGAAAAATATACCCTTCTTCGTCCATGTATCCTACATCGCCAGAAAACATCCAGCGCTCGCCATCAATCTCTCGCAGAGCTTTGGCCGACTCGTTAGGTAAATTTAAATAGCCTTTCATTACCTGGGGACCGGAACAAATAATCTCTCCTGGTTCGCCATAGGGCATGTCTTGTTCACCTGTTTCAACGTCGCGAATTCGTACCCTTGCATTAGGGACAGGAAAACCTATTGACCCAAGTTTATATCGCTTAGGTGGATTTGCAGTATAACAAGGCGCTGTTTCAGTCATGCCAAAAGCATCAGATATCTTATTGTCACCAATAATAGCTGCAAGCGCGTCGTAACTTCCGCGAGTGAGAGGGGCTGCGCCTGATACCGCTACTCTGAGTTTAGAAAAATCGAGGAATGAAAAGGCAGGATTAGCAACCATCATGTCATATAACGCTGGGACCCCAATGATAACGTTTGCAGGGTTCATTTGAAGTTGCTCACAAATAAAATCTGTATCCCGTGGGTTGGGTACGAGGATCATCTTGCCACCATAAATTGCCGAGGCAATCGCATTGGCTAGCCCTGCAATGTGAAACATTGGAAACGCGCTTAATAGCGTTTCTTGGCTTTCATTAAAAGGGTTCACTGCCATTGATTGCGCTGTGTTATGCATGACATTACGTTGCGACAACATCGCACCTTTAGGCTTGCCTGTGGTGCCGCCGGTATATTGGATCATGAAGGTATCATTCCAATGGACATCAATTTGAGTATATTCAGTTGATGCCGATTGTGTAAGACTTAAATACCAGAACACCCCACAATTTTTAATGTCTGGGAGATCAAAATCTATCGGCGCTAGTAGGTCTGCCGCACCTGTTACAATTGTATATTTTAGGCAGTCTGGCGTTTCAGGCATGGCTGCGAAGACTGGTGCCAGTTCACTTAGCGTGATAACGACTTTAATGCCTGCGTCTTGAATTTGATATGCTACTTCTGGTGGGGCTAATAGCGGCGAAATGCCTGAACCGATTGCGCCTATCTTGCTGATTGCGGCTAACATTATTGGATATTGTGGAATATTAGGCAAGTGAATGCCAACAACATCGCCTTTATTAATCCCCAAGGTTATCAAAGCATTGGCTAAGCGATTGGCTTGTTCATTGTACTCTGCATAGCTAATTCCGCGGGCTACATACCACATAGCCATCGCTTCTGGCTGAATACGGGCATGTTCCTCAATAAAACTACCAAAGGGCCTATCCTCAAACTCTGGAATGATAATCCCTAAAGATCCGTAGTGAGCTAACCATGGTAAATTCATTATGCGTTCCTTTTCTGTTTAATCATTAATAAAGACGACGCTAAATCACTAGACAGTCAATATTTAAAAAACGATATATAAGGTTTCAATAAATTGTAAATGTAATGTGTCAGGTTATGTACAATGCGTCTAGTGCTTTCATTTCCCCAATGAAAGATTTTTCATAACGTGCATAAGTAACATTTAACCAACAAACTCTAGTCATGTGCACTTCAACCCATAGCGTTAAAACCACTTTACAATAAAGGATCACCAAGCCAGACAATGTAAATATGTTCAAATAATTTTAAATATCTGATTATGTTTAGACGAGCCCCTGTATGCTTGATTGTTTTAAAATATATAAGGATCAGATTTTTCTGATATTTACTTTGTGTTGTTAAGGATTTATATGCGTGATGTATTGTTAAGCAGTATTTTAGTGTTAGGTTTGAGTGCTTGTACACAACCAAGAACAGTGGTTGCAGAGCCATCTGAACTAAAACAAAACAATACTAAACAAGTTTTGAGTGAAAATTGTGAAGATGCTAAATATCAACTTGATAAAACGGTTGAAGAAGGTCAGTTATTTGATTTGGGAGATTTAAAACGCAACATTGAATTGTACTGCGTTTGGCTCAGGAATTAGTATTCCACACAACGAACTGGGTATCGTTAAAAAGGGGGGATGTATTATGTTTTAATTTGAGTAAGCCCGCGTTGAGTTGCAAGGTTATTAACACACAGAGCATCTTTTGCTGGGTATCACTACAACGCACTGAGAATGCAGAGGTAAAAATAACCTCAAGGCTTTTATTGTTAATATCCTCAAATAATTCTAAATATTTGGTTAAATTACGTTGCTAGGGGACATTAGGTCTTTATGCTTTTGGCATAAAACAGTTTAAAAGCTCCGCATTTGTAGGATATTTTTCAAGTAACTCAGCTAGTTTTCTCGCGCCCTCTAAGGGTTTAAGGTGCGAAAGTGCCCTACGCAAAACGATTACTTTTTCAAGATCTTTCGGATTTAAAAGTAGTTCCTCACGGCGCGTACTACTTTTTGCAACATCTAGTGCAGGAAAAACCCGCTGGTCTGCAATCTTCCGTGATAAAACGATTTCCATATTTCCAGTGCCTTTGAATTCTTCAAAGATCACCTGATCCATCTGACTACCGGTATCAACGAGTATGGTAGCTAGAATTGTGAGGGACCCACCGTTTTCGATTTTTCTGGCGGAGCCAAAAAGTTTTCGTGGTACTTCCAATGCTCTAGCATCAAGTCCACCTGACATTGTGCGACCGCTGCTTTTACGACTTGCATTATGAACTCGAGAGAGTCTCGTAAGAGAATCGATGACAATCATAACATCATGTCCTTCTCCTGCTTGCTTGCGAGCGGTGTTAAGCAGTTGATTCGCTACGCGCACATGTTGCTCATAGCTTGAATCTGTGGATGAGGCGTGCACTTGTGCCGGCACACTGCGCTTAAAATCTGTCACTTCTTCTGGGCGCTCATCTATGAGTAACGCATAAAGCTTTATTTCGGGATAGGCTTTTCCTACTGCCTGACAAATGTGTTTTAAAATAGTGGTTTTTCCACAGCCCGGTGGAGCAACAATTAAACCTCGCTGGCCCATTCCGATTGGCGTGATCAAATCCATAGCCCGGGTGGTGAATTCTTCAGAACCTAATTCTAATTGAATACACTGAGTTGGATTGATGGCTACGCCATTTAAAAAACGTTTTTGTGGGTCATCGTGTTGTAAATCTTTGACAACTTCATCAACTTGTTTAGGTTCTTCATTTCTTTTCACTTTCAAAGATAAAATTTTTCTTGTCATGATATCGCTTTATAACTTTTGATAACTGGTGTTTTCGAGGTGTTAGAGTCAATTATTCTAGGTGTCTCTTTAATTGTTTTTATCAACAAATAACCTATTAACAAGACTCATATGGACACTCCTGTGAGGACTTCACACTAGTGCACTTTTTTGCGGCGCAGCAACATAAAGCTCTGTTTTGCCAATTTCAGCTTGCCTGATGTTGAGACGTTAAGTTTAAAAATTAACTAATTTTATATTATAAATAATTTTACGGCACTATACCAATTTGATTCAATTGCATTGTGTGAATCAGTGATTTCTACTATTTACTACTTATGGTGCGTTTTAAAGTCGTCGCTAAAATGAATCTTGTTTTTAACTCGTGTAGCTAAAATTATGTGGGCTGTCATAGTTGATAACACCATATCAACACCTTCAATTATGTATTGTTAGCCATTTGTAAATAGGCCGCACATTACCTACAACAAACCAGAACAATATTATTTTCAATCACGCTAAACAAATGATAAAAAGACATATATATTTTACTGGGACTACCTTGTGCCTATATATTATTACTAAGGTCACGCATGCAATGGTATGTGACCTTGCATGATACTTATTTGGATAAATCTGCTTCGCGGCTAGTTTTAAAATCTGAGTCCATTTTCCACTTTGGCCAGTCTCTAGAGTTGGTTAATGTTTGGATAATATCAACCATCAATTCAATGTCTTGCTCAACACCTCCTAGTGACCAAGTAGGGGAAAAGTCATCTTCAGCTTTGTGATATTTGTTAGCAATATATTCAGGGTCTGTGTCTCCAAGACTCATAAATAATAAGCTTGGCACACCTTGTTTGGCTAAAGAAAAATGATCTGAGCGAAAAAATAAACCATTTTGCGGTCGAGGATCGAGTTTCACCCTTCGCTGTTGGGCTAAAGTGGCCCGGACTAAGTAATCTTCCATCTCGGATAAACCATCACCGTATTGCAAGATATAGTCTACTTTGTCCAATACATTCATGCCGTCAATATTAACCAAGGCAACCATGTTTTTGGTTGGAATAATGTCTCCTTTTGAGAATTGCTCAGAGCCTATCAATCCTGTTTCTTCAGCCGTAAAGTTGATGAATAAAATAGAACGTTCAAAAGGCTTAATTTTGTGCTTAGCCATTAATATTCGGGCTATTTCTAAGGTTCCCGCTGTGCCTGAAGCGTTATCAACAGCACCGTTGTAAACAATACTACCTTTAGAGGTTTTGTTGGTCCCAAAATGATCCCAGTGAGCACCTGCCAACACGTATTCATTGGGGTATGTATTGCCTTCAATTTTCGCGATAACATTATGCGATATAGCGTGGCTTATAATATTTTTTAGGGTTAAATTTGCACTTTGCTTTAACCTCACAGGTTTAAAATCAGCTTGTAAGGCACGCTGTTTAAGCTCTTGGTAATTAAGTCCAGATTGTTTGAAAATTTGTTCGGTAGCGGCTAATTTTAGCCAGCCCATAATAGGCAGTTTGGAGGTATTTTGTTGGCTGTCAACTAGCGTATATTTACTGCCTGTATTTGAGCTTTCTACCACACTCCAAGGATATGCGGCTGGCGCAGTTTCGTGCACCACCAACACCGCTTTTGCCCCTTGACGCGCTGCTTCTTCGTATTTATAAGTCCAGCGTCCATAGTAGGTCATGGCGTTACCGGTGAATATCTCAGGGTTTTGGGTTGCAAATCCTGGATCATTTACCAGTACGATGACAGTTTTGCCTATTACATCAATATCAGCATAGTCGTTCCACTGATACTCAGGGGCATTAATGCCGTAACCCACAAACACTAGGGAAGAATCATTTAATGTTATTTGGTTGTTAATATGTTCGGTGCGCGCGGTGAAGTCTTTACCTGACGTAAAAGACAAGTCACCAATTACCAGTTTCATGTTTTGGTCTGGAATAATTCGCGCAATTGGCACCGCTTGAAAATATTGCCCTAGTGGTGATGAACCCACACTGTTGGGGTTAGCACCTTTTAATCCCAGTTTTTTATATTGCTGGGCTAAGTATTCAATGGTGAGTTGTTCGCCTTGAGTAAGCGGGCCGCGACCTTCAAATGCATCTGATGCCAAAATCTTAATGTTCTGCGCCACACTAGATAAATCAACGGTTTGGTTTTTAGGATCTGCAAATGCCATTAAATTGAACATACTAAGGGCTGCAAAAGCGCACCCATTGATATAATTGAAAAATTGATGACGTAAACTGGATCTAGGCATAGTTGAGGTCTCGAAATAGGTATGGGTTTAGTCTATCTTACTTAAGCTTGTTATTTCTTGAAGATTATTAACCCAAACATACATTGTCAACGCCCCAAAATCTCTGTAAATATTTGATTGAGTTGTAATGCATGTTTCAGTCCATTTCTATCGATATTAATGATTCAAAAACAAGTACTTGTGGCTGTAAAGAAAATTGGCGATGCACAAAACTCTGTTTTTAAAGCTTTAAAACACTCAGGCATAATAGAAGATGCCAGGAACTTTGAGACATGTGTCTCACCACATATCTATAATAATGGGAATGACATCGCGTATTCAATTGATTGATAAATAAAGCCAATTAATTCGATGGAGGCTATTTCATTTGCCTCAAAATATATACTGACAGGCATTATTTGCTCACCAATACACCCTTTTGCTAGCTAGCGCTTAATATATTATTTTTATCTAGAGAGTTACAACATACAGTATTTATGTACTATTTACAGCATGACCTGCTCTAAGGAAAAAGCTGCACTATGCCGCTTTTGCCATCCCAGTCACCTACAATCCAGATTTGTACAAAGGGATGGGCAGAGGGAATAGAGATGCAATGTTGCAGAGCTAAAATTTGATTTTTCCCCCAAGCCGGGTGAGCATTTTGGATAACTAACCAAACCCGCTTAGTTTTATAACGCTTAAAGGATTTATTGAACAGAATTCGATTTAGAGCGGTTAAGAGACGCGCATGAGGCTCAGTGTTTCTTTCTAATTCTTGGAGTGCTTTACGGGTCTTGTCGCTAAGTTCTCGCTTCAATATTTGCATGGCTTCCTGCTCACCACCATATAGATGAGCCACTTCCAAATCCAATCTGTCTCCCTCAAAACGACAAGATACATCTGGTTTGGCGGGACGGTTGTGCCAAAGGTGGCGAATCGGATTGCCCGTCTCGTGCTCATACCAGCGCATAAAAAGTTTTGCAGCCTGATGCTCCAGCAGTAATTTTTCAGGTTTTGATGTTATTAAGTTCAGACACCACAGTTACCTCCAGCCCAATTAACAATAAAACTATCATCAAAAGTGAATAAAAGTGTTAATTTATTCAACTCATTGTTATCTGCTGACCGTCAGGACTAGTTTGAACTAGTTGACTCGAAGTGCCGGTTCAAGTTTTAGATGCTGTAGGTTAATTTTTAACGCAAGATTTCAGGCGTAATCAGTCTTTATTTGATTAAATGACCAAGCCTTAGTGATTTATCTCTGAGTCATTTTTAAAAAACAGTCATTCCCACTCATTCTTGCTTGTATGTTTATATCAACCATCTTGATGATTCACCTTGTTTTTTTGATTATAGTATCATGCTGTGAACTGTTTATTATTGCGGAGATATGACTCTATGTTATCCATCACTTCCAGTTTTTCTCTTACCCGTTTGGAGCGTAAAATGCGCCACGCCGACAACTATGCTGATTGGAAAAATGCTGCCCTTGAGCATGACGCCAAGTCTGGTTTCGAGGCATGGAAAAGCAAAGAGGAGTCGAAAAGTTATGATTATGTGAACATTCGTACCAGAATCGATGCACTTAAAGAGTACAGACGTCAGGAAGATGACATTGGACTGTTATTTGCGCTGAATGAGGGAATTCATGGTAATCAGGGAGGCATGGGTAAATCAATTCTCTATGAAAAAGCTAAATTGGGTACAAAACATCTAATTGAAGAGTATGTTGATGAAATAGTGAGTGCCCTTGATTATATCTCCACTATTCCAGAATCAAGTGAGATCACTAAAGAAGATAAGCTTGATTTTTTTGAACGTGCCAGTCACTGTTTTGGCCGTTCAGCTTTGATGTTAAGTGGTGCAGGCTCCCTTGGACATTTTCACCGTGGTGTCATCAAAACATTATTTGAACATAAAGTCTTGCCCACTGTTATTTCGGGCTCAAGCGCGGGAGCGATCTCTGCAGCAATACTTGGCACATATTCTGATGATGAATTACCCTGTGTATTGCAAGGTAATAAGGTGCTGGATCCGCTACAAATTGAAATTGATAACCGTCCAAAAAGCCTTATCCGTAGGCAATCTGACTCAGCATCATTAAAAATAATGTTAGATGCTATTATTCCTGACATGACCTTCCAGGAAGCCTATGAAAAAACAGGTCGAATGATTAGTATTACTATCGCACCTGCTGAGGAACATCAAACATCAAGATTAATGAATGCAATCACTTCGCCTAATGTTTATGTGCGAACGGCAGTCATGGCTTCCTGTGCGGTACCCGGTGTATATCCTCCTGTTATGTTGATGGCTAAGAATGTATATGGTGAGGCCCAGCCCCATTTACCGGAGCGTCGTTGGGTCGATGGGGCAGTCACTGACGATTTACCAGCCAAAAGACTCGCTAGACTCTATGGGGTTAATCATTATATTGTTAGTCAGGCTAATCCTTTAGCACTGGCCATTATCAAGGGTGAACAATATATGCCTGTGTCTGAAGGGGCAAAAAAGGTCTTACGATTATCCACCCATGAAATTTTAAAAAGTGGCGAGAAATTTAGCCGACGTTTTTTACGTAAAATTCCCGATGTAGGTAAGACCATGAGTATGTTCTATTCGGTTATGGCACAAGATTACAAAGGTGATGTGAATATCGTACCTCACTTTAATTTTGTTGATCCTCAAAAGTTGCTGGGACAACTCACCTCTGCTGAAATAGATGAATTGGTTGTTGAAGGTGAACGCTCAACCTGGCCTCAATTAGAACAAATTAAGATATGTTCTAAAATTGGCCATAAACTAGATGAAATACTAGATCATCATTTGGAACACAATATTCAACGCTTTTACAAAACACGCCGCTGAATTGAAATGAATAATGTGAGAGGACTAGAAGAACAACTGGATATGACACTGTTGTTTACAAAGTCGAATCAGAGTTGAGGGGGGGGATTGGGCAGTTCTACTCACAAGCCACAGCAGACTGTTGGTTTTTACTATCTAAAACAGAAAAATAAGGACACTAATGACACAATCAACCACATTAATCGATGGTCTTTATTTTGGGGAAAGCCCACGTTGGCGAAATGGCCGCCTATGGTACAGCGATTTTTACGACCATGCAGTTAAGTCAGTTAACCTGCGAGGTGAGGCTAGATTGGAATTACAATTAGATGAGCAGCCCTCAGGTTTAGGTTGGCTGCCAGACGGTCGATTACTGGTGGTATGCATGGAATCACTCACGTTAAAGCGACTTGAAAAAAACGGTTTGGTTTTACACGCTGACTTATCTCAATATTCAACGCATCTATGCAATGACATGGTGGTTGATAAACAAGGTAATGCCTACGTCGGTAATTTTGGGTTTAACCTTGACGAAGAAATGCAAACACGGGGTGCAGAGTCAGTGATGGCAGATCACCCCAAAGCCAATATTGTGAAAGTCACACCACAGGGAGATGTGAGTGTTGCAGCCGGTGGCATGAGTTTCCCCAATGGATCTGTTATTACTTCCGATGGCAAAACGTTCATTGTCGCAGAAACTTTGGGTCTGTGTTTAACCGCGTTTGATATTGATGAAAACAGTGCTCTGAGTAATCGAAGACAGTGGGCAGCTACCGGTTCACGACTGCCCGATGGAATATGTATGAATGCCGATGGTAATATATGGATCGCAAACGCAGTCAGTAACGAATGTGTCCTTTTTGCAAAAGGCGGAGAGGTATTAGAGGTCGTGAATACCAGTCAAAATTGTTATGCCTGTATGTTAGGCGGGGATGATGGTAAAACCTTATTTATGCTAACAGCCCAGAGCTCACAAGCACGGATAGTGAGCGTAAATAGAACCGGGAAAATTGAAATGGCTAAAGTCGCATCAACCAGAGCGGGTTGCCCTTAAATCTTTTTTTGACCTATTTTGCGTTATAGAGATAGGTTTTCAGTGACGAATGATGTTGCAAATTTATCTCTGACTTAACGTTTCTATACCCACCTTATAGAAAGAACAGCTGAAACAGGTTCCCTTTTTAATTAATACAGCTCTTACCCAATGAAAGCAAAGCTATAACTGTCAACTTTCATTAATAGTGATATCGAAATAGGAGCTTGTTTTTTTCCAAAAGAGTGTGTCAGCAAACCTGAAAGTAAAAATAATTTAAACTAATGCACATTGATGTAGAAAAGATGAATTATCAGATTCAAATAAGGTTAAATCATCGGTGACATACTTCCCTTAGAAACCAAACGTAGTATAAAATATTTAAGAGTTTTCGTCATCTTTAAAGGGCATAAATGCTCTTATACCATCATCATTTATAGTGTTTATCCTCACTGTTGTTTAACCACTAAAGCCATTAGGCTGGACGTTTTAAAATGACGCCCAGCCTTGATCTTTCTTCCCTTAGTTCAATGAGTCAAGTGCTTGGCTAACATCTGCAATAATGTCATCAATATTTTCGATACCGACAGATATTCTGACTAGATCTTCACTGACCCCCGCATTTGCTAATTCTTCTGGATTGAGTTGCCTATGTGTAGTAGAAGCAGGGTGGCAAGCTAAGGATTTTGCATCGCCTATGTTTACCAGTCTCAAAATCATTTGTAAGGCATCGATAAACTGACCACCCGCGACTTTGTTTGAAGACCCAGCGGTGGATTTTATACCAAAGCTTAAAATACCTGATGCTTTACCATCAGTAATTTTCTGACAAGTTACCTGATAAGGACTATCGGCTAATGCAGCATAGTTTACCCAACTTACTTTTGGATGCTTAGACAAATATGCGGCTAATTTTTCAGCATTTTCGCAATGGCGTTCCATACGAAGACCTAACGTTTCAAGACCCATTAAAATATTGAACGAATTCGTTGGCGATATAGCTGCGCCAGTGTTGCGAAGAGGAGCAACACGGCAGCGACCGATATAAGCAGCCGCACCGAGTGCTTCAGTATAAACAACTCCGTGATAAGACGGGTCAGGTTGATTTAAAATTGGAAAACGCTCTTTGTTAGCTACCCAGTCAAACTTTCCTGAGTCTACAATAATGCCACCTATAGAAGTGCCATGGCCGCCAATGTATTTGGTTAATGAATGAATAACAATGGCTGCGCCATGTTCAAAGGGGCGACATAAAAAAGGTGTGGCGACCGTGTTATCAACAATTAAAGGTACACCATGCTTAGCGCCAATGGCTGCTAGCTTTTGTATATCTACAACATTGCCTGCAGGGTTACCAATTGATTCACAAAAAATCGCTTTGGTATTTTCATCAATGGCTGCTTCAAAAGCCGCATAGTCGTCACCGGGGATCATGCGTGCTTCTATACCTTGATTAGGTAGTGCATGAGCAAATAAATTGTAAGTCCCACCATATAACTGACTGGTACTGATAATATTGTCACCTACAGTACAAATACATTGAATAGCGTAAGTGATAGCAGCCATGCCAGATGCCACAGCTAAAGCAGCTATTCCACCTTCCATAGCCGCCACTCGTTCTTCAAGAACAGCCGTAGTTGGGTTCATGATCCGCGTGTAAATATTACCTGGTACTTTCAGGTCAAACAAATCTGCGCCATGCTGAGTGTTGTCAAAAGTATATGATGTGGTTTGGTATATAGGTACAGCAGCTGCTTTGGTGGTTGCTTCTGAAGTATAACCATGGTGTAAGGCTAAGGATTCTAGTTTCATGTTGAGCGTATTCCGTAATCATGAGATTTATAATTTATTAACTTTAGCCCGTTGTGTATTGAGAGTTCAAACAGAAGTGTTTAAATTATCGGGCTAAATTGGAATAAGGTATGCGCCTAATCGTAAAGCTCGGCTGGAACGTCGAACAGACCTAAAGAAGGGTCAAGTGCGCCTTACCTGCAATATAGGCTTTTTTGAATTGGTGAAAATATTCACCAAGGGCTTCTGCAGCATGATTATCATCTGTCATTTTTAATACCTCAATGGCTACTTCTGCGGTACACAGTTGATGCTCATGTGCGGCTTCACGTAGTTGATAAGACGAGGCTTTTTTAGGCTGGATACTCAAGACCGGTAATGGTGCAAAAGATGGGCTTTTAAACATTTTACTCGCTTCACGCCATGTACCATCTAACATCACAAATAGGGGCGTTTTACCTTGTTTTATCTCGACTAGATCTTTGGGAGAGTCAATACATCTTTCTGCTTCGGCATATTGTTGAGGAAATACCAATATAGGGACGTACTTTGGATTTTGTAGTAACTCGATGAGTGCAGGATCGGGGGCGACTCTGTCCCATCTAAATGCATAGTTGTCGGGTATGACATCTGCGATGAGTTTACCGGTATTGGTTGGTTTGTAATATTCATTTTTATACATCACCAAACAAAATGCGCTGTGACTGTAAATTGAAGGGCGCTGTGAACAAATACACTTTTTTTCTGGGATTAAACAATCCTCGCAGCGTTTAACTTTATAACCTCTAGCCCTAAATTCCTTAGTCGATAATGCTAGCTGCTGCTTGCGCAAAATGTGTACTGTATTGATATGTGCCAAAAAAATCCCGTGAACAAATAGCAGTTTATGTAATATCATCGCTTTTTTTAAAGATTTTACATAGTTAAAGTATGAAACTTCAGATTGATAACGATATTCACATCGAGCTTTTAGTGCCCGCATTTGCCGAGCGTTTATATGGTTTGACTAACAAGAACCGAGCCTATTTAAAAAAATGGTTATCCTGGTTAGACTTAGTGAAAACCTTTGAAGACACCGAAACCTTTATCGAAACTGCTGTTCATCAACACAACAATAATCAGGCCACTACTTTTGCTATCTTGCATCGCGGTGATTTAGTGGGTGTTGCGGGGTTTAATTATATTGATTATCAACACAAGTGGGGAGCAATTGGCTATTGGCTTTGTGCTTATTACACTGGCTCCGGTGTGATGACGAAAGTGGTACAAAAATTATTGGAGTATGGCTTTGTTGAGGCCAGTCTGAACAAAATCGAAATACGCTGTGCTGATAAAAATTACAAGAGCAGAGCTATTCCTGAACGTTTAGGTTTTTCCTATGAAGCAACCTTGCGTCAATGTGAATGGTTGTATGACCAGCATGTCGATCATGCTATTTATTCTATGTTAGCCAGTGAATATCAGGTTAGCAAGATTAGTTAACCTGATGTGATAGTCAGCCTCAAGTTCAGATTACTGCTAAATTACTAAGGATGATTATGGCGAAGAGCCTGATTTACCTCACATAAACCTATAATAGGTAAGTAAGGTAGTTCGTCCATTTGTGAGTCGATAGTAATGTGTGATTGTTAACTTATACCCAATTTCATCAGTACATGTTTTTAGGGAATTGAGGTTTTAGTTAAATTAATTTGAAAATTCATACGAGACGAGATGAAAGTAGTGATCGATGTATTTACTAGACGTATTAAGTAAACTTCAATACCCAAAACCTAAGATAATGATAATAGCGACCAGCAAGTAAATCCACGTTTTACTTTTTTGAGCCTGGGTGCGATATGAGGTAGTCTGCAACACTGTTTTGGTGGATATATGAATTTTTTTTTGCATAAATTTAATTAAGGTTGTCATTGGCTGAAAATCAAATGTGACGCTTAAAAAATGTATGTTTTATGGAAATGTAAATTAGGATATTGATATGAATAAAATTTCACAGGAAAAGTTTCTTGCTTTGAGTAAAATGTTACCCGAGCTGCGCTTTGAATATGCATTGGCACAGATGATCGAAATGCAAAACCTTTGGGGATTGTATGGTGAAAGTGGTTGGGTGATGCTCAAGGCTGATGAGGATGCCTGTATACCTATTTGGCCACACAAAGAGTTTGCTGAGGCTTGGGTAAAAGATGAGTTTCCTAATTGTCAGCCTAAACAAATTGATTTTGTGGAATGGATCGACACATGGTTGCCGGGAATGAAAAACAACAATACTTTAGTCTTGGTTTTTCCATTAAGTGGCGATGAAGAAGGTATTATGCTTGAGGCTGAAGAAATGATCAGTTGTATTGAAGAAGATTTAAAAGGGCTTGCGGCAAACGATCTTAGCTAAATGCCGATAAGTGCCTCGTTATCTGGACTGGGCGATCAATACGCTGAATTCAATGTGTATATTGGCAATATCCCGACGTTTTCTGAATATTCAAGTAACGGCGGGATTAAGCCGTTATCAACAGGGGAAATCAATGCTATTGGTTTGGCTTGTGGTAACGGTTGGCGAAAAGTATTTAACGTATATGCCAAGCTGCTATTTGCGCTTAATGCTGAAAACATTGTTTCGTTGCAAGGAGCTAAAAGTTGGCAAGATTTTCGTGAGCATGTTTTATTACAAAATTCGTCAAACACGAGTTTATTGTTTTTACCACCACAACTTAATAATATTAAACAGCAAAATAACAATGTGGTGCACATCATTATGGGCAAGACATATGCTAAATCACTAACTTTGCCCCACTTATTGACATGGTTAGATCACGAATTTTCGATAAATATCCATAACAAACTGGTGGTTTGTCCTTATTTTGATTATCGCCAATTATCGAATATTAAAATAATGCGGCTTGTAAAATTGATAAAACAACTGCGGGAGACATAATTTACTTTGCACAAAATGCACTAAGTTGGTGCGCTTGCATTTATTTGGACTTTAAATAAACAAGTTATTTGCAATTTTATTATTAACTTATTGATATCTATGGTCATTAAATTTGGCTTATGGCTTGCTAAGCACAGTTATGAAAGATCATTATTACATCTCGGAAAGATAGCTTGCAAGATACAGCTTTATCTAAAGCACAAAATACTGTGATTCCAAAATTGCGTATTTTGTTGATTGACGAAAACCGCCAAAGAGCCGAGTCTTTAGCGTGGGCTCTAAATAACTCTCGTTACAAAATTAGTCACCTAGCCAATCCACACATGTCACTATTAAAACAGGTGGATGAGATCCAGCCAGATATTATTGTGATTGATATAGAGTCTCCCAGCCGTGATATTTTAGAAAGTTTAAGTACCATTTCTCATTACAATCCCAAACCCGTAGTGATGTTTTCTGGCGAAAAAGATACTGACACCATTAATCAATATATTGAATCTGGGGTTAGCGCTTATGTAGTCGGTGATTTGCAAGCTGAAAGGGTTAAACCAATTTTGGATGCGGCTGTGGCTCGATTTCGTGAATTTCAAAAATTAAAAGTAGAATTAAGTGAAACCAAACATCAACTAGCCTCGCGTAATCTGATTGATCAAGCTAAACGATTATTAATGAAGAAAAAGAATCTATCAGAAGATGACGCTTTTAAAGCCATGCGAAAGACTGCTATGGATACAGGACAAAAGTTGGATGATGTGGCAAAAACACTCATTTCTTTTCTGAACACTATTTAAGATACTAGGTCAAAAGTATGATTGAACCTGAACAAACAGATTTAACCTTAGGATTTGTACCACTGACAGACTCTGCACCATTAATTGTGGCTAAAGAAATGGGTTTTTTTAGCCAGTGGGGGCTGAATGTGAAATTGCAAAAACAGAATTCTTGGGCAACGCTCAGAGATAAATTACACGCTGGATTATTAGATGCAGCTCAAATGCTAGCCCCCATGCCATTAGCCAGTTCACTAGGCTTAGGTTGTGCAAAGGTAAAAGTGATTACTCCTTTAGTACTTAGCTTAAATGGTAACGCTATTACTTTGTCTGAAAAATTACACCAAGAGATTTTAAAAGAAAACAATATTGTTCATGTGACATTGCCTCTTGCTGCATACCTATTGCAGAAAGTCATTCGCGTGCGTAAAAATCAAAACCGTCCAAAGTTAAGGTTTGCGACTGTATTTCCTTACAGTTGTCATTATTATCAGCTTAGAGATTGGTTAGCCTCTGCCCAAATTTCAGAAGCAGACTTGGACATAGTGGTTGTGCCACCGGTAAATATGGTGGCATTTTTACAAAGCGGTGAAATTGACGGATGTTGTGTTGGTGGACCTTGGAATGCCAAAGCTGTTAGAGCAGGTATTGGTTTAACTGCTCTGACATCATTTGATATATGGCAAGACAGCCCTGAGAAAGTCCTAGGATTATTAGCTAGTTTTCAGCTGAGTAAACCTAACACAGTCATCGCTTTAGCCGCTGCGTTAAAGCAAGCCTGTATTTGGTTAGAAAGTATTCCAAATCGATTTGAGGCTGCACGTTTGTTGAGTTCAGAACAATATTTAGATGCGTCTGTTGATGTGATTACACCATCTTTAATTGGCAGTTGCCTAACTCATATTACTATGCCACCTCGTACCATACCTTCATATAATCAGTTCTCAAAATCTAGCAATGGCTCAATTAATGTGCCTGAATACATCCGAGGTGAATGGTTAATTAGTCAAATGAGAAGTGCAGGACAGCTGAAAAATATTAATGTTCCGGCTGAACTAGTTAGGGATGTATTTAGACCCGATATATATCAGCAAATGCGACTGAAACTTGAAGACCAAGCAGTGCAATTTTTTCGCCGCTCAGGTTAAAAAGTACTGGGTTTAGACTTGACTATTCTTGTGTGTGGTTTTTTATGATTTGTGAATGTCTTTAAAATAGAACCCTTAGAAGAAAATTGTTTATATTTCCCGTCTAAATCAGACACCACATAAATACAATGGCACTTTGATAGTGCAAGGTATGCACTCCTATGACAACAATGCTGTGTGATAAAATTGATGTGTATTCATTAAGTTATTGAAATTAAACAAAAATAATAGTTGGCATTGTTACTGCTAAACAGTGAATGAGTGACCTACTACTTATAACAATGATAATTGTCCTCAATAATTAGAAGACAATAAGTGTCATAATGCTTTAAACAAAAAATTGTAATTATACGACGTAGTGTTGTTACAAATAGGCAATGCAGCCCGCAAAGATTTTCCGTGTCCTGGAGTCTTTGTGGGTTTTTTTTTGGCTAATAAAAATAGGAGTAAGAAATGAATAACCTGACGTTATTAAGTTCGTTAAAACTAGCTGTTACATCTCTCAGGCTCGGCTTGATATCAACAATTTTAAGCGGTTCAGTGATTGTAACCGGTGTTGGTGCAAAAGATTTGGGATGGCCAGAGAAGGAAGAATTAAAATTTGGATTTATTAAATTAACTGATATGGCACCGCTAGCGATCGCCTATGAGAAAGGTTATTTCGAAGATGAAGGCCTTTACGTCACCCTTGAAGCACAAGCAAACTGGAAAGTATTACTTGACCGAGTGATTGATGGACAGCTTGATGGCGCTCACATGTTGGCTGGTCAACCTTTAGGTGCAACTATCGGTTATGGCACTAAAGCAGATATTATTACTGCGTTTAGCATGGACTTAAACGGTAATGCCATCACAGTTTCCAATGATATTTGGAAAGAGATGAAAAAGCATGTTCCCCATGAAGGCGGAAAGCCAGTTCATCCAATCTCGGCGGATTCCCTTAAGCCTGTAGTAGACGATTTCAAAAGCAAGGGTAAACCTTTCAAAATGGGTATGGTGTTTCCCGTTTCTACCCATAACTATGAATTACGTTATTGGTTAGCGGCAGGGGGTATTCACCCTGGATTTTATGCACCCCATAAAGGCGACACTAGTGGCCAAATTGATGCTGATGCTTTGTTATCTGTTACGCCTCCACCACAAATGCCTTCTACTATGGAAGCCGGTACTATCCATGGCTACTGCGTAGGCGAGCCCTGGAACCAACAAGCGGTGTTTAAAGGTATTGGTGTGCCAGTTGTGACCGATTATGAAATTTGGAAAAATAACCCTGAGAAAGTATTTGGAGTCAGCAAAGGATGGGCTGAAAAAAATCCGAATACGCATATTCGAGTGGTTAAGGCGATGATCAGAGCTGCCATGTGGTTAGACGAAAATAACAATGCTAACCGTCCAGAAGCAGTGAAAATTCTATCTAAGAGTCAATATGTTGGAGCGGATTACGAGGTTATCGCAAACAGCATGACAGGTACCTTTGAGTACGAAAAAGGCGATAAACGCGATGTGCCGGACTTCAATGTGTTCTTCCGTTATAACGCAACTTATCCCTTCTACAGCGATGCTATCTGGTATTTGACGCAAATGCGCCGCTGGGGACAAATTTCTGAGCCTAAACCTGATTCTTGGTACAAAGATATAGCCAAACAAGTTTACCGTCCTGATATTTATGCTCAAGCCGCTAAAGCTTTGATTACAGAAGGTAAAGCCAATGCGGTTGACTTCCCTGAGTTTGCAACAGAAACAGGTTTTAAACCTCCTCAGACAGAATTTATTGACAAAATTGTGTATGACGGTAGTCAACCTAATGCTTATTTAGAAAAATTTGCTATCGGTCTTAAAAATGACACTAAAATCTAACTAGCTATGTAAGCAGACTGGGGCAGGATGCCCCATCTAGCGTGGAGTGTTCCAGATGAGTAAACAACAAACGGTTCCTATTATTTTTAATCACGTGAGAGACATGAACTGGCCAACCCTTAATCAATTCTTAACTGCCACAGCACTGCCTATTGTTGGAATTGTAATATTCCTCGGGTTATGGAGCTTAATGGCAAAAAATATTGATACGTCTTTGGGTCAGTTCCCTGGACCAGGCTCTGTATGGCAGCAGACGAAAGTATTAGTGGCTGAGCACAATACGCAGATGGACAAGGCCGACAAGTTTTATGCTCGTCAAGATGACCGTAATGCCGCACGTGTTGCAAAAGACCCAAGCTATGAGCCTAAAATTAGAGCTTTTACTGGTGCGCCGACTTTTTTTGAGCAAATCTGGACCAGTTTATATACTGTGATGGTGGGGTTTATTGTGGCCTCACTGTTAGCCATTCCTCTTGGGATTTTATGTGGTTTAAGTAAAAATGCTTATACGGCTATTAATCCTCTGATCCAACTATTCAAACCAGTTTCACCTTTAGCGTGGTTGCCTTTGGTCACTATGGTGGTAAGTGCGGTGTATGTCAGCTCTGATCCCATGTTTTCTAAATCCTTTATTACATCAGCCGTGACGGTTTCATTGTGCTGTTTGTGGCCGACTTTAATTAATACTGCTGTTGGTGTATCAAGTATTGATAAAGACTTACTTAACGTAAGTAAAGTACTGCGTCTTAACGGCTTGTCTCATGTGACTAAAATAGTCTTGCCTTCTTCTATTCCAGCCATATTTACTGGCTTACGTTTATCCCTAGGGATTGGTTGGATGGTACTAATTGCTGCAGAAATGCTTGCCCAGAACCCGGGTCTAGGTAAGTTTGTTTGGGATGAATTTCAAAATGGCAGTTCCGAATCATTAGCCCGTATCATGGTGGCAGTATTAACTATTGGTGTGATTGGATTTGCCTTAGACAGATTAATGTTAGCGCTACAGAGAAAGTTTAGTTGGGATAAGAGCGCGGTATTGCGTTAAGTCACTCGTTTAGACAGCTAGTATCAAAAAGTATATTTGAGGATAAAGTAATGAGTAACAAGCATCATTTAGAGCTGACACAAGTAGGGATGGAATTCCCAACAGCTAAGGGGCCATTTAACGCTTTGCAAGACGTTAACCTACGGATCGATAAAGGGGAGTTTATTTCATTAATTGGTCACTCTGGTTGCGGTAAGTCTACAGTTTTGAACATTGTCGCGGGTTTATATGAAGCCACTAAAGGTGGTGTTATCTTGGATAATCAAGAAGTAAACGAACCAGGCCCAGAGCGAGCCGTGGTATTTCAGAATCACTCGTTATTACCTTGGTTAAGTGCTTATAAAAATGTTGAACTGGCGGTTAAACAAACCCCAAATGGTCGCTCAAAAAAGGAAATGAAAGAGTGGGTTGAACATAACCTAGAACTGGTTCATATGAGTCATGCTGCTGACAAGTTACCCGCTGAAATATCAGGTGGTATGAAACAGCGTGTTGGTATTGCACGAGCATTAGCAATGGAGCCTAAAGTATTATTGATGGATGAGCCTTTTGGAGCGCTTGATGCCTTAACTCGTGCCCACCTTCAAGACTCAGTTATGGAAATTCATGCGCAGTTAGGTAATACCGTTATTATGATTACCCATGATGTGGATGAAGCTGTGTTACTTTCAGACCGAATTGTAATGATGACTAATGGCCCTGCGGCATCTATTGGTGAGATTTTACCTATCGAATTAGACAGGCCCAGGAACCGCATCGAATTAGCGGATAACCAGCAATACAATCACTATCGTCACGAGGTACTAAAGTTTTTATACGAAAAACAGCGCAAGGTGGAATCCGTTGATGAACACCGTAAAAATCGATCCAAAAATAAGGTAGAGGCGACTCAAAGTAATGTGGCCTAGTCACAAAAGAATAACCACTTAGTCCTAACTTTTTATTTAATAAATTTAATAGCTACTTACAGAACTCGTTCTGTGACAAGAAACAGTTATGCTTAAAATTAGAGAGAGAACCATGAAAATAAACAATAATAAAATGAATAAGCAAGCTATCAACATTGCTTTAGCAACCTTAATTATTGGTAGTGCGACTAGCCAGATGGCCTTCGCTGAAGGCTTGTCTGAAGCTCTGTCATCAGGCAAAGCAAGTGTTGATTTTAATTTGCGTTATGAAGATGTTGAACAAGATAACGCCTTGGATGATGCCAGTGCACTAACATTGCGCACCTTGTTAGCCTATGACACAGGAAGCTATAAAGGGTTTTCAGCTAAAATAGAAATGGAAGATACCCGGATTGTTTTAGGCCAAGGTGATTACACAGTTGGACCAAGTGGCTATAACCTGGGTCAATATTCGGTCATCGCTGATCCTGAACACACCGAATTGGATCAAGGTTATATTCAGTATAAAAACGGTACTTTTAGCACAAAGTTAGGTCGTCAAGTTATCACTATGGATGGGCATAGGTTTGTTGGCCATGTTGGCTGGCGTCAAGATAGGCAAACCTTTGATGCTTTGTCTGCTAAATATGCTCCTGTAAAAGACCTAACCTTGCAATATGCTTATATTACTCAACGAAACCGTATCTTTGCACAAGACGCTGATTTGAATGCGAAAGACCATTTAATCAACGCGTCATATAAAACATCAGTGGGAACATTGACCGGTTATGGCTATTTGCTTGAAGTTGATAATAGTACTGCGAATGCTTTAAATACCTTTGGTGTTAGCTTTGCAGGAAGCACTAAAGCGGGAGATACAAAAATATTGTATCGCGCAGAGTATGCTAGCCAGAGCAGTGAGACTGCGGCGGCTGATTATGATGTTGATTATATAAATTTTGAAGCCGGAGCTGTGTTTAGCGGTATCACCGCTAAAGTGGGTTATGAAGTGCTGGGTTCTGATGATGGTGCTTTTGGGTTTTCTACACCTCTAGCCACACTCCACAAGTTTAACGGTTGGTCTGATCAGTTTTTAGGCACACCTTCACAAGGTTTAGTTGATACTAATATCACATTTGCAGGTAAGGCATTGGGGGGAGGGTGGA
The DNA here is from genome assembly GCF_943787955.1 of uncultured Paraglaciecola sp. Lineage (NCBI taxonomy): Bacteria > Pseudomonadati > Pseudomonadota > Gammaproteobacteria > Alteromonadales > Alteromonadaceae > Paraglaciecola > uncultured Paraglaciecola sp. Next base: position 120,716 of record NZ_CALSOK010000013.1, read on the forward strand.
AAGTGATCTATCACAACTTTGAAGCTGATGATGCCAGTGTTACTGTCAGTGATTTAGGCAGTGATACTGTCAGTGATTTAGGCAGTGAACTCAACTTGTCTTATGTGAAAAAATTCGGCAAACATTACTCTGCAGGCATTAAATATGCCGCTTATTCTGCAGGTGATATTAAAGTCGATGCAGATAAACTTTGGGTATGGCTAGGCGCCAAATTTTAACCATTTTGAGTGGTGTATATAAAAGGGCCAACATTTCAACAATGTTGACCCTTTTTGATACCTGATTTAACAAGAAATTAGATTTATAAGAATAAACACCTTAGGGCTTATGGGTTATTCGATTATCCAGACTGAGCCAACCTGTACCTATGCTGGAAACCATTAGCAGTCCAGCCATTATTCCCATGTTTTTAAAGAAATTTTGCGTTTCGTGAGTACGTGCTAATCCTTCAGCCATAGTCCAGAAATCGTGCATGTAAATACTTATCACTAGAGTTAATCCCGCTAAAATAAAGGCTGATAGTTTGCCTTTAAAGCCAATAATAATGGCTAAACCTAAAAGAATTTGAATAACAATAGTAACAGGCAATAATAATTCAGCTGCAGGCACACTATGAGCAAGCATATAATCTGTTGTTCCTTGATAATTGGATATTTTACGCAGGCCAGGCAGAATAAAATAAGTGCCCATCAACAGACGACCTAATAACAAACAAAAATTTTCAATTATTCGCATTCTTTATCCTCAAATATAGATAATTTTAGTGCATTATTGCACTAACATCTTGTTAACATAATGCGATAAACAAGAGGAGAATACTATGAGCCAACACCATAAAATTAATTATATTGAAATCCCAGTTAAAGCTTTAGCTTCAAGTAAAGCTTTTTTTAATCACGTCTTTGGTTGGGAATTTGTAGATTACGGGGACGATTATGCAGCTATTATTGGAGCTGGAATAGATGGTGGTTTATACGTTTCAGAACATAACGTGTCTGCGGATAAGGGCAGTGTATTAGTTGTCTTATACAGTAATGACTTAGTGAAAAGCCAAGATCTAATAGTATCAGCTGGAGGCACAATCAAAACGCCTACCTTTGAATTTCCAGGTGGACATAGGTTTCACTTTTGCGATGGAAACCACAACGAATATGCGATGTGGAGTGACAAGTAGTTTTAAGTTACCTATCACATTATTAACCCGAGTTGGGATCGCTAGAGGGTTAGCCAGAAAAGCCACTATCATCGGGCATGTTTTTACCTTCTGCTGCTTGACGAGCAAGTTGGTCACAAGCTTCATTTTCAGGATGACCAGAGTGACCCTTAACCCAGAACCAACGCACTTTATGTTTACCAACTTGTTGGTCTAAACGTTTCCATAAATCGACATTTTTGACTGGTTTTTTATCTGAGGTACGCCAGCCATTTTTACGCCAATTTTTAATCCACTGATTAATCCCATTTTTAACATACTGACTGTCTGTCGTTAGGTTAACAGAGCACGTCTCATTTAAAATAGCGAGTGCCTCGATAGTCGCCAGCAACTCCATTCTGTTATTGGTGGTATGTTTAAACCCTTGACTGAGTTCTTTGCGATGTTGTTCAAAAATCATCACTGCACCATAACCACCAGGACCGGGGTTGCCTAGGCAGGAGCCATCGGTAAAAATTTCTACTTGTTTCATATTTACTTAACTCTGAGTGTATACACAGATAAAAATCATGAATTTTAAATTTAGCGCAGTATAATGCCAAGATTGTTAATGCCACAATATTTTATAAATTATAAAGAGCCTAAAATGCGCCAAATTGTATTAGACACCGAAACCACTGGACTAGATCCTAAACAAGGACACCGCATCATTGAAATTGGGTGTGTGGAAATGATTAACCGTCGTCTCACGGGTAACACCTTTCACGTTTACGTTAATCCTCAGCGGTTGGTTGAACAAGAAGCGATAGGGGTGCACGGGATCACCAATGAATATTTGGCAGACAAGCCCATATTTAAAACCATAGCCAAAGAATTTATAGATTTTATTCGCGGTGCTCAACTGGTGATCCACAATGCACCATTTGACATTGGCTTTATGGATCATGAGTTTAATAGGCTGTCAGGTTTGGCAGTCAAAGCGTCTGCTGAAATGTGTACTGTGCTTGACACGTTAGATTTGGCAAGAAAGATTCATCCTGGGCAAAAAAATAATCTTGATGCACTGTGTAGACGCTATGGTATAGATAACTCACATCGAGAGAAACATGGCGCGTTATTAGATGCAGAAATTTTGGCTGACGTGTATCTAATGATGACAGGTGGTCAAACTGACCTAAATTTAAGCGGTAAGGCTAGTGGCGAAGGTGGCGTTCAAACAGAAACTATTCGTCGGTTGTCTACACAAAGAAAACCGTTAAAGGTTGTTATGGCAACGGCCGATGAGTTAAAACAGCATGAAACTAGATTAGACTTAGTGGCTGAAAAAGGTGGCGCCTGCATTTGGCGTGAATAGAGACAAATATTGACAAAGCAGTGGGTTGAGTAAATATGTTAAAATGGGCCGTATCTGCTCTAATTTTGTGGTTTTTTGCTTACGTGAGCTTGTCTGTTCAAGCTACTGCCCAGGAACAGCAGGATATTGCACCATCTTCAATTAACCAAGAAATTCTTCAAGGTCTTGATTCGCCTATTACCCAATTAGGTTCTGATTACCAAAATAGTATTGAGTTATTGCAAAACCGTTTTAGAGTCGATTTCGAAGTTGAAGAAATTACCATGATATTTTTTCGTGACTTCGGTTCCGCACCTATCGTTCTAGTGCAGCCAGATGGCTCCAAAATTTTTAAGTCTAACGCTGATGATAGCAGTATTTTTTGGTTTGATAGCTCTACTTACGACATGATAAGCATAAAAAATCCCGTGCCAGGCCCATGGCAAGCTGTTGGTCAGATTTCGCCTGAAAGTCGAGTTATGGTGATCAGTGATCTAGCATTACATACTAATCCTTTACCCAATATAATTTTTTCTGGTGAAATCCTTAAACAAACAGCCTACTTAACCAACAATGGTATGCCAATTGATTACACTGCATTTAGAGATGTGGTTGAACTGACTATTTCATTGTCGAGTACAAATAATCCCAATTTTAATAATTTTGGTGCCAATAAAGAACGCATCGCATTTTTTGAAGACAACGGTAAAGGCATGGATGAAATACCTTTAGATGGGGTATTTACTGGGCAGTTTAATCTTGCCATTGCAGATGGAGAATGGATCCCCACATTTACTGTATCTACACCTATGTATAGCCGTGAAAAGATCCACCCCTCTATTAAGTTAATGACCAATCCAATTAAAGTGAACGTTGAGATTGATGGCGGCGGCGATGGCTACCATAAACTTAAAGTGGATGCTCAGCGTGAATTTGTGGATATGTCTACATTACTGATTGATGGGAAAATTCGCTTTCCAAATGGCGATACTCAGAGCTTTTCTATTACAGATATGTCATCTGAAGTGCGTGAATATTTATTTGCCAATTATGATTATGGCCTATATCGCATCAAGTTAACTGCTTATGGAAATACTTATGAAGGCAGAGAATTTATTTTAGATGTGCCTGAATATAGCTTTCTATCAGAAGAACCAGAGCTGGCTGTGGTTGCTGTTGAAAAAGGTGTTCTGGATACCGCCATAACAGATAGTACTAATGAAAAAAGTGTCATGCCTAAACAAGAAACAACGTTAACAGATGAGAAAATGTCAACCTCTAGTCTTGTCGCGTTGATTGTGAGTATTAATCTGTTCATTTTGGTAGTCGGTGGGGGGGTAATTTATTGGTTAACCTTAGAAAAAAAGCCAGATTTTAATTTTATCAAAAAATTTAAGATAATTGCTGATGTCAATAAGCGTGTCGATGGAAATGGTGTTGGAAAAATAGTTGGGCTCTTTGCAAAAATCTTCAAACGTAAAGCCAAACCCAAAGAATCAACATCAGAAAAAAACTGAGTCCCGCTCTAATTTAATGCATATATCCCTCCCTAAAGAATGAATGTATGCAGGTATAATCGACAATTTGTTCAATACTACAGCAATCAATGATTTTAACTGAATTTCGTGCTAAAAAGCTATTGACTAGTATGGGGTGAACCCGTATTATCTGCGCCGCGGTTGAGAAGGGATATCCTTTATTTCTTATCTAACCGCTTGATAACATTAAATATTGTGGAGTGGTAGTTCAGTTGGTTAGAATACCGGCCTGTCACGCCGGGGGTCGCGAGTTCGAGTCTCGTCCACTCCGCCAATTTTAATGTTGTCTAATTACTTAAAATAAACGCTTTTAACCGTAAAGTTTAAGTGTAGATATATAGAGTAACGTTTTGATTACGGCTGGAGTGGTAGTTCAGTTGGTTAGAATACCGGCCTGTCACGCCGGGGGTCGCGAGTTCGAGTCTCGTCCACTCCGCCAACATCAAAACAAAAATACAGTTTATATGCGGAGTGGTAGTTCAGTTGGTTAGAATACCGGCCTGTCACGCCGGGGGTCGCGAGTTCGAGTCTCGTCCACTCCGCCAATAAATTGTTTATTATCCTGTTCTTGTTTAAAACCCCTAATTGTTTCCATTAATACTACGCTATCTGCTCATGGTTTGATAAGCTTGTATTATGCCTCTTTTCCAAACCTATATGATGCTATTGACGCCATACTCTGAGATTTAATTTCTATGTTTTTGTTGTTGTTATATATCGTTATCGCGTTAGGCTTTTCATTTGTTTGCTCTATTGCAGAAGCGGTTATCCTAAGTATTTCCTCTGCTTATATTTCTGTACTAGAAAAAAGTGGTCATCCGTCTGGGAAGCTGTTAAAAAATCAAGTCAGCGATATCAACCGGCCACTTGCTGCTATTTTGAGCTTAAATACCATTGCTCATACTATGGGAGCTGCTGGTGCTGGTGCTCAGGCGGCGGTAGTGTTCGGTGATGCTTACCTTGGGATTGCCTCGGCTGTATTGACTTTATTGATATTGGTATTCTCAGAAATCATACCGAAGACTCTTGGAGCAACCTATTGGCGCAAACTTGCACCAGCTACGGCTTATTTTTTAAAGTATTTAATCATTGTTTTGTGGCCATTTGTTCAAATGGCCCAGAAAATGACATCTAAACTTCAGGACGAGTCGCCTCTTAGTGGTTTGAATAGAGATGAATTGTACGCCATGACCGCATTGTCTTTTGAAGAAGGTCAAATTGCTGCAAGCGAGGCGACAGTGATGCAGAACTTACTTAGTTTAAAGCAAGTTAAAGTTCGCCAAGCAATGACTCATAGAACCGTCGTTTTTTCGTTACCTGATACCATGTCCGTTAAACAGTTTTTAGATCACCACGCAGATGTGTCATTTTCACGGATACCTATCTATGAAGATGGTGAGCCAGAGAAAATTACCGGCTATGTGTTAAAGTCAGATTTATTATTAGCGTATACCCGTGACAATAAAGATCGAGAGCTCAAAACTTTCCAAAAGAACATGGTCACTATATTAAGCAGTATGTCATTAGCCAATGCATTTGCGCCTTTGCACTCACAACGAGGAAACATGTTACTTATCGTAGATGAATACGGGGGTTTAGAAGGAGTATTAACGGTTGAGGATTTAGTTGAGAGCTTGTTTGGTATTGATATCATTGATGAAAGTGACCAAGTGGTAAGTATGCGAAAATTAGCAAGAATATTGGCTAAAAGACGGGAAAAGAAACGTCTGCGCATGTACCAGAAAACAAACAGTTCAAATTCAAACTAGGGAAATGTGCTGATTATGAGTGAGTTACTCAGATGTACCAATCTAAGTAAAGAATACAACGATGGTGAAAATAACGTTAAGGTGCTTAAAAACATCAACTTCTTTATTAATAAAGCCGAGCAAGTTGCCATTGTAGGAAGTTCAGGCTCTGGTAAAAGTACACTACTGCACTTGCTAGGCGCTTTGGATAAACCGACATCAGGCCAAGTAACGTTTGAACAACAAGATATCTTTTCGTTTAGTAGCAACCAACAAGCTCAATTTCGAAATCAATCCCTTGGATTTGTTTATCAATTCCATCATTTATTACCCGAGTTTAATGCGTTAGAAAACGTTGCTATGCCTTTATTAATAGCCAAAGAACCCATAAAAAAAGCACATGAACTGGCGATGGCCATGTTAGACAAGGTTGGATTGTCGCATAGGTACACGCATAAACCTGCTGAATTATCTGGTGGCGAGCGTCAACGTGTGGCAATTGCCAGAGCCTTGGTAACCCAACCTAAGTTGATACTTGCTGACGAACCGACAGGGAATTTAGATCAAAAAACTGGTGAAAGTATATATCAGTTACTCAGTGACTTACGCGAGCAAATGCAAACCAGTTTTGTAGTGGTAACTCACGATACTCAATTAGCAAACAGATTAGATCGCTCTTTATACTTAGTCGATGGCTGTTTGACTGATGCACCTGCCCAATCTGTGGCGAGTCAAATTTAGTGCGTCTAGTTTGGTTGCTGGCTTGGCGTTTTCGTACAAATAAACGTCAAAACGGTTTTATTTCCTTTATTTCCGCTTCTTCAACCTTTGGTATTGGCTTGGGGTGTTTTGTGCTTATTTTATTGTTGTCGGTAATGAACGGTTTTGAAAAAGAATTAAAAGACCGATTATTGTCTGTTATTCCCCATGCAGAGTTTAAATCAGTTTATGCAAATGGTATTAAAAACTGGCCTTTGCAAGTAGATGCTTTAAAACTTCACCCTGAAGTGGTCTTTGTTGAACCCTACGTTAAAGCTACAGGTATGTTGCAAAAAGGCAATCACATGAAGGCTGTGGAAATGACGGCTTTAGATCCTCTTTACGCCGCGGATGGGGTCATACCAAGTTTAGTGACAACAGAGCAGTGGCAGCAATTCAAAACAGATGAAAGTGCCACTATGCTTGGCATAGGCATTATGCAAAAGTTAGGTTTGGTGGTCGGTGATAAAGTGCAGATTTTATTGCCTCAGTTAACGGAAGATTGGACTTTAAGTGCGCCAAAAACGTTACGACTTAATATTATAGCGAGTTTAGATATGGGCGGCGAACTCAGTAATCATATTGGCTATATGCACATGTCCTTAGCTGCACAGGCACAAAATATTAAGCATGGTGCACAGGGCATTCGTTTAAGGTATCGCGATGCTTTTGTCGCTCAGGAATTAACCCGTGAAATTGGCTATGAACTAACATCTGAAGTATATATGTCTGATTGGACTATTAACGATGGTAATCTCTATCAAGACATTCAGCTGGTACGGGCAGTGGTTTATATCGCATTAAGTTTGGTTATTGCTGTTGCATGTTTCAACATAGTGTCGACTCTGGTGATGGCGGTAAACGAAAAACAAAGTGAAATTGCCATGCTTAAAAGTATGGGCGCAAAAAATAGCCTCGTTATCTCAGTGTTCATGTTGCAAGGTACATTCAATGGCTTGATTGGCACAATAGTAGGTGTAATCTTAGGCGTTTTGACGGCGGTTAATTTGGCGGCTATTGCACGTTTTATCGAAGATTTATTAGGCGTGCAATTTTTATCTGGTGATGTTTATTTTATCAATTTTTTACCTTCACAGTTAAACTGGAATGAAGTGTATCTTACCGCTGCAATCGCCATATTATTAAGTGTTCTAGCCACGCTTTATCCTGCAATAAAAGCCGCCAGAATTAATCCCGCAAAAGTATTGGGGCATTAATTTTTTTCTCCGCAAGATCAGTAAATATTGACTTAATCATATTAGTCGCAAGGCAATATTGCTTTTTATGAGTTTGGGTTATTTTAGATGTCAAAAAATACTATTGATGTAAAAAACTTGCAGGTGACCAATCAAAAAGACTGGGCGGCAGGTGTAACAGCTGTTATGTCAGCATATAAAAATGTTAGTGCTAAAGCCGGACCTATCAGAGGCACTAAATTACTGACTCAACTAAATCAAATTGAAGGCTTTGACTGCCCCGGTTGTGCTTGGCCTGATCCCTTGTTAAAACGTTCAACCTTTGAGTTTTGTGAAAATGGTGCCAAAGCTGTCGCTGACGAGGCAACCTTAAAGCGGGCAACGGCTAATTTCTTTGCCAATCACAGTATTGAGAACTTAAAAAAGAAGTCTGATCGTTGGTTAAATGATCAAGGTCGTTTAGTTGAACCTTTATTTTTAGCCGAAGGGGCAAGCCACTATCAACCAATAAGTTGGTCAGAGGCATTTCATCTAATTTCACAAAGCTTAACTAAACTCGACTCGCCCAATCAAGCTGCTTTTTATACTTCAGGGCGCACAAGTAATGAAGCTGCATTTTTATACCAGTTATTTGTGCGCCAGTTTGGAACTAATAATCTACCTGATTGTTCAAATATGTGTCATGAATCCAGTGGTGTTGGATTAACAGAAACCATTGGTGTGGGCAAAGGTACTGTGTCCTTACACGACCTAGAAAATAGCGAAGCCATTTTTATTTTTGGGCAAAACCCTGGTTCAAACCATCCACGTATGCTGACTTCATTACAAGCAGCTAAACGCCAAGGTGCCAAAATTGTCGCTATTAATCCGTTGGATGAAGCGGGTTTACAGCGTTTTAAAAACCCTCAAGAAGTAGAAGGGGTGATTGGTGCTGGAACGGCATTAAGAGATTTGTACTTACCGGTAAAAATAAATGGTGATGTGCCTTTTCTAAAAGGATTATGTAAAGCTTTAATAACAAGAGATGATGCTGGGAAGAAAGTGTTAGATCATCAGTTTATTGCAGAATATTGCCATGGTTTTACTGCTTTTAAACAGGATATCTTAGACACCTCTTGGGCTGATATTGAAAAGCATAGTGGATTAACTCAGAGCCAAATTAATCAAGCTGCAGATATTGCTTGTGGCTCAAAAAAGACCATCTGTTGTTGGGCTATGGGTATGACCCAACATAAAAATGCAGTAGCTAATGTTCAGCTGATAACCAACTTTTTGATGTTACAAGGTAATTTGGGTAAACCCGGTGCAGGTGTCTGTCCAGTGCGTGGTCATAGTAATGTGCAGGGTGATCGTACTATGGGAATTTGGGAGAAACCGTCAGCGACTTTTCTTAATGCCTTACAACAAACGTATGATTTTGATGTACCCAGAGAACATGGCTACGACACCATAGAAACTATTCAAGCTATGTTGCAAGGACAGGTTAAAGTACTGTTTGCTTTAGGGGGTAACTTTTATCGTGCTACACCAGATCATACAGCCACGAAACGCGCTTTAGCCAACTGTGAATTAACGGTACAAGTTTCGACCAAATTAAATCAATCTCACCTTCACACTGCTAAAAACGCGCTAATATTACCAGCACTTGGTCGTACTGAAATTGATGAACAATTATCAGGAATTCAAACTGTTACTGTAGAGAATTCTATGGGCGTGGTGCAAACCTCCCATGGTAAAATACCGCCTGCTTCGAACCTACTCAAGAGCGAGGTTGCCATTGTAGCTGATTTAGCCACGTTGACTTTGCCGGGTAGCAATATTAACTGGCAACAAATGAAAAACGACTATAAGTTAATCCGCGATGGTATTGCTCAAGTAATACCTGGCTTTGAAGCTTTTAATCAACGAATCGAAGAGCTCGGCGAATTTGAATTGCCCAATATGGTAAGAGATCAACGTCAGTTTGTGACTAACAACGGTAAAGCCAATTTTGTCGTGCATAAAATAACATCCATTCATGTGCCACAAGGCTGTTTATTAATGATGACTATCCGTAGTCACGACCAGTTTAATACCACTGTGTACACTAATAATGATAGGTATCGAGGTATTCATGGCGGTCGCCGGGTGATTTTTGTAAATAGAGAGGACCTAAGAGATTTAGGTTTAAACAAAGGGCAACAAGTTGATATTCACAGTCATTGGCCAAACGAAAAGCGACAAACTAGAACTGCAGAAAATTTTACTCTAGTTCAATATGATATCCCACGAGGATGTGCAGCCGCTTATTACCCTGAAACCAATGATTTGATCCCCCTTAGCAGCGTTGCTGATAAAAGTAACACACCTGCTTACAAGTCAGTGGTGATTAGTTTGCATAAGAAAACAGACCATGAAAACTAACCACAGAGGGTAAAGAGATAAGCAAAAAGTGTTTTTGTTTATATTATTAACTTTTTAATCTGATTATCCCTCTGTGTGACAAAGTTTTGGGTGCACTTTATCCGTTATGCTGTGCGGTGGCTGGTTTTTGACTTTGAGCCTAAGAATCTGCGCGACCCATAAACTTACTTTCAGCTGTATTCACTTTTATCTTTTCACCGCTGGCAATATATTCAGGTACTTGAATTACTAAGCCTGTTGCTAATGTTGCGGGTTTAGAACGAGCACTAGCCGATGCACCTTTTATAGAAGGATCGGTTTCAGTTATAATCAAATCAACAGAAGCAGGAAGTTCAATGCCCACAGGTTTTTCTTCAACCAATAAAATTTGCAGGCCTTTAGTATTTTCGGTGATGAAAGGTAGTTCTTCGCTGATGGTTTCAGAGTTCAAAGAATAGGATGAATAGTCTTCGTCATCCATAAACACATATTCGTCACCATCCACATAAGAAAAACTCACTTTATTTCGATGAAAATCTACTAAATTGAGCATTTCATCTGCTTTAAAGCTTTCGTCTGCCTTGGCGCCTGTGCCTACTTCATACAAACGCATTCTATATAAACTGGCACCTGCGCGGCCGCTTGGTGTCATCTTATTGATATCTTTCACAATATAAGTTTTGCCATTAAGTTCAACGGCGGCATTTTTTTTAATTTCACTGGCTTTAGGCATGGAGCGCACTCTTTTATATTTTGTGGCAAAAAATACCATGAAAATAAAATTAGGCAAGGAAAGTTGTAATTTATAAGGAACAACTTTCACTCGTTAGTTGTCATGCTTTTTGGCATAATCTCCACTTACGTTTTTTCACTTTCATTATTTACTAAGGCGCTATGTCCAAAACATCATCTTTGTTTGCTGTTGATGGTAAGTTATCTGAGGCTATCGACGGATTTGTTCCGCGCCAAGCACAAACTGATATGGCAGTTGCCGTTGAAAATACCATCAAAAATAAAGCTCCTCTTATTGTTGAAGCGGGTACGGGAACCGGTAAAACCTTTGCTTACTTAGCACCTGCACTATTGTCTGAAAGAAAAACTATTATCTCCACTGGGACCAAAAACCTGCAAGAGCAACTGTTTCATCGTGACTTACCTCTGATAAAGGAGGCGTTAGGTTCCAACAGTAAAACTGCTCTGTTAAAAGGCCGAGCCAATTATTTGTGTTTACACAGATTAAGACAACATGGTGGAAATAGTACGCTAGTTGATAGACAAACACTCACCGAACTCACACAAGTTAGAGAATGGGCTTCGAGTACTAAAACCGGCGATATGGGCGATATGAGAACGCTAGCAGAAGACGCTAAAGTGTTACCATTTGTTACCTCTACAGCGGATAACTGTTTGGGTAAAGATTGCCCAGATTATGAAGACTGCTATATGATTAAAGCGCGTCGTAAAGCCTTGGATGCAGATGTAGTTGTGGTTAATCATCATTTGTTTTTTGCTGATATGGCTTTAAAGGATACCGGATTTGGTGAGCTCATCCCTGAAGCGGATCTCGTGGTATTTGATGAAGCTCATCAAATACCTGATATTGCCAGTGAGTATTTTGGCGAGACGTTTTCGAGTAGGCAAATGCAGGATATTAGCCGCGATGTTGAAGTGGTGTATCGCACTGTACTTAAAGACGCTAAACAATTACAAAGTGCTGCTGAAAAGTGCAAAATGATCGCGGCAGATTTACGTATTTTATTCCCTGAAAATCCCGCCAAGGGTAACTGGCGTCAAATGTTAACTAGGAACGACGTACAAACTCAGATCAGTAAATTAACTGATAGTCTGAACGTATTGTATGAGGTATTAAAATTACATGTTGGCCGAGACAAAGACTTAGATAATATTTTTGAACGAGTGTCAGAAGCTAGAGGTAAATTAGCGCGTTTAACGGATACCACACAATTAGGTGTGAGCCTATGGTACGAAACCACTCTTCGCCATATTGTGTTGCATTTAACCCCTTTAAGTATTTCGCAGAAATTTGCCGATTTTATTGCAGAGCCAAAACGCAGTTGGGTCTTTACGTCTGCCACCTTGATGGTAGATGGCGGTTTCACACATTTTCAACGACAAATGGGTTTAAACAATGCGACGACTTTGTCCTTAGACAGCCCATTTGATTATCCTAATCAAGCTATGCTGTGTGTTCCACGTTTTTTGCCAGAGCCTAACGCCCGTGAAATGCGCGCCACCTTGTTAGATATTTCTATCAAATTAGTTAAAGCCAGTCGTGGCCGTTGCTTTTTGTTGTTTACTAGTCATGCCACATTAAATGCCATTGCCAGCCAGCTAGTAGATGAAATCGACAATCCTATTTTGGTTCAGGGCTCAACTACCAAGCGCGCATTATTGGAAAGTTATATAGAAAACAAAGATGCGGTGTTGTTGGGCACAGGGGCATTTTGGGAGGGGGTGGATGTACGAGGTGATGATTTGACTTGTGTGTTAATTGATAAATTACCATTTGCTTCACCAGATGATCCGTTATTGCAGGCAAGGATCGAAGATTGCCGAAAAAGTGGCGGCAACCCTTTTGTACAATTACAAATTCCTCAAGCTGCTATTGCTTTAAAACAGGGGGCAGGGCGCTTGATCCGTGATGAAACCGATAAAGGTGTGTTGGTCATTTGTGATAATCGTTTGGTTACCAAAGACTATGGCAAAATCTTTATGGGGAGTTTGCCAGACATGCGCCGCACCCGAGACTTACAAAAAGCAGTGGACTTTTTACAATACATTCACAGAGACAAAGATGAAGTGGAAACTCAATCATGAATATTTTAATTATCGATACTGCTACCGAGGCCTGTTCAGTTGCCCTTGAGGTCAACAAACACGTTTTCAATCGTTTCGAAGTCTGTCCACAGCAACACAGTCAACGTATATTGCCGATGATTGATGATGTCTTAAAAGAGGCGAATGTGACACTGCAAGACTTAGACTACTTAGCCTTTGGACGCGGCCCTGGGAGCTTTACTGGGGTGCGTATTGCGACTGGTGTGATACAGGGATTAGCACTAGGTACCGGTCATAAAGTGCTTAGCATATCTACATTAGCCGCAATGGCACAGCAAGCTTATGTGCAAAATAAGAGTGAACAGGTGACTGCAGTAATAGATGCGCGTATGTCAGAAGTATATTTTGGCCAGTATAAACTTAAACAAAAAGTCATGGCATTGATTGGGGAAGAGCAAGTGATACCGCCAGAGGATGCATTAGTATTACTCAATAGTAACGTTGAAATGGCTGGCGTTGGAACTGGATGGCAGGCATACCCAGAATTAAATGCGGCAGCCAACGTTGATGTGATTTCCGGTGTTTTGTATCCTAATGCTGTGTATATGTTGCCCTTAGCTAAGGCTTTAATTGCCGATGGACATGCTGTTGAAGTAGAAGACATCCAACCGGTTTATTTGCGTGACAAAGTAACCTGGAAAAAATTGCCAGGACGAGAGTAGATAATTAATAGAACAATCTGGAACAATTCTTGTATATTTTGGATTTTTGGGTTTGTAAATTATTGTTTCTAATGATTAGGAAAAGTTGTTGAGTATAGAGTCACTATCTTCATTAAAAGCATCTGATATTCCCCGTTCGTCTCGGGACAAGCTCCGTGAGCTTAAATCAGAAAAAATCAAAGATGACAATCTAGTCACTACTCAAGCATCTATTATTCGCAGCGGTGACACCCAAATATTTGAAAAAGCAGCATCTTTTAAACAACACTCCGCCACACTTTCTAGCAATAGCTTAAATGAAAAGTCAGCTATTGCAGCTTATAAGAGTATGGATAAGGAGCAGCAACGTCAGAGCATACAATTATTATTGGGTGTCGACACCTTTGTTTGATCTATTCTCCGTTCTGATAGATACAAAATAAACAAAAAATTCAGTAATTGTTCAGTTATTATAAATAAAATAACAGATTAACTTATCTTGTTTGCTCTATCTGAGGAAAAATCATGAATATTCGTATATGTACTTTATTAGCAGCTGTGTTTCTTTTTGGCTGTTCAAATTTTCCTGATAAGCTTCAGGTTGATGATACTACCCAGTTAATCACTTATGAGGATGCTGCATCAAAGGCTGAACAGGTCAAAGGTAAGATGCTACGTTGGGGAGGAGCAATAGCAAAAGTCGAAAATAAACCTGACTCCACTGTTTTTGAAATGGTTTATTACCCGTTAAATGGTTATGGCCGACCTGTATCAAGTGAAGAAAGTATGGGGCGTTATCGTATTGTTATTGACGGTTTCATGGATCCTATGGTCTATCAAGTTGGACGTTTGATGACATTTACTGGACAGCTTAATGGTTTAGAAAATGGTTTGGTAGGTGAACATGAATATGTGTTTCCAACCGCCACTGTTGGAGCCTATTATTTATGGAAAAACGTTCAGCGAATTGATATTAGTGGTGTACATGTGTGGCCATTTCGATATTGGAATGGACATTATCCACGCCCTTATCATAGAAGTTTAATCATTCGTGGCTCAAGCGACAATAGCAGTCATAGGGTTCCGTCAACACGTCCAAGCGGTGCGATAAGTTACCCTAAACCTGTCAATATAAAAAGATCTAAAAAATAACGGATGTATTTTGCCAAGCAGGCAGAAAATAGCTGATTAAGCGGCAAAGTATTGCCGCTTTTTTGTATTTAAAAAGGAACGTACGTGCAACAAGCCCTTGAATTTCCTCTTGCCAACATTACTCTTCACGCTATTGGCTATGGAGATGCTACCAAACCAATGATTTTGTCACTGCATGGCTGGTTAGATAACGCAGTAAGTTTTCAGCCTATTGCTGAGTACCTCACTGATTATTATATTCTAGCGCTAGACATTACTGGTCATGGGCTGTCTTCTCACAGAAGCGATGGTGCTCACTACCACCTCATTGATTTTGCTTACGATTTACATGAGTTAGTAGATTCACAAGGTTGGCAGTCATTTATATTGATGGGCCACTCTATGGGGGGGATCATTTCAACTATTTATGCTAGTTGTTTTCCTGAATATGTGAGTAAACTTATCTCAATTGAGTCGTTTGGGCCTATGACCAAAGATACACAAAGTAGCCCATTCCAACTCAGGGACTCAATTCTTAGCAGGTTAAAAGCTCAACAAAGTGAAGCTAAACACCCTAGCAGTATCGAAAGAACAATCGAAGCTAGAGCAAAGATTGGGGATATTGCATTAGAGTCAGCTAGATTATTGATAACTCGAAATATTCGTGAGGAAAATAAACAATTATTATTTAACACTGATAGGCGTTTGAGAACCTTTTCATCACTTAGAATGACAGAGCCACAAGCAGAAGCTTTTATGCGTAATATTCAATGTCCCACTTTGGTCATAACGGGCGATAAAGGATACGAATCAATGCGAACCACTGTACAAAAGAGGCTGGACTGGGTTGAAAATTTAACTACGGCAGAATGTGATGGGCATCATCATTTGCATATGGACAATCCCCAGCCAGTCGCCAATAAGATTATTGTATTTTTAAACTGATCATGAGCGGGTCTTAGTTGTTAATCAATTGTTGATTTATTTTTGAAGACGCTTTAGGTAGACTCTGTTGGGATTTTATTAATTTATTATAATAATACGTTAGTTTTTGCACCCTTATCAAGGGGCCAGCTTAAAACCGACAGCTTGGAGGCACAGTGGAAAAAATCTGGTTGAAAAATTATGACCCTAGGGTTCCTGTCGATATCGATCCTGATCGTTATTCATCTATAGTCGACATTTTTGAACAATCCATTGAAAAATATTCAGATAATGTCAGTTACATCAATATGGGGAAAAGTATTACCTTTGCCGAGTTGGATGAGCTTTCTCGTGACTTCGCTGCATATTTACAACATTCGGGGCTGAAAAAAGGTGATGCGGTGGCCATTATGATGCCTAACCTTATCCAATACCCCGTGGCTTTATTCGGCATACTTCGCGCAGGTATGACAGTGGTAAATGTTAATCCTTTATACACCCCAAGAGAGTTACAACATCAATTAACAGACTCAAACGCAAAAGCTATTGTTATTGTTGAAAATTTTGCCTGTACTTTGAGTGGGGTAATGAATAATACCGCTTTAGAAACCGTGTTAATAACTTCTGTAGGTGACATGTTATCACCTCTGAAAAAAGTCATCACAAACCTCGTACTTAAACACGTAAAAAAAATGGTCCCCGCTTATGACTTACCCAACGCGGTAAGTTTTTTAAAGGCAGTAAAGCAAGGTCATAGACAACTTTATCAGCGTCCTGAGGTGACTGGCGAAGATTTGGCTTTTTTGCAATATACAGGTGGCACAACAGGTTTGTCTAAAGGGGCTATGCTAACTCATAGAAATATAGTGGCGAATTTGGAGCAAACTTCGACAATACTAGAAAACGAAGTTGAAATGGGTAAAGAGTTAATAGTTACGGCTTTACCTTTGTATCATATCTTTGCTTTGCAAGGTAATTGCCTGACATTTGTTAAATTTGGTTGTCCTAATTTATTGATCACAAATCCACGTGATATGCCTGGTTTTGTGGCTGAGTTAGCCAAGTATCCATTCACAGTTATAACAGGTGTAAATACATTATTTAATGGATTGCTCAACACTCCTGGCTTTGCTGATTTAGATTTTAGTGGATTAAAATTTGCCTTAGGTGGTGGTGCTGCTATCCAGAGAACTGTTGCTGAACGTTGGCAAAAAGTAACTGGACTTGTTTTGCTTGAAGGTTATGGATTAACCGAATGTTGCCCAACTGTGACTATCAACCCACCACAACTTCAAGCCTATAAAGGCTCAATTGGTATGCCCATTCCTTCGACTGATATAAAACTGGTGGACGAAGATGGAAACGAAGTTCCCATGGGAGATGCCGGTGAGATGTTAGTTAAGGGGCCGCAGGTGATGAAAGGTTACCTTAATAGGCCTGATGCAACGGATGAAATGATAGTCGATGGTTGGTTAGCTACGGGCGATATAGCGACATGTGATACAGATGGTTACTTTTATATTGTTGATCGCAAGAAAGATATGATTTTAGTGTCGGGTTTTAACGTCTTTCCAAATGAAATCGAGGAAGTCGCTGCCATGCACGATGACGTTGTAGAGGCTGCTGCAATTGGTGTGCCCCACGAGGTCTCTGGCGAAATTGTTAAGTTGGTAATAGTGAGTAAAAACCAAGAGCTGTCAGAGAAAGACATGATTGATCATTGTCGTAAACACCTTACGGGTTATAAAATACCAAAAATAGTTGAGTTCACAAACGAGCTTCCTAAAAGTAATGTTGGTAAGATACTGCGCAGAGAATTAAGAGATAAATAGCCCAACCGTTTACATTTATGTAAAAAGCCGGCATTAGCCGGTTTTTTTTATGGTTCTTGTTACCACTAATTTGGAAATCCATGCAATACAACTTTATAACCAGTAATCAAGCACTCGCAGATTTTTGTCAACAAGCCAGTCAGGTAGAAGCCATTGCCGTTGATACCGAGTTTGTCCGCACAAGGACTTTATATCCTCAGTTGGGGCTTATCCAGATTTATGATGGAAAACAATGTGTATTGGTTGACCCTTTAGCGATTGATGATTTTTCAAGTTTAACCGAGTTACTAACAAATCCAAATGTGGTAAAAGTATTGCATTCTTGCTCTGAGGATTTGGAAACTTTTTGGCATGCATTTAAAGTCATGCCTAGTCCAATTTTTGATAGCCAGTTTGCTGCTAGCATAGTCGGTATGGGACCCGCTTTAGGGTATGCCAAGTTAGTAGAAATAATGCTTGATGTGATAGTCGACAAAGGCGAGTCACGCACTGATTGGTTAGCTCGACCTTTACGTGATGAACAGTGTGATTATGCAGCTAAAGATGTGCTGTACTTGTTTCAACTATATCCAGAGCTTAAAGCCCGTGTAGAAGCACAAAACAAACTCTCGTGGGTGTATGCTGAAATTGACCATTTATCAGCAAAGAAACAAACATCAATACCACTAGATTCAGTGTATTTAACAATTAAAAATAACTGGAAACTATCAAATAAAGCAGTATTTATTTTAAAAAAGTTGGCTGCTTGGCGCATCTCTACCGCAAGGCTGCGTGATATGGCTTTAAACTTTGTGGTGCGTGAAGAAAATTTAGTCTCTATTGCTATGCTACAACCATCAAGTAAAAATGAATTACGCGCAATTCAAGGAATGAATTCTCACGAAGTGAGGATCCACGGTGATGTGTTATTGGCTATAGTCGCTGATTGTCAAAAAGTAAGCGAAGAGGCTTACCCGCCAATGGTAAAGCGATTAAATGATATTGAAAACTATAAAAACACTGTCGCTAGCGTTAAAAAATTATGTATTAGCATTGCCGAAAAGTATGACATTCCACCAGAATTGGTTGGTTCTAAAAAACAGATAAATCAATTGCTTAAGTGGTGCTGGTTCAATCAAGATGAAACTCGAGATATGGGATTGCAACCTGATTTATTGAGTAGTTGGAGACGAGCACTTTTTGTTAATGAACTCGTGAAAATTGAGGCTCTAAATTTGTCGAGTGAATTGCTTGAGGAACACTTATAATGTTGTGTGCGGTTTATAAGAGCAGCAAAAAACAAGAAACTTATTTGTACGTGCCAGGCAGAGACGACTTTTCTAAGGTTCCGGAGGCTTTGTTAAAAACATTTGGTGCCCCAATATTTATAATGATTATGCCCCTTAAAAAAGACCGTGAACTAGCAAGAGTGGATATTGATAAGTTGCGAACTGAGCTCAAAATACAGGGCTTTTATTTACAGCTCCCCCCTGCGACTGAAAACTTACTAAAAACGCATTTGCAACAGCAGAACACAGATTAATGTCTATAAAAAATAGCGGTCTCTTGTTGTTTATCCTAATACTTTTAGTCAGTCAAAACCTGAGTGCAAAACCTACCTTTGAACAATATTTAGCTGACCTTAAGATACAAGCCTTTGAACAAGGTTATACCACTGATTTTGTTGACCAAGTGTTTGCAGATGTCAGTTACCATAAAAAAGTTGTCACAGCTGATAAAAATCAGCCAGAAGCGAAATTAACATTAGATAAATACTTAGCTACCCGTGTACCTGATTGGAAAGTTAAAAAAGCCGTTGATTTAATGGCGCAGCATCAAGTGTTATTAGACCAAGTAGAACAACAGTTCGGAGTTCAAAAGCGTTTTATCGTGGCGCTGTGGGGCAACGAAAGTAACTTTGGCAATATTATGGGCAAACACTCGGTGATTAATTCATTAGTGACGTTGGCATACGAAGGAAGGCGAGAAGCTCTTTTTAAAAAACAGTTATTTGCCGCCTTAAAAATACTTCAACAAGGACATGTTGAACTTGAACAATTTGTCGGCTCATGGGCGGGTGCTATGGGGCAGAGCCAATTTATGCCGACTTCCTTTTTAGACTATGCAATAGACTTTGATAACGATGGTCGAAAAGATATATGGAACAGTAAAGCTGATGTATTTGCATCTATCGCTAATTTTTTAAAGTCAGAAGGTTGGAGTAATCAAATTACATGGGGGCGTCAAGTTACAGTACCTGACAATTTTGATTTTAGTTTGACGGGCCTTAAATTTTCATCAAAGCGTTTGCTATCAGGCTGGCAGGCCTTGGACGTTAGGCGTTATGATGGTGGAAATTTACCCAACTTGCCTATCAAAGCATCATTGATCGCCCCTGACGGTGAAACAGGGCGTATCTACTTGGTTTACGAGAACTTCCATACATTAATGAGGTGGAATCGTTCGAGTTATTTCGGGGTGTCGGTAAGCTATCTATCTGATCGCATTCGAAAAGGATCCTGAAGCCTTGTTTGAATATAAACATATTGATAGTGAGTGCAAAAAAATTGATTTGCCAGTAGGAAAAGTAGTCTGTGTTGGGCGTAATTATCTGCAGCACATAAAAGAATTAGATAATGATGTACCAAGTACCCCCTTGTTGTTTAATAAACCTTCAACGGCTTTAGTGCCGCTCAATAGTCCTGTTGTAATACCTAAAAATTTAGGTCCTTGCCACAACGAATTAGAAGTGGCTGTATTAATTAAGACCAGACTCTGCCAAACCTCGATAAAAGATGCAGAGGCAGCAATCTGGGGGGTTGGTTTAGGTTTAGATCTGACTTTAAGGGAAGTGCAAAACACATTAAAAAAGCAAGGGCATCCATGGGAACGCGCAAAAGCATTTGATTGTAGCTGTCCTATGTCGCAATTTATCGCTAAAGAACAACTAGACAATTTATCCAATATAGACTTCAGTTTGAGTGTGAATAATGAATTAAGACAGCAGGGTAATAGTCAAGAGATGTTGTTCCCTATATTAAAACTACTAGTCAATATTTCAAACACCTTTACTCTTCTGCCTGGAGATATAGTGATGACAGGGACACCAAAAGGTGTGGCAGCTTTATTAGTTGATGATCATATAACAATAGAATTAAATGGGCACTTTTCAATCAGGACATATGTTGTATAAATAATGAGATTTTCATTTGAGGTTATAACAGACCCAGTTAATCAATTATTTTCTGTGGAGATTTTGTCAATATTTAAGATGTATTTGATGGTGAACATACGATAAGAACTGTCGTAATATTGGTAGGAAAATAAACTGAAAAATCTTGTGATGAATAGCACTCAATTAAAAGTTTTCTGCTTTAACCCAAAAATAGCAAAGCTGTTGGAAATCACCCAAAAGAACGATTGGCTTGGTAATCTAATATCGCTATGATCATCACACTCAATCTCTTTATCTATAATGTAATGGAAAGTCTAGGCCTAAAGATATTGTTGTTGATTAAAAATTTTGTAACACCAAGCAATGTTTTGGTTGTAGTTTCATAAAGTATGAGAAGAACATAGATGATTAATAAATATAGGTACTGTCATGGATAAGTATTGGGAAACGACCCCCCTTGAAAATATGACTGAAAAACAATGGGAAGGTATTTGCGATGGTTGTGCCAAATGTTGTTTGCACAAGTTCATCGATGATGAAGCAGTCACTGAAGCAGCACCTACAAGCCATATTCAACAAGGTGAAAAGATTCATTACACTAATATTGCATGCGGATTACTGAACACCAAAACGTGTGCGTGTACACAATACGCTGAGCGAACCATACTGGTTCCAGAATGTGTCAAACTGACCAAAGACAATCTACAAGACATCTTTTTTATGCCTCACAGTTGCAGTTATCGTAGACTTTACGAGGATAGGGGATTGCCCACTTGGCACCCACTGCTAAATAAAGGCAAAAAATCAGTTATGCATAAAGCAGGCATGTCCTTAAGGGGCAAGACTGTTGCCGATCATGATGTTGATTTAGAGCAGTTTGAAGATTATATCGCAATGTGGCCAATGGAAGATTTGGATTAGAATTTTGAGCTGCGAGCTATTGTTGAGCCACAACCGAATAATTAGCATTATGCCCTACACCTTTATTATCTATTCGGGACTTTCTTGATTGAAAAATGGCTAACTGATATCACCAGAATTGTCTGTGGCACCATAATATCCTGCGGCGATTTGTGAAAAACACTTATTTCATGAATTATTAGAGTAATAGATGTAATCCATACGCTTGAGCATTTAGATTACATCTCATAAAACCTAAAACAAAGATGATTGAATCAGTCCCAATAGTGTGTATTAACTGTTTTTATCAAAATGTTCAAAATCGATTTCTTCGCTCTTTATCCCAGCATCGGGATCGTTATACACTTCAATATCTAGTTCGTTCTCACTTTTGCCCACTATGCAGGCCACCATGCAGTCGCCTGTGACATTAACGGCTGTGCGGGTCATATCTAACAACCTATCCACGCCAATAATAAGAGCAATACCTTCAACTGGTAAATTAACTTGTTGTAACACCATAGCAAGCATAATAAGACCTACACCTGGGACACCAGCAGTCCCGATAGAAGCAAGTGTTGCAGTCAAGATGACCATCATATAATCACTCAAACTTAAATCAACTGCGTAAACTTGGGCGATAAATACAGTCGCAACACCTTGCATGATAGCGGTACCATCCATGTTAACCGTAGAGCCAAGGGGAACCGTAAAAGAAGCAACAGAACGTTTGACACCAAGCTTTTTAATCGCTGTTTCCATTGTGATAGGTAACGTTGCGCTACTGCTCGAAGTGCTAAAAGCAAATAGGGCGGCATCACGCATTTTTCTGAGCAACATTAATGGGCTTAAGCCGCTTAGAGCTTTTAAAATTATAGGGTAGGAAACAAACGCGTGAATTAACAACACAAATACAACCAGTAAAAAAATACTTGATTAGACTGGCAATAGTGTCAAAACCTATGGTAGCAAATAACTTGGCCATTAAGGCAAATACGCCATAAGGTGCAAGATTCATTAAGATAGTGACAAGCTTCATAATAACAGTACTTAAGTCTTCAAATACTGCGGTTAACCTTTTACCTGTATCGCCTGTCATAGCCATGGCGATACCAAAAAACACTGCAAACACAATAATCTGTAACATGTTGCCTTGGGCCATCGCATTAATAGGATTGGTTGGCATCATATTAATGATGATTTGCCCTAGTGAAGGTGCTTCTTTTGCAACATAAGTTGATTCGGTCGACAGATTTAACCCTTCACCTGGTGCCACCAATAATGCAAATGAAACAGCTAAGCTGATAGCAATGGCAGTGGTGCCTACGTATAAAAGTATAGATTTACCCCCTAATCGACCTAACTTCGAAGGGTCAGACAAGCTCGATGTGCCACATACCAAAGAAACAAAAACCAGAGGTACAACTAGCATTTTTAAGCTGGCGATAAAAATACTTCCGACTATATTAAATATACCTTCGACTAAAAGTCCATACGTTGAAACATGCATGCCTAATACACTAAAAGAAAAATCTCCGCTATCATCAAACAGCCATTGCAATAAAGCTCCGATAATTATTCCGGCAATCATGCCTATAAAGATCCTAGCGGTTAGTCCGAGTTTTCGTGAAGCGGGTTTTTGTGATAACGAGTGCGTTGATGTGGTCATGTAAATCCTAAGCTTTATTATTGTTAAAAGTCGCGGGTATTAGTGCTATGAATTTGGTTATCTCGTATAACCTAAACCTAGATTAGCAAGATTGTTGGTCAAGCTGAACTATTAAAATGAATTTGCCATCACAGTATGGCTCATGTGCATAGGAAAGGATTATGATTTTACGTTTAAGAACGCTGTTTGGATTTTTGGCTCTGGTTAGCCTCTTCTCATGTGGAGGGGGAGGTAGTATCTCCCGTGATGACACCCCTGTCGATAATGGCGGTGGATCTGGTACGATTACCATCAGTATGCAATTGGCGCTTACCGATGCTGACGGGCAGCCATCATCGTCTCTCAGTGAGTCCACTCCTTTAACGCTCACTGCAACAGCAACAGACTCAAATGGTGATCCCGTTACTGATACTTTAGTCACTTATACTTTCCAGCCTGAAGATTTGGCTATTTTCGGTAATGATTCTGGTACTGCCTCTACAGATGCTAACGGAGTGGCAACGATTCAAATACTGGTTGGCGAAAACTCTGGCGCTGGGGAAATAGTAGCGGCTCTCAGTTCAGGCGAAGAAGCAACGACTACATTTAATTCGACGGGTAATTCCGAAGTCGGAGGCTCTCGAAGCATTCAGTTGGCATTAACAGATCAACTGAACGGTGAAGCATCAACTGAATTGAGTCCCACGAGTCCATTAAAATTAACTGCGATTGTAAGTGATTCAAATGGTGATCCAGTCACTGGTAACGTCATCACCTATACTTTTGAGCCAGAAGGATTAGCGGTATTCGGTAACGATTCAGGTACTGCGCTAACCGGAAGTGACGGTGAGGCCATTATTGATATTTTAGTTGGCGAAAACTCTGGTGCCGGTCAAATAACCGCCACGCTAAGTTCTGGTGAAACGGCTATAACCACCTTTAATTCAGCAGGTAATTCTGGAGGCGGAGGCTCTCGAAGCATTCAGTTGGCATTAACAGATCAATTGAACGGTGAAGCATCAGTTGAGTTGAGTCCCGCGAGTCCATTAAGATTGACTGCGATTGTAAGTAATTCAAATGGTGAACCTGTTGCCTCTACTTTAATCACTTATACTTTCCAGCCCGAAGGCTTGGCTACTTTTGGTAATGATTCAGGCACTGCGTCAACCGATGCGAATGGTGTTGCAACAATTGAAATATTAGCGGGAGAAAACTCTGGCGCCGGCGAGATAGTAGCCAAACTTAGTTCTGGTGAAACGGCCACTACTACTTTTGACTCAGCAGGCACAACACTCGTAGGTGAACAACCTGCTTCATTGGACTTGTTTGGCAGTTCCACTCAATTAGCTTCTAGTGGCTCAGACGAAATTGAACTTATTGCTATTGGTGAAAGATGTCAATAATGTGCTTTTGGAAGGGATTGATGTCACTTTTTCAGTTAATTCTGAGGCAACTATTCAATTGGAAAATAGCGGGAATGTTGCTGTAACTGGAGCTGACGGTATTGCCAGAGCTTTTTTGAACACTCAGAATAAACCTAAAAATAGAACGATAACCGTGACCGCCACTGCTTCAGGTTTGTCAGAGCCTAAAACCCTCGATGTAAGAGTTGTAGGAACAGGCATTTCTGTAAATGCACCCCCATCGGTTATTTTGGGTTCAGAAGCTGAATTAACTATTTTCTTATCAGACTCAGATGGAAAAGGTATAGCCAATACAACCGTGCAGATTAGTTCTGAGAATGGCAATCTATTCTATAATTTTGATAGTCCACCCGAACTTGTCACCGAGCTTGTCACTGATGGAGAAGGGCAGGCCACAGTGACTTATATGCGCAAATAACTCTGGCATAGATGTGATCACTGCGACAGGTATTAAACGGCTGAGGGTGTTCCTGAAAATGTCATGTGTTCAACATGATCAGTTTAGTTTCACTATTGTTACCAGCGACGATATTAATTTAGGTGAGTTAAGCACACTGGAGTTGGACTTGGTTAAAAGAAAATTCTCCCCTTTCCAATGGTGCCATAACCCCTAACCACTACGAGAGGTACGTTAAATACTAGCAGTGTTGCTACAGACGCAGACGGTAAAGCGAGTTTTCAAATTTCATCTGCTAACGCCGGTCGTGCTGTGGTTTCGGCGCAAGGTAAAGATATCAATGACAATATAGTCAATGCCAGTGCATTGGTAGAATTTATCGCGACTGATGTTAATAACATTATTTTATCTGCCAGCCCCAGTTCTATTGGACCATCTGGTCAAAAAAGCACTATTACCTGGCGGTATTACCGTGATTCAGACGGCAATCTAGTTAAAGGTAAAACGGTTAACGTTAATGCCGACGATTGTAAGCGGTGGTGAAATATCCCCTGCATCTGCAGTAACCGACAGTAATGGCTTGGCTTCAACCGTTATATACCTCGTTAATATGTGACAACAGAGAATGGCAATTACTATCTCAGCGACAGAGCCTAGATTCTGGAATTGATGTAAGTATTGAGCTGACAGTTGCTAACAGAGCTCAATTTATTTCAATTGGTACAGGAAATCTAATTGAGGCGCAAGATGAAACCAGTTACCTGAAAAAGTTTACTGTTTTTGTTACGGATGCCAATTCAAACCCTGGTGAGCGATGTTGAATTAAGTGTGACCGGAACCCCTGTAAAGTATACGGAACTTCTTGAACCCAATGCTGAGCCCGTCGACCCTAATTATCAAGTTATTCGTCCAGCTTTCTATAAGGGGTTCTGGAGTGCATTCCCGAGTATTGAATGACTTTGAATTATTGGGTTTGCCGTTCGCACTATTGGTTGTGCAAACGAGGATGTAGATGGCGATGGTATTGAAGACCCTAATGAGAATTTAAATGGTGATGGCGGGTTAACACCTGTTAACATTGTGTCGATTGACGGAGATATTGTTACGGATGAAAATGGTCAAGCTATTATCGAATTACGATATGCTAAAACATTCGCTGCTTGGGGGGAGATCAAGATAACTGCAAGTACCCCAGTATCAGGCAGCGAGTCACAAGCCAGTCAATTTTTCACCTTATCTGCATCCGCAGCTGATTTGGTTTTGGAAACGACTCCGCCAAACAGTAACCCCTTTGGTACTGGATTAAATTCAGTTGAAGATCCAGCTAATCCTGGAACATTTATAGATGATGGTGCAAATTTAACCTGCGATAATGCTTTGTAGATGTTTGCCATCCCAAAAAATATTGGGCTGGCTAATAAATTCTTCAACAATAAATTAGACTTGCTGAAAATGGTAAACCGAACCCAAATTTAATAACTGGGTTAACTCATCTAACGCCGTTCTGGACTCAATCAATAATTGCGGATCGCTCAAATCATCTACATGTAGAGTGTCGCGATAATGTTTGTCCACCCAAGCATTTAATCGCTCAAACTGTCTATCGTTGATTAAGGTACTTTGATTAACCGCTGCATATTCTTTGTCGATCATGGCGACTCTTAACCGCAAACAAGCCGGTCCTCCACCGTTACGCATACTCTCTTTCACATCATGGTAGTACACCTGTTTAATCGGTGTGTTTTGTGCAACCAGATTTGTTAAATAGGCCGATACAGCAGGGTTTTCTTTACAGTCGGTCGGCGCAATAATGGCCATGTCACCATTGGCCAGTGTGATAATTTGAGTGTTAAACAAATAAGTTTTGATGGCGTCTTGCACACTCACTTCATCGGTTTTTACACAAATTAAGTGCAAGTCATCACCCACAAATTTTTGTTTGATTTCGGCTATCGCATGTGATGACTGATAGAACGCTTGTTCGTGATAGAACAATACATTTTGATTACCAACAGCGATGACATCATTATGAAACACTCCCTGATCAATTAGATTGGGGTTTTGTTGAACATACACCACATTGTCATCATTAAGTCCATGTAATCTCACCACGGCCTGACTCGCCTCTATGGTCTGACGGGCAGGGAATTTTTTAGGTGCGGGTTTACTTGTATTAAAAGCATGGCGTCCGTAAACAAACATTTCGAGACCTGTTTTGCCATAGTCGCTGCAAAGGCGGGTATGGTTAGCCGCGCCTTCATCCCCAAAATGTTCGTTATCAGGTAAGTGGAGATGATGGGCAAAGTGTTGTTTGTTGGCAAAGGTTGCTTGCAGAATTCTACCTGTAACCTGAGGCTCTAGTGAACGATGATACTTATTTGTCAAATTTGCTGGAGTAAAGTGAATTTTTCCATCACTTGTATCAGCACTGGGTGAGACAGTTGCTGCATTGGCAGTCCACATACTTGAAGCTGAGCAACATGCTTGAAAAATAGCCGGTGCCTGTTTTGCAGCCATGGCTAAAACATTAGCATCGGTTCCGCTGAAGCCTAATCTGCGAAGCGAAGCAATGTCAGGGCGCTCCTGCGGCGCCAGAACACCTTGAACCATACCAAGGTCAGCTAGGGCCTTCATTTTCTTTAGCCCTTGCTTGGCGGCCTGTTTAGGGCTGCTTGATGCGCTTGCATTATTTAGTGACGCTACGTTTCCATATGATAACCCTGCGTAATTATGGGTGGGTCCTACTAGTCCATCAAAATTGGCTTCAAACTGTTTCATTTACACCTCTCCTACTTTTTATTTTTCAATGACAATTGGGTGATGTAAAACCGATATATATTGTTTGAAATCGCTTTTAAAAAACCAATGTGTGAGCATTATACTGTTTTAGTTTGTTATGCCAATCCAGCTGTTCGAAAAATGAGCGATGTAAGCTTCTGAAAAAAAAGAATATTAGATAAGTATGAAAAAGAATATTAGATAAGTATGAAGAAGAACTTGTTTTCTATTCATTTTGTCGATATATGTTATAAAGCATTTTTAAGAGATAAACGCGACTTTGCGTTTGTCTGACCAATAAATACCTGTAAAATCAAAGGTTAAAACCAATTTATGGCAAAGCATCTAGTCATTGTCGAATCACCGGCAAAGGCAAAAACGATTAATAAATATCTCGGCAAAGATTTTATAGTTAAATCTAGTGTCGGTCACGTTCGAGATCTTCCTCACAAGGCTGTGGGCAAAGTTGCGCCTAAAAAACCCGCAAAAGAGCTCAAACTTCTCTCCGATAAAAAGCGTGAAAATTATTTACGCGATTATGAATATAAAAAACTTGTTGATCGTATGGGTATCGATCCTAAACATGATTGGTATGCACATTATGATGTGCTTGAAGGCAAGGAAAAAGTAGTTAACGAACTCAAAAAGTTGGCAAAAAATGCTGATACTGTCTATCTTGCGACGGATTTGGATAGGGAAGGGGAAGCCATTGCTTGGCACTTACGCGAATTAATTGACGAACCCGGCAAAAATTTTCAGCGTGTGGTATTTAACGAAATTACTAAAAATGCAATTCAAGAGGCCTTTTCTAAACCAGGTGAATTGAATATTGAAATGGCGAATGCCCAACAAGCCAGACGTTTTCTGGATCGCGTTGTAGGTTTCATGGTCTCGCCATTATTGTGGAAAAAGGTCGCACGTGGCTTGTCTGCAGGGCGTGTTCAGTCTGTTGCTGTACGATTAGTTGTGGAACGTGAACGCGAAATTAAAGCTTTTGTACCTGAAGAATTTTGGGATCTACACGCGGATTTAAATACCTCAAAACAAACCAATTTGCGTATGCAAGTTGTCAGAGAAAATGGTGCAGCATTTAAACCCGTCAATAAAATGCAAACTCACAAGGCAGTAGATTTCTTAAAAAACGCAAGTTATCAAGTGGTGAGTCGCGAATCTAGACCGACTAAAAGTAAACCTTCGGCGCCCTTTATTACTTCTACTTTACAACAAGCCGCAAGCACCCGTTTAGGCTTTGGTGTGAAGAAAACTATGATGATGGCACAGCGTTTATACGAAGCAGGTCATATAACCTATATGCGTACTGATTCGACCCATTTAGGTAAAGAAGCGGTAGATGGCTGTCGTGATTATATTACCGACAATTTTGGTGATAATTATTTACCGGAAAACCCCATTAAATATGGGAGTAAAGAAGGTGCGCAAGAAGCGCATGAAGCCATTCGTCCGTCTAATGTATTATTAAAGTCTGAGTCGATTAGTGATGTAGAGCGTGATGCTCAACGCTTATACGAATTGATTTGGCGTCAGTTTGTTGCCTGTCAAATGACAGTTGCAAAATATGATGCAAGCACTATTAGAGTTAAAGCGGGTGATTTTGAACTGACTGCTAAAGGTCGTGTTTTGAAGTTTGACGGTTGGACTAAAGTACAAAACCCACAGCGTAAGAAAGGTGAAGAAGATTTATTGTTGCCTGATGTTAAAGAAGGCGAAAATTTAGCCCTTAAAACCCTAGATCCGAAGCAACATTTTACCAAACCTGTAGCGCGTTTTAATGAAGCATCTTTAGTAAAAGAATTAGAAAAACGTGGCATCGGTCGTCCTTCTACTTACGCCAGTATTATCTCTACTATCCAAGATAGAGGCTATGCAAGAATCGAGAGTAAGCGATTCTATGCTGAAAAAATGGGGGAGATAGTCAACGATCGTTTGATGGAAAATTTTGATGATCTAATTGGTTATGATTTCACTGCGAATATGGAACAGCAGTTAGATGCAATAGCCGAAGGAAAAGCCTCATGGAAAGGAGTACTAGACAATTTTTATGTGGATTTTGAGCAGAAATTAAGAGTTGCAGAAAAATCTCCTGAAGAAGGCGGTATGCGTTTAAATCAAGCCATACCTACTGATATAGCTTGTGGTAAATGCGAGCGTCCAATGAATGTCCGCACCGCGAGCACAGGGGTGTTTTTAGGATGTTCTGGTTACAGTTTACCCCCTAAAGAACGATGCACTGGCACCATGAATTTGACCTCAGGTGATGAAGTCACCAAGGTTGAAGATGAAGACGAATTAGAGACCGAAGTATTACGCTCAAAACGCCGTTGTGATGTCTGTGGTACAGCTATGGATAGTTATTTGGTGGATGAATCTCGTAAGATTCACATATGTGGTAACTCACCATCATGTGAAGGGATTTATGTGGAAAAAGGCACCTTTAAGATAAAAGGTTACGAGGGGCCTATTATTGAATGTGATAAGTGCCAATCTAACATGGAATTAAAGAGCGGTCGCTTTGGTAAATATTTTGGTTGTACTAACGAAGAGTGTAAAAATACCCGTAAGTTACTTAGAAATGGCGAGGCGGCTCCACCTAAGGAAGATCCTACTGACTTACCAGAGCTTGAGTGTGTTAAATCAGATGCTCACTTTGTACTAAGAGATGGTGCATCTGGTATTTTCTTAGCCGCCCACAACTTCCCTAAATCAAGAGAAACCCGTGCCCCAAAAGTTGAGGAACTTGCTAAATTTAGGAACAGGATTTCGCCAAAATTTTATTATTTGGCAGATGCGCCTGCCAAAGATCCTGATGGTAGTCCGGCTATTGTGCGTTACAGCCGTAAAACCAAACAGCAATATGTGATGTCAGAAAATGAAGAAGGCAAAGCAACTGGCTGGTCTGCATGGTGTACCGACGGAAAATGGATAGCAGAAGATAAGCGCAAGAAACCTAAAAAATAAATTTGAGTTTCGCTTTTACTCTTTTACGGCAGCTTTAGGCTGCCGTAGTATTTTAAAATTAATCAAAATGGCATTCAATTATGGCCCTCTCATTACAAGAACAATTACTGAAAGCTGGTTTAACGAATAAGAAAAAAGCTAATCAAGTTCGCCAACAAAAAAACAAACAAGTCAAAGCGCAAAAAAACCACAATGTAGAACAAACCAACGAAGCAAAATTAGCTGCTGAAAAAATAGTGGAAGCTAAAAAAGTTAAAGACAGACAACTGAACCAAAAAACCAAACAAGAAGCTGATAAAAAGGCACTTGTGGCGCAAATTAAACAGCTCATTGAAGCCAATAAACAACCAAAATTTGGTGGCTCTGGTCGCAAAGAAGAAGTTACCTGTAACTTTACTGATGGCACATTGATCAAACGTATGTTCGTCAGTCAAGTCACTCAAAAACAAATCAGCCAAGGTAAGCTCGCAATCGTAAAGTTTAATGATAGATATGAGTTAGTACCCATGCCAGTTGCCAATAAAATTGCTGAGCGAGATGGGGGTATTGTTGTTTATCGCGCCGACAATATTAGTGATGCGGATCAAAAAAGTAGCGAAGACGATGACTGGTATGCAGACTATGATATTCCAGATGATTTGAACTGGTAGGTGGACGTAATGTTTAACACCAACGTTTTTTGTAAAGGAACCTTTAGAGGAGATAATGCATGTTTTTATGTGGTTTGAATGGCAACTTTTAGTGAATAGAAGTAGTGATCATTTTTAAATTACAGCGTACTCTCAGGTTTTTTACACAATTGAAATGCGAAATTATCGTCGAAAACTTGTGATAAGTCGCTGATTGAGCTCACCAGTATCACTTGCCAGCCATTATTTAAGACAAATATTGCATGATAGCTGATAAGCGCAATATCAATTTTTAACCTTTAACCTTTAACCTTTAACCTTTTAATAGTCTTATTGTTCAAATGACTTGACTCCATTGCTCCTGAACCTAGTCATTACAAGGCGTCATAGCAACGCCAATAGATAAATGTACACACAAAGAATATTTAAAAGATC
Organism: uncultured Paraglaciecola sp.; assembly: GCF_943787955.1. Taxonomy (NCBI): domain Bacteria; kingdom Pseudomonadati; phylum Pseudomonadota; class Gammaproteobacteria; order Alteromonadales; family Alteromonadaceae; genus Paraglaciecola; species uncultured Paraglaciecola sp. The sequence goes on from NZ_CALSOK010000013.1 coordinate 152,553, forward strand.
TTAATCAAAGCACTAGAATGAAGTAGATTTAGTGTGATTTTAATTGAGCAACGCTGAATAAAGTTTTTAAAACTTCACCCAAAGTAAATGTCCTAGCGTATTTCGTCCTACGTCCGCGCTTCTTAAAATACTAAGTACATTGAGGGTCTAAGTTATTTATTTTAATGTGAATAAAGAGAATAATAATAATGAAACATTTCAAAAATAAAGTAGCGGTTATAACGGGGGCTGGCTCAGGTATTGGTCAGGCATTAGCCATTGAATTAGCTGGAAAAGGATGTCATTTAGCCTTATCTGATGTGGATCAAAAGGGATTACTAAAAACAAAGTTGATCATCGATTCTGGACCATCTGGTGCAAACGTTAAAACCTACATATTAGATGTTGCTGACAAGTCATTATTTTTCGATCATGCAAAACAAGTGAGTGAAGATTTTGGTCATATTAACCTATTAGTGAATAATGCAGGTGTTGCTTTATCGGCAAAGCTAGATGAGGTTAAGCGTGAGGACTTCGATTGGCTAATGAATATTAATTTTTGGGGGGTGGTGAATGGCACTGAGGCATTTTTACCTTATTTAAAGCAAAGTGGTGACGGCCATATTGTGAATATATCTAGTGTGTTCGGCATGATCAGCTTACCTTCTCAGGGTAGTTATAATGCCTCTAAATTTGCAGTTAGGGGCTACACAGAAGCACTTATCCAAGAAATGATTGCAGATGGTCATACTGTAGGGGTGAGCTGTGTTCACCCAGGTGGCATTGCAACTGATATCGCGAGAAATGCACGGGTAAGTCATAGTGATGATAAAGAGTTGATGACCAAAAATTTTGATAAGTTGGCCAGAACAACCCCCACACAAGCAGCACAAACTATTTTAAAAGGGGTGTTAAGAAACAAAGCCCGAATTATGATTGGGGCTGATGCCCATGTGATCCACTTCTTGGTTAGGTTGCTGGGTTCTGGTTATCAAGTATTAACTCGGAAATTGATGGGCAGTATGAATCACTAATCCGTGGGTTCATTATAGGAATGTAATGAACCGTCATTGGTGAATAAAAAAGAGACTTAGCCAGCTAGTTATTGAATTATTGCCCCCACAACACTACTGCACCTCTGGGAAGCAGGTCATGTATTTATAACAAAGCGACTTATTTTAGAATAATAGAAGCCAAAGTAATCACCTGCTTGTTTTGCGTGTAGCTACCAGAGCATTAAACATTATAATAAATTTTATGTTTATTAATACCTTGAACTTGGTATTTAACAAGCAGTTATGGCAATAGCACTGCAATGCTTTAAGGAAATATTTAGTTAATCATCTGCCAATCCATCTTGTATTACTAGATGCTTTGCAACAAAAACCTCATCAACTAAAAATATCTGATGTTGTAATGTATCCCAAACCGATTTGCCAATATCCGATATAACAAGATCAATATCTTTGTATCTCCCTTGAAATAAATTTTCTATTCGGTGTTCTGATTCGCCTATTGTATAAAAACACCCTTTAATTTGCGTATCCTCTGGAGCTGCTCAGCATCCTGTGTCACAACAAAGGAGGAGGGATAAACATTAAACAACACGCTTAGATAACCCAATTGAAGCGTTCATAAAAGTCAGATGAAATCGAGGATTAAACTCAAAGTCATCATTCTGGAAATAGATTTGATGATATGTCACGATAGAACTGTCACAAGGTGAACTTGGATGGGTCATAAAAACGGGATCGGTAGCACTTTAATAACCATAGAATCTAGCTTCTGGCGCTCTTCCACAGAAACATCATCTTCAAAAGATATTTCATCAAAATACTGCGCCGGACTGCCATGACTAAGCAGATACATGGGAGTGCATTGAATTATTATTTTAGACACCGCTTTGTTAAAAATATTTACAGAATTTTGTTTAAATTTTTTCGAAACCCCCAGCTTAATCGAAGTAACATTCGGTGGAATCCGCTCTATGATGTCATTATAAAGGTGAGAGCCATGTTTGAGATCACCAAACTGTGGCTGACTATTTACTTCGCACACAATCGTATTGTTTGTTCGCCATGGTTCTGATGCATCCTCTGAAATAAGGTCAACACCACTTATATTAAGGCTTAATGTTTGAGTAGCTTGCACGCATAGCTCTGCATTCTGTGGATGCAGAAACGAAAGAAAATCTTGGGATGTACCACCGCGACTTTCGTTTGAAGTTGCTGCTAATATAATTTTTTCACCATTACTGGGAATGGAGCTTAGCGTCAGACCTAATTTTTTCAAATTTAAAGTAGTAACATTGTCGATAGGTATCGGCTTCAGAGATGTATTTATAGAATTATGCTCTGGCGTCATATTTCTAACATTGATAATATCTCTAATGGATGAATTTCCATCGCCTATGATACTAGCTGGTTCCATTTTCCATACATCCATTACCTTTCCATGATGCACATGTACACGGTAGGAAAATCCTTTAATGAATTTTTCCAGTATTAAACTTTTATAATTAGCCGAAGCATTATCGAAGCATTGCTTTAGCTCAGTTTTATCAATAATATTTGCAAATACTCCCCGACCTTGCTCTTCAGCTTCAGGCTTGAGAACGACTGGGTAACCGATTTTTTCTGCAAAGGACACTGCTTCCTCAACTGTGTTAACACGCGCCTGCTCAGCAACAGGGAAGCCAGACATTTTCAATAGACGGTTCGTATCAACTTTACTTTTTGCCAGTGTGACGCCAATGGCACTTTCTTGGTCGGTGATCGAGCTGCTGAAGATACTTGAGCCACTTCCATAGCCGAAGATGATATAGCTCTGGTTGAATATATTGAATGGAATTTTTCGCTCGGCGGCAGCAGCAATAAAGTTGCCTGCGTTAGTTCCTGCTGGTAGAAAACGGCGCGCTTGTTTCTTCTGTTTGTCTGCAAATTCAATAATATCTTCATGTATCATACCTCGGCCCATGTTTGATAATAGGGGCTGTAAGGCGTTGGCGTTAAATATACTCATGGCGGGAGAAAGTGTTGGGATGGCAAAGCATAATGCGCCTCCCTCCTCAAACAACTTAATGGGCGTAAACCTTTGGTCCCCGCAGTGGTGGTTCAATATATCAATTATTATGACATAGATTGCTGGGGCTGTGTCAAGGTCAACCAGTAAACTGTCAGCTGAAAACCGGTTGTCGTCTTTAAAGGAAGGCAGGCTTTCTCTCAATTCCGCAAGTCGTATAGTAAGTATGTCTGTTACTGATGGAGCATCACTGAAACGCAAGATAAGCGAAGGCTGTATCGCGCCATATGCGTAGCCTTTTATCTGCTGTCTTTCAATCTTCATAAACCGCGGCCCTCTAGTACATGTAAAAATAAAAAATCACTATTTTTCACAACTTGAAAATATATAATGCATCATGTTTTCCGTATTTACTTGTCTTTTATGTCTTTGAGGATGTGAAAGTTGGCTAATTTTCGTTTACTAATCATATGTTTTCAAATAATTTAGAATCTAAAATAAGCGCTTACCGTTATTACGTAGACCAGCTCTGAATATTGCTTTACGCAAATATGAAGAAACTTATCCACGCCAAGGTATCAAAAAATAAGGTAACTTTAGCTTGTTGACATGCGTCACCTCTTCAAACACCACACCAATCTGTGCCAAGGCAGCTAAAGCTAGTGAGTCAGAGCCGATGGAATGTCACCCCTTGGTAAAATCGATATTTTATTATCGACAAACCGACTGCCCGATTTCTCAGTACACTTGGTGCAGATGGCGTCGTTACTGATTGGCATCTGACCTCTCATTGTAGCGCGTCAGGCTTAATTGAGATCTATTATCAATAAGTGATAGATATTTATCTTTTCAATGAATCCGCAATTTTCTTTTTCCCTGTGTTTGTTTGTCCTTTGTGATACCAATGCTTTTAGTTTTACTTATGGATGAATATATAGAAGTCGGGGGGTATGACTGATTGCACTCACGCAACCCTTAGAATGGGTCGTGAACAGTGCTGGTAGAATGTAGAATTGAAGGTTGAATAATGAGCTTAGCTCGCTGGTTTTTGTTACTGTTATGTTTAGATGAATGATAACTTTCGCTAACCTGTTTGTTCTACCGTGAGTAAAATTGTGATTAAAATTGTATTGAGTTGTGCAGCATTCAGTGCCATGTTGTCGGTTGTGTTGGGTGCCTTTGCTGCCCATGGCCTTAAAAGTAAGTTATCCGACACCCTATTAAGCACCTTTCAAACGGGTGTGCAGTATCAGATGTATCATAGCCTTGCCCTGATTTTATTAGTCATTTTGTATCGTCAAATGCCCCAATCATTGCTGGTATACAGCGCAGGTTTTATGTTTGCGGGTATTATTTTGTTTAGCGGCAGTTTGTATATGTTGGCGCTCACCCAAATTAAATGGTTTGGCCCTGTCACCCCCCTCGGGGGAGCCTGTTTTATTATTGGCTGGGTTTTGCTGATAGCAGCGACCTTAAAAGGAGTGAATTAAACCATGGCCGGATTATTGTTGTATTGCCGCAGTGGGTTTGAAAACGATATGGCGAATGAAGTTCAGGAGAAAGCCAGTCAATTGGATGTGTTTGGTTATTCAAAAACCCAAGCCAACAGTGGTTTTGTTTTGTTTACTTGTTATCAAGAAGAGCATGCTGAGTTATTAGCGAACACATTATTGTTCGATAAACTGATTTTTGCCCGCCAGCAATTTGCTTGTCAACTCGTGATAGATAATATGGACGTGGCAGATCGTATTGGCCCACTTTTAGATGCATGTGAAGGTTTTCCGTTATGTGGTGAATTACGGGTCGAATATGCTGATACGTCTCATGGCAGAGAGCTATCGAAGTTCTGTAGAAAGATAAGCGTGCCCTTTAGACAAGCGTTGCGTAAAAAGAACAGGTTAACGACTAAAGATAATCATAAAAAACCTGTATTACATGTATTTTTTACAAAAACCAATAAAGCTTATATTGGTTATTCATTTACACACAATAATTCACCTTTGGCGTTAGGTATTTTACGTTTGAAGTTCCCCCATGATGCGCCAAGTCGTTCCACCTTAAAACTTGATGAAGCCTTTCATACTTTTATTCCTAAAGAAGAGCATGACGTGCGCCTTCAGGGAGGACTATATGCCGTTGACCTGGGGGCTTGCCCAGGTGGGTGGACCTATCAACTGGTAAAGCGAGGGATGTTTGTGCAAGCAGTTGATAATGGTGCTATGGATGTAGGGCTTATGGAAACCGGGCAGGTGACCTATTGCGCTGAAGATGGGTTTAAATTTCAGCCTAAAAAGAAAAATGTTTACTGGTTAGTCTGTGACATGATTGAGCAACCTCAAAAAGTAGCCAAACTCATGGCTAATTGGGTGGCGGATGGCCGTTGTAAAGAGGCGATGTTTAACCTTAAATTACCTATGAAAAAACGTTACGAGTCGGTTCAGGGCGCATTAAAGATAATTGAAGAGGTTATGCAGGCTCACCAAGTAGGGAAATATGTATTGCAAGCGAAACACCTGTATCACAACAGAGAGGAAGTGACAGTGCATTTAAGGTTAAAATTAAAAGTCGCATAAAGGAAAGCTTCCGATGCAACTCATCGGAAGCTATTAGATAGGAAAATAAGTTATTGATCTAACGAAATATTAAATTCATCTGATAATTCAAAATCGCCTGTTACCTCAGTCACTTTATCATCAACAAATGTAATAGTGAGATCTTTGCGAAAGTCTTCACCACGTTGTTTCATGCCTCGTTTCATTTGATACAGGTAGTACCAAGTATCGTGATCGAAAGCATCTTCTAAAACAGGTTTACCCAGAACAAATACAACCTGTTCTTTAGTCATGTCTATCCTAAGTTTCTTAACATCTTTTTCATCCAAAAAGTTACCTTGTGGTATATCAATTCGGAAAATCCAATCAGCACAAGCTGACAACATCATAGTGGCGGTTAATATAACCAGTAAATTTTTAAACTTCATTGTTACTCAATATCTCAGCGTGAAAAAGGTAAAAAAGGCAAATGTGTGAGTAATTCACACTTAATTAACGTGGCATCCTAACCCAGCCGCGTTAGCGCAATCAATGCCTAATTGTTATGAATTACTGATTTGTAGTAATTCTCTGGCATTCGCTATGGCTGACTCGGTAAGAGTATCTCCTGCTAGTAGACGCGCCAATTCTTCAATTCGTTCACTTTCCTGTAAACAAAGCATATGGGTTTCTGTGGTTTTTTTGTCACTGAACTTAGTGACAAACATCTGGTTGTGCGCTCTAGCCGCTACTTGGGGGAGGTGAGTGACACAAATAACCTGGGCACTGTCACCTAACTTACGTAATAATTGGCCTACCACAGATGCTGTTGAACCACTTATACCACTGTCAACTTCATCAAAAATCATGGTCGCAATATCATTATTCCTTGAGCTAATCACTTGAATGGCCAAACCAATCCGTGACAATTCTCCGCCCGAGACGACTTTTTCAAGGTTGTCCAAGGCTTGCCCTTTGTTAGTCGATACCACAAATTGTACTGTATCCAAGCCAAGTTTATTAGGTGTGCCTTGCGTCTGATGTTCAACATTAATTTTAAACACTGCATCAGCCATGTTCATTTGGTGAATATGCTGTTCGACTTGTTTAGCGAAAGATTTTGCGGCTTTTTGTCTTGATTGGCTGAGTTTGTTGGCGGCCTGATGATATTGTTGTTCAAGTTGGCATAGTTGAGTTTTTAATTCTTCTAACAATGAGTCGTCTTTGACTAACTCATTAAATTCTGTGGTGAGTTGTTGATGAAACCCATATAACGTCTCAGGTTGAACATTATGCTTTCTGGATAAATCTAATGCTTGAGAATATCGAGCTTCGACGTTTTGCATACGCATTGGGTCGATTTCAAGCTGTTCGGTATAAGCTCTCAATTCATTAGCCGCTTCGTCTATTTGAATACAAGCTTCAGCTAACATAGTCACAATAGGTGCGAGACTAGGATCATGCTGTTGTAACTCAGTTAACCGGTCAACACTGCTTTGTACCGCCGACAAGGCATTAAAATCCTCTGCCTCGTAAAGTTGGTGAAAGCTAATTTGGCTTTGTTCGAGTAACGTTTGGCTATGGCTGAGTTTTTTATGTTCTATTTCTAGGGCAACAAATTCGCCCTGTGCTAAGGCATATTCGTCTAGTTCTTGGATTTGATAAGACAGTAATTGACTGCGGTCTTCACGTTGTTGCTGACCTTCTAATAAATTTTGAAAATGTTGTCGATGGGTTCTCAGTGTTTGATAACAATCTGCAACCTTGGTTAATAAAGTGCCATGCTCAGCATACTGATCAAGTAAGTCGCGCTGACTGTCACCTTTTAAAATCTGTTGATGGGCATGTTGCCCATGAATACTCAATAAAAATTGACCAAGGTGTTTCAATTGTTGCAAGGGTACGGGGGTGCCATTAACAAAAGCTTTAGAACGTCCCTCAGAGGATATAACACGCCTAATCAATACTTCGTCATCGTCTTTCAGTTCATGCTCTTCAAGCCACTTCAGAGCGCCAGGTAGCTGCTTGACATTAAAACCTGCAGATACTTCGGCTTTATCGGCGCCGGTACGCACCATGCTACTGTCTGCTCTATCGCCTAAACATAAGCCTAATGCGTCAACCGATATCGACTTGCCGGCTCCCGTTTCACCAGTAATGGCGGTCATACCTTGGCTAAAATCAACGTCTAGAGTTTTAACAATGGCGAAATTACGAATGGATAAATGAGTAAGCATTTTTGATTCTCAATAAAGACATACAAAAGCATGTTTATATATACAGTACTTATAAATATAAACATGCTTTTGCTCAGTGTCTAGTTTTCTCTTACAAAAAATACTGCAAGTGACTAGTAAAGTTTACTGCCCCAGCCAAGTTTTGTGCGTAAAACATTGAAATAGTTGTAGTTTTTTGGGTGTATCAGAGACAGCTTTGCGGGGTTTTTACATATGACAATCTCGTCACCGGGTAATACCGTTAGCACAATATGACTATCACAACTGACTTGCATATTATCGGTGTTTTCAGGCGATACTTTCAATTTGATTGTGCTATTTGCATCTACCACTATGGGACGACTACTTAATGTGTGTGGAAACATGGGTACTAAGGTTAAAGCATCTAAGTTAGGCGTAAGAATCGGACCTCCACCGGATAATGAATAAGCTGTAGAGCCTGTGGGAGTCGCGACAATTAAACCATCAGAGCGCTGACTGAATACAAAGTTATCATCAAGATACACTTCAAATTCCATCATATGGGCTACTTTACCATGGTGAATGACGACTTCGTTTACCGCAGAGTCCTTGCTTTGTACTTTACCATCTCGATAGACTTCCACTTCTAGCAAAAAGCGTTGTTCTATTTGGCATTCGCCATCAAAAATACTATCAAGTTGCGGTTCAAAGTCATCGGGATTGATGTCGGTTAAAAAACCTAAATTACCCCGGTTAACGCCAACTACAGCTACATTGAACTCTGCCAGAACCCTAGCTGCGCCGAGCATATTACCATCCCCCCCCACAACTATGGCTAAGTCAGCTTGTTTACCAATTTCTGTTATATCTGCAGATTCAAAACCATTAGTATCTAATTTTTGTGCCGTTTTAGTTTCGACCAGCACCCGACAACCGCGTTTAGTCAAATAGACTATTAACGCCTTGAGACTTAAATTTGCACCTTGATGTGCTTGTTTGCCAATTAAACCTACGGTTTTAAACTTCATTGAGAACAACATAAATAAAGATTTTCCAGAGTATAACCACGGGAGTGTTTGAAAGTCATATTTTTCGTTTTGATTAATTGATTGACTGCGGGTTTTGATCGTCTCTATAGTATGTCTATTAAATTTGTATTTTACCAAGAAGAGCGCTAATTGATGGGGCCAATTATGTTAGATGTGTCAGGCTTTGAACTGACACATGAAGAAATAGATATCCTCGACCATCCTTTAGTGGGAGGGCTCATCTTATTCAGCCGTAACTATCACGACCAAAAACAACTTTTTGACTTAGTTCGGCACATAAGAAGTGTTACGCGTAACGATGTTATTATTGCAACAGACCATGAAGGCGGCAGGGTGCAGCGCTTTCGTCAAGGATTCAGTGACATTCCTGCAATGGGTAGCATTAACCGTCAAACAAATGAAAACATACAACAATCAGGCTATTTGTGTGAGCAATTTGGTTGGTTAATGGCAGCAGAACTATTAGCGTTCGATATTGATATTAGTTTTGCCCCTGTGCTTGATATACAGGGTGTGTCAGAGGTGATTGGTGATCGTAGTTTTCACCAGCAACCGCAGATAATTGTGCAATTAGCCAGCGATTTTATTAAAGGCATGCACCGAGCGGGTATGTCTGCAACGGGGAAACATTTTCCAGGACACGGTAATGTACTTGAGGACTCCCATGTTGCTATGCCGATTGATAAACGCAGCCGTGAAGATATCTTTAACCTTGATATGGCAATATTTAAGTCTATTCATCAACAAGGGTTATTAGATGCTGTGATGCCAGCTCATGTTATTTATCCTGAAGTAGATGATTTACCCGCAGGTTTTTCAGAAACCTGGATTAAACAGATTTTGCGCCAAGAACTAGACTTTGATGGAGTGGTATTTTCTGATGATTTGTCGATGCAAGGTGCGGTACAAATGGGCAATATTGTAGAGCGTGCTGAGCTGGCTATAACTGCAGGCTGTGACATGGTGTTGGTATGCAATGATCCAATGGGGGCAGTTAAGGTGATTGATGGTTTACCTTCAGGTATGAGCCTGCATAAAATTAGTATAGATAGAATTAAACGCCTTAAAAAAACGTCTAGTCTCGATTTCTCTAACCTGAAAAAGACTTCTGAATATCAAATCGCTAGCAAAGTATTAGACCAATTTTATGCAAACTAACAACAAACTAATTCTACTATCGGCTATTAGCTCAATTGTGCTGTATTTTGTTCTAATCGCTATTGGACAGCCCCACCTGATTGCTTCCACAGCCTCTATCACTCTGTTTACTGCCATGTTATGGGTCACTGAAGCGCTACCTATTCCTGTTACCTCGCTTATCCCCTTTTTTGGTTTTCCTATGGCAGGGGTGTTGACCCATAAAGAATCTGCATCAGCGCTTGGCAGCCATATTATTTTATTGTTGATGGGCGCGTTTATGCTCTCCAAGGCGTTGGAGAAGTCAAACGTACATAGTCGATTGGCGTTTTACTTAGTCAATCTCACCGGCGGTAAAAGTGCTAAACGCTTGGTCTTCGGTTTTATGTTGACTGCCGCCATTTTAAGTATGTGGATTTCCAACTCGGCCACTACTTTAATGTTATTACCTATTACTCTGGCAGTATTGCAACATGTAAGAGATCCCAAGTTGACTATTGCTATGTTACTGGGCATTGCGTATGCCGCTAGTTTAGGAGGGGTAGGTACACCCGTAGGTACGCCACCCAATATTATATTTATGAGTGTTTACCTTGAAACACAAGGTAAAGAAATTAGTTTCCTGGAGTGGATGAAAACTGGTGTACCTATAGTCGTCATTGGTATTCCTGTTATTGCTTGGTGGTTAACCCGCAACTTAACAGATACGCAAGAGTATATTTTGCCGAAATCTGGGGCTTGGCAACCAGCTGAAAAGCGCGTGTTGGTAACCTTTGTGATGGTCGCCTTGGCTTGGATGTTTAGGCCTTATTGGACGGTATGGTTGAATATGCCCAGTATTGGCGATAGCAGTATTGCTTTGGCCGGTGTGGTATTGATGTTTCTTATTCCAAGTGGCAACAAAATTGAAGAATCAGCACCCTCTGCAAAAGAAAGTAAATTTGGTGAAGTGGTCCAAAAAGCCAAATCAGATAAGTTACTCGATTGGGAAACGGCAGTCTCCATTCCATGGGGTATGCTGTTGTTATTCGCAGGTGGTATTTGTATTGCAAAAGCGTTTTCTGCCTCAGGATTAAGTACCTTAATGGGGGAGGGCTTAACAGGGTTATCTGACTTACCTGTACCCTTATTAATATTATGTATTTGTTTGTTTGTGACTTTTTTAACTGAAATTACTTCAAATACCGCTACCGCAACGTTATTGATGCCAATACTGGCCGCTGCGGGTGTTGCTGCGGGTATTGATCCCGCGCTGATGATGATGCCTGCAGCCATCAGTGCTAGTTGCGCTTTTATGTTGCCTGTCGCTACTGCACCTAATGCAATCGTTTATGGTATGGATAAATTCAGTATTAAAACTATGGCCAGAGAAGGCCTAATGCTGAATATATTTTTGGCGTTTATCATCACTGCTGTGAGCTACGTGACCTTATCCTAACTTAATACTTTGTTTACTGAGCTAAGTTATATCTTGGTAATAATTGCTATTTTTAATCGATGTGTTGTCCGTTACTAAAGTAATAACATATTTCCTTTTGCATCATTTTTGCGCACTAAATGTCTAGTTTAGTGCAGTTTGATATTAGATGCTGTCCTGCACCCCATAAATAGTGGCCTCTCAAAGCTGGCATTAATTCTGCTAAATACTTTAAGTACAGCATTTCTTCTGTATTCCCAATTATTGAAATTATGCTAAGGGGTGTTATGGAAGTTGAACTGTTGTTGTTTGTAGGCACATTATGTGTAGCGGGGGCAATTGCGGGTATTACAGCTGGATTGTTTGGAAATGGTGGTGGATTTGTGGTGGTACCGGCTTTATTAGCAGTTTTTCCATTTTTTACTGAATCATCGGGAGAATTAATAAAAGTCGCTATTGGTACCTCTTTAGCATCAATTGTCATCTCAAGTGCTCGCTCTGTGCAAGCACATAAAAAAACAAATACTGTTGATTTTGCAATATTAAAAGACTGGTCAGTTTGGTTGGTTATTGGGGTGTTGATTGGTTTATTTATAGCCTCCAAAACAAGCCCAGAAAGTTTGATCCTTGTGTTTGCGACGGGGGTGTTATTTTATTCAATCTATTTTTTGTTTCCAGGACTTTTTAATGGCTCTTCAAACACATTAACTATGCCGCAAGGTGCATTTAAAGTAGGGCTAGCCTCTTTTTTAGGTGGATTTTCAGCTCTGCTTGGAATAGGTGGCGGGACGATTACTGTAATGACAATGGTCATTTGTAACCGTAGTGTCCATCAAGCAGTAGCAACGGCTGCAGGTGTCGGTTTTATTATTGGTGTACCTGGCGCAATTGGTTTTATGCTGATGGGGCACAACGTCAATAATCTTCCATACGGTACGTTTGGCTACATAAATGTACCTGCGCTTGTTGCCATCAGTGCGGGTTCAATATTGACAGCACCTATTGGTGCTAAATGGGCACATAGTTTGGACGAGGGCAGTCTGAAGCGAATGTTTGGACTTTATTTAGTCGTGGTTTCCATTTCTATGTATTACAAAGCATTTTAAAATTTAATTAGAGACAACTAAAGGACAACGACATGACAGACAATGTAAGTAGACGATTATTTTTACGTGGCAGTATAGCAACAGTTTCTGCAGTGGCAGCAAGCGGATTGGTTTCTTTGTCGGGTAACGCCCTCGCGAGTCATCATAGCGCTCCAGTGATTAACTATGGGCCAAGTGCGGGCATTGCCAAACTTAACGCCAATGAAAATCCTTATGGTCCAAGCCCAAGTGCAATGAAAGCTATCATGCAAGCTAGTGCTAAAGGGGCATATTATGCTGCTGAGCCTTATAAAGTACTGGTTGATATGATAGCCGAGAAAAATGGTTTAAATAGTAGCCAGATATCATTGAGTGCCGGCTCCAGTGGTGTATTATCTTATGCTGCTAACGCTGCTGCTACAAAAGGTCTAATACTAGGGCCTGATTTATTTTGGGATACTACTGCTAAGGCTCCACAGAAAACTGGTGGTGCAAAAATCAAACGCATAGCCAAAACCACTGATTTAAGTATTGATTTAGACGCCATGTATGCCGCCATTGATGCTGATGTCGCTATGGTACACATAACAAATCCGAATAATCCTACTGGGTGTTTATTGGATGCTGGAAAGTTAAGAGATTTTTGTATTAAGGCGTCTAAGAAAACATTAGTTTTGGTAGATGAAGCTTATAACGAAGTGACCGATATGCCCGAGAAAAACTCAATGGTTTCTTTGGTCAGAGAAGGGCATAACGTGATAGTGGCTAAAACTTTCTCTAAAATATATGGCTTAGCAGGCATGCGTGTAGGTTACATGATGGGATCTGAAGAAAATACCGCCAATATCAATCGCTTTAGTTTAGGTGGGTATGCTATGAACCAAGCTGGATTAGCGGCGGCTATTGCGAGTTATAACGATGAAGCCTTTTTAAACATGTCCAAGTCAAAAATTGTAGAGGGACGCGAAATGGTGTTGGATGCAGTTAAGGCAAATGGGTTAACGGCTCTGCCTTCTTCGACTAATTTTGTATTTGTAGATTTGGCCCAAGGCAATGCAGAAATATTTCGGCAAAAAATGGCTGAACAAAATGTGTTAATTCGAGGCATTTATCAAGACTATAATCATTGGTCTCGTGTGAGTATGGGCCTGATCCCTGATGTACAAAAATATGTAAATGCACTGCCCAGGGCATTAGAACAAACCTTAGCCTTGTCTTAAACGCATATAATCAATAGATGATGCATTACTCAAAAAAGTAATTTTCCTCTCCAATTGCCCATGGAATGGGCTTCTTTTGTTAGTCCTAATATTGTTTTACTGACAATTTGCATGGCAATACTGACCGGTCGTTTTGAATTATTCACTAACAGTACATCTCGGTTAAGTTCAGGTTGTGTAATAGTAATCGTTTTGATTTGTTTGGATTTTTCTAAATGAAATACTGCACAAGACGGCAGTATCATCAAGCCTAATCCATCGGTTACATAACGTAAATTGGTCATCAGCAATCCAAAATTTTGTTTATTCCAAATTCGAATCCCCGTCTGCGTTTCATAACGATTAAGCATTTGCACTAGGGGGTCATTTTGGTTGGGCAAGATGATTTCAAATTCAGCGAGCTGTTTAAACGCGATATTGTCTTGTTTGGCAAGTTGCTCATATGCCTTTGTATTGTGTTCAGTACCAACCACCAAATAGATATTCTCTTTAATTATAGGAGTACTGCAAAAATTTTTGTCTGTAACGGTGCTTTTATAAGTAATCGATAAATCAATTTGCCCATTGCTAAGGCATTGGTTTAGAAAGTCAGTACTGCCAAAATGTAATGTGAGCTCTACATTTGGATAGTTTTTTTGAATGGCTTGTGTAAGTGGTATAGCTAACACATTAGAGACTGATTGGGCCATACCAATGGATATTTGACCAGAGGGATTCGATTCAGTATTGTCAATTTCGCTTTTAGCTAAACCCATTTGATGGATAATAGATTGAGCTCTAAGGTAGAATTTCCCCCCACTTTTCGTAAGTCTCACTCCTCTAAAATCACGTTCGAATAATTGAACAGATAATTCGTGCTCCAAACTAGAAATTTGCTGGCTAATAGCCGGTTGAGCGATCCCCAGCTCTTTTGCAGCACCTGTAATACTGCCTTTATCTGCTGTTTTGAGAAAGTACTGAAGTTGTTTGCTATTCATTTAGATCTTATTTCTGCCAATCGAGCTTTGCAACATAATTGTGCAATCGAGTCATTAATGCGCATTTAATTATTCGTTCTCATTCATGTAGCCTGTGTTGCCAATATATTTGATTTAGGTAATTCAACTATCGTGCCATTAAATCAATAATAAGTCAGTGTTAACGGGGTCTCCATAAGGCATAAGGAAAGTATAGGGGGGGTATATTAAATTTACATTTCTGATTGGCATTTGTGTTGCTATTCAATAATTGAGAAGCGAGGTGTATTGCTGTTTTTGCTACCTAAAAAGGTGCATTGCACTTGTACAGACCCCTTCGTTTACAAATTGTGTATGAATCGCCTATTTAGAGCGTTGAAGCACTCAGTTTTAGGTTTTACAAATATCGCTCACTATAAGAGGTTAAACATGCTTAAACTACACAAACTTAGTCTATCCATCCGTCGGACGCTGCCAATTTTAGCGGCTACGTCTGGGTTAGTCATGATATCACCAAGCATTTATGCCCAAGATGCAGAAAAAACAGATGAAACCAATTTAGAACAAATCGTTATCACAGGTTCAAGGGGTGTTCCAAGATCAATAGCTGACTCTGCTGTGCCAGTGGATGTATTTAGCGAAGAGGATTTAGTGTCTGTTTCTTTTACCGATACTAATGACATATTAAAAACTTTGGTGCCTTCGTATTCTTTGTCCCGTCAGCCTATTTCTGATGGTGGGTCCTTTATACGACCAGCAAGTTTACGCGGCATGCCAACGGATAAAACCTTGGTTTTGATTAATTCAAAAAGGCGACATCGTTCTGCATTAGTGCAAATTGGTGGATCGGGTACGCAAGGGCCTGATATCGCGACTATTCCATCATCGGCACTAAAAGGCGTGGAAGTACTTCGTGACGGTGCTGCTGCTCAGTATGGTTCAGATGCTATCGCGGGTGTAATAAACTTTCAGTTGAAAGACAACGACGAAGGTGGCTCATTGTCAGTCGATATGGGCCAATATTATGAGGGTGATGGAGAGCAATTCACTGTAACGGGTAACATTGGTTTTGCCCTTGGTGATAAAGGCTTCTTTAGTCTTTCAGGTGAAATTTCAGATTCAGCCTCAACTTCTCGTTCAGAACAGTATTGTGAAGGTTGGGCTTGTGTCGATTCCAATGATGCTAATTTCTTAAGCGGCGGTTCTTTTGACAATACATTAGCTGGTTATTCTGATGAAACTTATGTTGCTGGTCTGAGCACCGCCAATTTAGGTGGAGAGAGTGTCGTTCAACCTTGGGGACAACCCAACGCTTCAGCTACCCGATTGTTCTTCAACTCGGGCTATGAACTTAGCGATACAATGAAGTTATATGCCTTTGGTAATTATTCTGACAGTGAAGGTGATGGGAGTTTTTATTATCGCTATCCAGGTAACGGAACCATTGAAAATATTCGCTTGGACGACGGTTCACTTTACTCACCGCTTGTGAAATTCCCTGGTGGTTTTACACCTAGATTCACTGGTGAAATTACTGATTTCTCCTTATTAGGTGGGATAGAAGGAGAATTTACTAATGGTATGAAGTATGACTTTAGTGGTCGATATGGTTCAAATGAAATTCAATATACATTAGAAAATACCATCAACCCTTCTATGGGCCCAGATTCGCCTACGTCATTTCGCCCTGGTGATTTGATTAATGAAGAACTTCAATTTTCAGCTGACTTCACACAATTCATAGATGTGGGTTTTTCATCGGAATTAGTCTTTGCTTTTGGTCTAACGTATATGGAAGAAAGTTATGAGTTAGTGGAAGGAGATGCAGATTCGTATAGTGTTGGAGCATATTCAAGTCCTGACCCCCATGGTTTCTGTAATGATGATGGTTCAGCTACCGATAATGGTATGGCAGTGATTTCAGGTGGTTCTACCTTAGACTGTTCAGATTCTTCTGACGCTGTGTACCGCGCTGTAGGCGTAGGCTCTAATGGCTTTCCAGGGTATTCACCGGAATATTCCGGGTCATACGAACGTGATATGGCAGGAATTTATGTAGACCTAAGTTCCGATATTACGGATGAGTTTTTTTTACAAGGTGCCTTACGATACGAAGATTACTCTGATTTTGGTTCTGAGTTAGTTGGAAAAATAGCCTTCAAATACAGTTTGACTGATGATGTTAACTTACGCGGCTCTGTGGGCACTGGTTTTAGAGCACCTACCCCTGGCCAGCAAGGTACCACTAATGTTTCTACTCGATTACCTAATGGTTTTCCAGTGGCTACGGGGCTTTTCCCCGCATTGAGTGATGTGGGGCAGGCTCTTGGCGCAGAAGAGTTGAAACCTGAAACTTCTTTGAACTATAGCTTAGGTATTTCTGGTAGTTTTGATGCATTAAATCTAACTGTCGATTTTTATCGCATTGCAGTGGATGATCGTTTTTATGCTGTATCCACAATAGATGTATCTACTGATCCAGAATCAGGCGATGCGTATGACAAATATTTGGCTTTGGTCGCTGCAGGTGTTGATGGAGCCAATACTATAGGTGGAGTAAATTACTTCCAAAATGCTTTTGATACTGTTACTAACGGTATGGACATTGTCGCAACCTACACCCTAGATGATACAGTTTTGACGGGGTCATTAAACTACAACTCTACTAAAATTGATTCAGATGCATCGGCGTATTTAAATGGTGAAGATGAATTCGATTTAGAAAATGCTCTTCCTGCATGGCGTGGCGTTTTATCTGCTAAGCATAGCTTTGACATGTTAAGTTTATTGATACGTGCTAATTTTTACGGCGCTTATGAAAATGCAATAAACTCTTCTGCAACTACAACACAAGAATACGATGCTGGTGTGATGATTGATTTAGAATTGAAATATCAACTCAATGATAGTATGTCTTTGGCTGCTGGTGCGCGTAACTTGTTTGATACTTACCCAGATAAAGATGACGGAGACACCTGTTGTGGTGCAGTTTACTGGTCTGGTAATAATGTAGACTGGCAAGGTGGTTATTATTATGTGCGATTGAACTATGTATTTTAATATATAAATGGTTTGTTAAATTAAAAAGCCGTCATAAATGACGGCTTTTTTGTGCTCTTTAATTTAGGTAATACTGCTTTGGTGATAACTAGCTTAGACCCGCTTTACATAAATAGTGTAACGCTTGATAGGGGGCTCAAATAAAATCAAGGCACTTATTCAGAGTCCACTATTGATTGTGTCGGTTTCTAGTTCTGGCTCTGGCCAACGATGACGGTTAATACGCACTATCATACCAAACAAAGGATGGTCAAAATAATGCACTTGTTTACTGATCACTCGTCTTAATTGGTTAAAATTAACACTTTGTAGAAAGTTTGGTCGTTGAAATGGGTTAACCACTATTGCACCTTGCTCTGATAAATTAGTCGACAATCCCTCTAGTGACAGAGCTTTGTTTGGGTCGTATATTGGTTGTCTGATATCTAAATTACTGTCGATGTGCAAGTAGGGGATGCGCCCAACGTTACGCAGATATATGGTTATTCCACCGTCTAATCGCCATAGCTCTTTAAGGGTTGAGGGAGCAGTCTTGGTTGTTTGGTGTTCTGTTAGCCACTCAGTTTTAAGAAAGTTGATGGGTGTGTCATCTGCTAACGCAGCATCAATTCTTGCAAATAAGTCTCCAGTAACCGCTTCTGATGTTGTCCCATTAATACTCACTAAATGTGCTTGTTGTTCTGGCGTTAAACCCTCTAGCACTTGTTCAGGTATATATAACTCGTCTGTTGATTTATTCAAAGTATCAAATAAACTATCTGTGTCGTTCATTAAAGGTAAACCATTGGCATCAAATTTTTCTGCAAAGTTTTCACCAGCAAACAATCTAAATATTTGTGCATTTTCACGCCCAAATTTAACTTCTTGCCTCCAATTTATATGTAATATTGGGGTGATATCTCGTTGCCTTTTAATTTTCTCATACAGTTCTGTCATATACATGGTGGATGTGGGTAACAGAAAAGACCCGCGGTTTTGTTGCCACTCATTACCATTAATGATCTGTGGAATGAGTTTAATTTTATTAATTGTCGACGTGCTAGATAGCTCATCTTGTAGCCATATAATTGATGCAAAAGAGGGATCAATCTGTTCAGCGTAGGCACAGAGGAATTCGCTAGGCATTTGCCATTCGATAAATTCAACCTGAATAGAAGGTCTTATTAAAATAGACTTTGCAGTTGATTTTATGCCAGCTGACTTAACATCTTCGTTGTCAGTTGTTTGGGCTAATGACAGGGTTTCATAGAGTTTTACAAATTTATCTGTTGTAGCATCTTGAAATTGGAAATTTTCTTCAGCGATATTATCAGGATCAACCGTTAAAACTTGTTTATTTTGAGGTGTTTGTTTTGATTGATCATCTGTCTGCGGAGAGTACGACTCATTTTTTTTGACCTTTGGCAAAGGAAAGGCAAAATCTTGTTCATATTGTGTTTGTACTTTGAGACGGTTTGATGCTCGGCAATATGGTAGTCCGGCTCTTAGATAGCTTAAATCGGGTTTTAAATAAGGTGTTAACAAATCAAGAGTGTTGCTCGCTGGTTCTTCAAGTATAGATTGTTTGAATTTTTCAGATAAGTTGGTTACCTCTGCATTACGCTCAAATAAAATCACTTCAACATCGAACCACCACTGTTGATCCACCGCATACGTAGGTTGTGCAAAAACACTGACAGTGAGTAATGCGGCAAAAATACTTTTTGTAAATAAAGTACTTACACGCATCTGTCTAAGAGGATGAACTGAAATTTTATCTGTCATTAAGCCGCTCGTATTTGTTGGTTAAATTCGGTTAGCATATTGTTAAACAATTCAAGTCTATCTTTGGCGGATTCAGTAGGCACGTTAAATCTCAGTTTTTGTGGCCCATCCAATTTGTAAATTCGCGGTTGCGATTGAATTAACTTGATAATAAAGCTTGGGTCAATCTGTGTTTTCTGGGAAAACTCGACAAACCCTCCTTTACTGGTACCTTCTATTTTAGATATACCAATTAGCTTAGCTTTTAATTTGAGCATGGCCATATCTAACAGGTTTTTAGCGCTTTGAGGTAATAAACCAAACCTGTCTATCAGTTCTATTTGTAACTCATTGACTGCTCTTTCATCTTTGCAACTCGCCAAATTTTTATACAAAGATAAACGCATGTTCACATCTGGAATGTAATCATCTGGGAACAGAGCCGGCAAACGTAAATCAATATCAGTTTGCTCAGAAAGTGCATCTTCCAAGGAAGGCTCTTTGCCTTCTTTTAATGCTTCAACAGCTTGGTCCAGCATCTCCATATATAATGTAAAACCAATACTGGAAATCTGCCCTGATTGTCCATCACCCAATAATTCCCCCGCGCCACGGATCTCTAAGTCATGGGTTGCAAGGGCAAAACCTGCGCCTAACTCTTCTAAGGATGAAATAGCATCTAGGCGTTTGGCTGCATCTTTACTTAATCGTCTTGGATGCGGCGTTAACAAGTAGGCATAGGCCTGATGATGTGAGCGCCCAACGCGACCACGCAATTGATGAAGTTGGGCTAACCCGAGATGATCCGCACGGTCCATCACTATGGTATTGGCCGATGGCACATCAATACCTGTCTCAATAATAGTGGTACACAACAACACATTAAAGCGCTGATGATAAAAATCTGCCATGACTTTTTCAAGTTCACGCTCACGCATTTGACCATGGCCTATAGCGATCCGCGCTTCTGGTACTATTTCTGCAATTTCTTGTGCCGTGTGCTCAATGGTGTCTACTTCGTTATGTAAAAAGTAAACCTGTCCACCACGCAAAATTTCACGCATGATAGCTTCACGTATTAATCCTTTATTTCTTTGCTGCACAAAGGTTTTGATTGGCAGACGTTTAGCTGGCGGTGTAGCGATGATAGACAAGTCACGCATACCACTTAACGCCATGTTCAGCGTTCTTGGAATAGGCGTGGCGGTTAACGTTAGTATGTCTACATCTGAACGAAGTGCTTTAAATTTTTCTTTCTGTCGCACACCAAAGCGGTGTTCTTCATCGATAATGACTAGACCTAAATCCTTAAACTTAAGACTATCTTGTAATAAAGTATGGGTACCAACCACTATATCCACTTTACCTTCACCGATAGCTATTACCGTTTCTTTTGCATCTTTGGCACTAACAAATCGAGACAATACTTCAATTCTAAAAGGGCAGTTGACAAAACGTTCTTTAAAATTTTCAAAATGTTGACTGGCAAGTAAAGTAGTAGGAACCAATATAGCGACTTGTTTACCCTGATTAGCAGCGATAAAGGCTGCACGCATCGCCACCTCAGTCTTACCAAAACCTACATCACCACAGACTAACCTGTCCATGGCATTGGCTGAGCCCATATCTTGGAGCACCGCGTTAATAGCTTTTTGCTGATCTATGGTTTCTTCAAAGGGGAAACTGTCACTGAAAGATTGGTATTCATCCCATGTAATTTTAAACGCATAGCCGGGTTTAGCTGCACGTTTGGCATACACATCTAATAATTGTGCTGCTACATCACGGACTTTTTCAGCGGCTTTTTTCTTGGCTTTTGCCCAAGTGTCTGTACCAAGGTGATGCAGAGGTGCATGGTCAATATCACCGCCGCTATAACGGCTAATTAAATGCAGAGACGCAACAGGTACATATAGCTTTGCTTGTTTGGCATATTCTATAGTCAGATATTCAGTAGTAATACCGCCAGCATCTAAGGTTTGTAAACCTAAATAACGGCCTACGCCGTGTTCAAAATGCACAACTGGCTGGCCAGTTTGTAATTCTGCCAAATTACGGATGATAGCATTTTCGTCAGTGCCTTGGCGTTTATCTCGTTTGCGACGATGACTAATTTTATGCCCGAGTAATTCGGTTTCGGTAATAAAAGCAATGGCGCGTTTAGGCTCATTAAGTAAAAAGCTAAACTCTGCGGCACCTATCGAGATACCGATAGGTTCAGCACTTTCCATGAAGTCATTAAAATCTTTGAAAACTTTGGGTTTGATCTCAGCTTTTGAGAGTATTTCTAAAAGACCTTCACGGCGACCTGCAGACTCCGCGCTAAACAACACTTTGATTTTTTGCTTTCGCCACTGGTCTACTTGTTGTTTAAGTGACGCCCATGGGATTTTATTTTGAGGTTTTAGTGCAACATCATTCAACGACGCAGTGGCAAAGTTAATACTACCACTTTTTTGTTCCACTACTTTATTATGTATCTGAACCCTTGGCCAATCCTTTAAAGCGCCAAACAGCTCTTCATAACGCATAAATATGTCAGATGGATGTAATAGGGGCCTAGCAAGGTTATATCGCAATTGTTCGTATCTGTGATTGACATCTTTCCAATGATTTTCATGTGCTTTTTGCAAATCACCGTGCATTAATACTGTGGTGTCTTGATTAAGGTAATCAAATAAAGTGGCCGTTTTTGCAAAAAACAAAGGTAAATAATATTCTATGCCACCAGGCATCAGGCCTTTACCTACTTGATAATATATCGATTCTTTGCTGTTATTTGAATCGAATTTACTGAGATATTGCTGCCTAAACAGCAAGCTTGCTTCTCTATCTGTTGGGAATTCTCTGGCTGGTAACAGTTTGATTTCATTTACTTTGTCACCAGAACGCTGCGTTTCTGGATCAAAATGCCTGATGGTATCTACTTCATCATCAAATAAATCTATGCGATATGGATACTGACTGCCCATAGGAAATAAGTCGATGATACTGCCACGAATAGAGAACTCACTGTGCCCCATTACTTGGTTTACATGTAAATATCCTGCACGCTCTAACCCTGAGCGAAAACTATTGATATCTAATTTTTGATTAATCTTCAATATTAGTAAATATTTACTAATATAATCCACCGGGGCCATGCGCATCATTAACGTGTTGATGGGTACAATAAACACTCTGCGTTCGTTTTGTGTGAGTTGGTATAGTGTTTCTAGGCGTTGTGAAACGATATCCTGATGGGGTGAAAAGTTATCATAGGGGAGGGTTTCCCAATCAGGAAATAGTTGTACATCAACAGATTGATCCTGCAAAAAATAATCAAGCTCTTTTTCAAGTTTGATAGCACTGGGGGTATCTGCTGTGACTAACAATACTGGGCCAGTAGCCAGTTTTGTTGCATTGGCTAAAACAAGGGCCGTACTGCTTCCTTGAAGATTGCCCCAATGGCGAATATCATTTTTAGTTTTTAAGGCATTGTTTGGTAAAGGCGGTGAAAAAATACTCTGA
This sequence comes from uncultured Paraglaciecola sp., assembly GCF_943787955.1. Taxonomy (NCBI): domain Bacteria; kingdom Pseudomonadati; phylum Pseudomonadota; class Gammaproteobacteria; order Alteromonadales; family Alteromonadaceae; genus Paraglaciecola; species uncultured Paraglaciecola sp. The sequence goes on from NZ_CALSOK010000013.1 coordinate 175,459, forward strand.
GTCATTGGTCGCTTTCGTTTTAGTTCTTTTAGGTTTTGTCTTGGTGCTTGCGTTTGCGAAGATTAGCCGCTTGCAAATGTAAACTGGCTCTGACTAATAAGTCTTGGTCTTCTTCGCGGATACAGGTAAAAATCAGGAATACATGGTACTTATCATCTACAGGCTTACAAGCAATAACTTCAGCAAAACAAAAAATGGCAGAAGCTTCTTCTCTTAGGAATAATTTTAGTTCGATTGTGCTGCCTATTAAAAATTCGCTTTCACTTCCAAGGACTATGCCGCCACCAAATTGTATCGATTGATAAGTGTGTTCATGTTTTGTGTGTTGTTGTAAAATAAGAGACATCATTAAGTCAATTTTTCGAGATTGATGATTCAGAAATTCAGCTAACTCAACAGCGTGTTCGCCTAAGCGGCGAAGTGGTCTTAATGCTTTTGTATCAAGTGCTGATAGTTCACTGGCTATTTGAAACTCGTAAGGCATATGCTGATGTAAATCATCCTTTTCGGGTAAAACAAAATCATCTTCCAATAAACGCATATTGACCGGGATATTATGCTTTATCATAAAAAATTCATCAAATTGTTGATGCTTTTGAAGATGCGTTAAGTTCTGCATATTTTCCCCCAGTTTTGCTGTGCTTGTGAGATTTACCTCAGGCACGTATTATTCAACATCATTCATCACTATACCAACAGTTAAACCTTTATTTTTTTAACTGTTTTGTTGTTATAAGAGTTTCTTTTTATGTTTTATCCCCTCTCAGTCTTTATTGGTTTACGTTATGCCAAAGCTTCTAAAGGTAATCACTTTATTGCATTCATTAACTTTTTTTCTGTTGCAGGCATTGCTCTTGGCTTAATGGCATTAGTCACTGTTTTGTCAGTGATGAATGGTTTTGAGGGTGAATTAAAGTTGCGCAATTTAGGCATCACCCCTCATGTGTTAGTTCAAAAAAAGCCTAATGATAACATCGCCCATGATATGTTTACTCACATTGAAGGTGTTATTACCAGTGCCCAACAAATAGACTCTGAAGGTATAATTCAATCCTCCCAAGGACTTAAAGGTGTCATGTTCCAAGGAATTCAACCTGATGTTATGCAGCGCTCGTCAATCATTGCCGATAATATGTTGGTTGGGCAGCTGACCGATTTAGTCAAAGGTGAATATGGCATTGTTATCGGGCGAGCACTGTCTATTAAACTGAATTTACGGATGGGTGAAAAAGCCCGTCTGATCGCTTCTGAAAATAGTTATTTTGGACCTTTTGGGCGTATCTACAGCCAGAGAGTATTTCGCGTGGTTGGTATATTTGATATGGGCTCTGCTTTGGACGATAAAGCAGTGTTAATGCATATTGATGATGCTGCTAGGCTATTAAGAAGTAAAAAATCTAAGTTGGCCCAAACACGTTTATTTTTAGCAGATGCTTTTAATTATAAAAGTGTGGTTCAAGCACTAGAGACACAAGGTTATAGCTCAACAAACTGGCGAGACCAACAAGGTGTGCTATTTGACGCCGTGAAGATGGAAAAGAATATGATGTCTCTGATGTTGCTACTGATTATTTCTGTGGCTGCTTTTAATATAGTCTCGGCTTTGGTCATGGTGGTGACCGAGAAACAAGGTGATATTGCTATACTTTTAACGCAAGGCATGACCCGTAATAATATTATGGGTATTTTCCTGTTTAATGGCATTTACAATGGTATAAAAGGCACGTTGATTGGAATTGTTAGTGGTGTATTGTTGGTGAGTCAAATTAATAATTTGATCAAACTATTTAATTTCCCAATATTTTTAAGTCCACAGGGGCAAGGTGTACCCACAGATTTACAATGGCAACAAATCGTATTTCTTATTATTACATCACTTATTTTGTGTTTTCTGGCCAGCCTTTATCCTGCTTATCGTGCGGTAAGAATGAATCCGGCAGATGCTTTAAAATATGAATAAGTTGCGCTTCGGTATATAATCAAAAGTTCAAAGTTTTATCTTGCGACACCCGTGTCGGCAATTTCATTTTACCCGCACCCTAAATTTTAAGGTTTATTTAATGGAAAAAACGTTTATCACTGCACAACAGCTACTTGAAGATTCATTTCGAGTAGCAGCTCAAGTTTATGAAAGTGGCTTTCGCCCACATTTTATAATCGGTATTTGGCGTGGCGGCGCGCCTATCGGTATTGCAGTGCAAGAGTATTTTGATTTTAAGAAAGTGGAAACCGATCATATTGCGGTGCGTACATCGTCTTATTATGGGATTGGTCAACAATCAAAAACCATTAAAGTACACGGTTTACATTATCTGATTGAAAACGCCAATTCTGAAGACAGTCTTCTAATTGTTGATGATGTATTTGATTCAGGCCGCAGTGTTGAAGCTTTGATGAAACAAATTAAAAAACTGTCTCGGGCAAATATGCCAAAAGATGTTCGTATCGCTTGTCCCTATTACAAACCACAAAATAACAAAACTGACATCGTACCTCATTATTATGTGCACGAAAGTGACGAATGGTTAGTGTTTCCCCATGAAATATCTGGACTAACACCTGATGAAATTATCAAAGGTAAAACAGATTTAAAAAACGTAATGCATTTGTTAAAGCAATACTAATTCTCAATGAAAATAAGTTTAAAGGTTAGGGTAGGTGACTACTCTTTCATTATTTAAGGAAAAGTGGATGGATCATCAACAAATTAGAGAATATTTATTAAGCAAACCTTTTACGGTGGAATCCTTTCCTTATGGTGATGGCGTATCAGTTTTTAAAGTCAAACATAAAATGTTCGCAACTTTGACCTTAGGTAAGATGAGTAAGGATGATAATGAGTCCGTTGATACAGGTAATGATATTTGCTGGGTAAACCTTAAATGCGATCCTCAAGAAGCCACGATGCTTCGAAACACCTTCCCATCCGTTATTCCCGGTTACCATATGAGTAAAGTTCACTGGAATACCGTTAAGCTTGATGGAACAGTGCCTGAGGGGGAAATGCGCAGGATGATGGATAATTCTTTTAATTTAGTGGTAAGTAATATGGTTACACAAGATCAACAATCGATTTTGCTGCATCTTTAGCTATCTTTATTTAGCAAAAACTTACCTTCAAATTAATCATACTGAAGTTAAGTTAATATTACCTATGGATTGACGGGGCGTTCTTTCCAATCATCCTGAATTGCGTAAAGACATCTTTGCTGCGGTTTAGACTTTAGGTCCAAATAATCAACTGCGTGTGGAATAAATATAATCACACAAAAATTGTCGCTCATATCGGTCAGATTACTAACAATATTAGTTGGTGTGGTGTTGTTGCTGTCAAATTTATTTTTGAGATCCGCGCCTTTATTAACAAGCCTATTCTGTGGCATCGACGGCATCGAATCTTCATCAAATGGTGCTTTAGGACTGTTTGAGTAAAAAGGCTCCCTAGCGTTTGTTGATAAATTTGACCATTGTTGTTTCAAAATGCTTTGTTTTGTCTGTTTTCCTAACACCCAATTTTCATAGCTTGAATCTAATGAGTTAGATATTAATGCTACCTCTCCAGCCAAACGGAATTGTTCTCTAGATTCAGAAAAATACCAGCAAATTTCAAACCGCGACTTATTGTCACCTTGCCATTCTTCTATCTTCTCGCTCCTTGAGTCAGTTACAGACAAAAGACTCTGCGTGCCCGACAAGAAACCTCTAAATACCATCGTTCTGTTTTTGGGTTCCCCATTTGAGCAGACACTCGCCACTTGATAATACTTTGATTGCACTTGACTACTATTTACGTGCAAACTCTTCGTTAATTGCTGCTGCCATACTGGATCTAATATTTCAGTCATTTTACTTCTTAGTAATCAATAAAAATAAACGACAAAAATCGTCAGTCGTTGCGCTTGTTAGTCGAGTAACAAAGTACGGAATATTGGCGTATACCTGAAATAAAACAAGCAATATTCACACCTTTGTTTTCTGAGTATTCTAAGAATAAACACTATACTAGATCTATACAACAGATCTGAATTGCGTCAACGCTAACTTTATCCCTCTGTCAACGCGTATGTATGTGTAATCCCATATCTTTAAAAAAGTCTTGAGTGTGGCTCAAAATTATCATAGTCAGCTACATTTTTATTTTTCTGAGACACTTTGCCATTAAAATAGTTTATCAGTCTGCGGTTACCCATTTTATTTTGTCATGATATTACTGCAGTTTATCCTCACCATATCTAACCATGATGATGTGTAATTAGGTGACTTCATTTCTCTGCGCATTTGCCATTTACCTTGAATACCTTTTGCAGCCAGTGATAAAGAGTCAGGGCCAAAACGTTGGTTGATGGTGTCTAGTGCAGCCATAACACGAGGATCACGCCCTTGTGATGAAAACATATCTCGTTGGTACATAGCGCCATCTACCAGCTCTATGGCTCCCACACCTGATTTATGAAATAACACACCGGGACGATATATTTGTTTTGCCGCAGCGCTGGCTGCAATGGCTAGATCTCGGCTATCTGCGGTAGCATCAAAAAAACCGTGATGTATATTGCGCCGATAAATTTGACCATCTGAAAATGGACTAGAATGAGCAAATGCCACCATCATTTTTATTAAACTCCCTTGTTTACGCGATTTTTTAGCTACTTTTTCACTGTGCATCACTAGGCTTTGTTCTAGTGATGCATAGTCAGTGACTTTTTCACCAAATGCTCGGGTAGAGAATATTTGCTGTTTGGGGCTCTTTACTTCATCCCATGTCAAACATGGCTCACCTTGTAACTCCCTTACTGTGCGCTCAATATTGACAGAAAATTGCTGGCGCATTAACTTGGCTGGTTGTTGAGAAAGCTTCCACGCATTATCAATGGCCATAACCCTTAATTTTTTACCTAAGCGACTACCGATACCCCACACATCCTCCACTGTCATTCCTTGTAACACGATCATGATATTTTGTTTATCAACGACACTAACGCCACCTGTATTTTTATTCTTCTTTGCGTAATGGTTTGCAGCCTTAGCCAGTGTCGCAGTTGGTCCCATACCCACACACACTGGTAGCCTCACTTCTTGCCATATTACCCGCCTTATCTCTTTTCCTAGGTGCCACCAGTTTTCTTTAGGTTGGGTTTGAAAGCGAAGAAATGATTCATCAATTGAGTAAATATGTTGCTCGGGTGAGTATCGACTGAGGATGTCCATTATTGATGCGGATAAGTCTGAATATAATTCATAGTTAGAACTGCGCACTATCACACCAGATGCTTCGACTTGTTTGCTAATTTTGAAGTATGGTTGAAACTTCACATTACCTAGTTTTGCTTTGGCTAACTTACACATAGCCACGACACAACCATCATTGTTACTTAGCACAATAACGCCTGTTCGCCTGGCAAGTGGATCGAAAATTTTCTCGCAACTTGCATACATACTATTGACATCAACTAACGCAAACATTTTGCTAGCTTTGTTGATTGACGGTGATTTCTAACTGAGCGAATGACAATGCCTTCTTCTAAAAAGTCATCCCCCTCTTTTAGATGATAAGTCTTGTAAATATCGCTTCCTGACAATAAACACTGTTTTTTACGCTCATAGAGTTTACACATGAAAACACCATTTAATGTAGCTACTATAATGTCCATGTTGGTCTGTCTGGCTGCTCGGTCAACGATTAACACATCACCATCGAATATGCCGTGGCTTATCATACTATCCCCTACAGCAAGCCCTACAAATGTCGCAGCGGGGTGGTCAATAAGTATTTCATCGAGAGACATGGGCAGCGTTTGGTATTCTGACGCGGGCGACTCAAAACCGGTTATGCCAGCCTGAGCCTTGATCGGTATAATATTCATTACATCTCAATGCTGTATATCTATACAGTATTATAGCGCGATCTATATGCTAGATAGCAAGCACATTCATTAATAGTTAGCGTGATTTTGAATTCATACTTCCTAAACGTTGTTTATTTTAATATTGCAATTTGCATATATATCGCTGAAAATGAGATGTGCAAGTGAAACGGCCGGGTAATCGGCAAGGAATGACAGGTAAATTGTTTTTTGTATTTCAATAACAAAATAATTGAATATTTTACATGCTTTTAATGGATCTAATTTTTTATTACACAAGTATAAGTATATGAACTAACAATAACGTTAGCCCTAAGAACTCGCCATAATAGCGAGTTTTTTGCATTTTAGGGGTAATGTAAAAGAGAATCATTATTATTTTCGTCTACCAATTAGGATATCAACTATGAACAATGTGAATCGCCGTGACTTTTTAAAAATATCAGGTTCATCTCTTATCGGATTGACTTTGGGTGGGGTGGCATTAAGCGCTAACGCACAAGAGCAAGTGGCGCTTGATGATCCAACAGCCGCTGCCCTTAAATATGTGCATGCTTCAGAGGTTGAAGGCCAATACTGCGACAATTGCCAATATATTCAAGGTGAAGAGGGTAAGGAGTGGCGACCATGTGCCTTTTTCCCTGGCAAAGTTGTTAATGCCAAAGGTTGGTGTGCAGGCTGGATGAAGAAAGCAGGTTAATTTATTGGATTATCGCTGTTGTTCTAATCAATTCCAACCAATGAGGGCTGCATCGTTATGCTGCCCTCATTAATCACTCATAAATAATACAATCATAAAACTGATTTTGTATCGTTGTTGATGATGTCTAAATTGTCTTACAAGCCAGTGTGATACTGACTCATTGTTGACTCTGTCACCATAGCGTTTAAGGTCACTTCTACCTTTGAGTCACCAGCCAACAACTGTTCGAACTGGCTGATCAATGCTAGCTTATCTGGTGAAAGGTTATCACCAGCTCCAATTTTGGTTAAATCAATTAGAAAACCGTCAAATAAGTCAGCCAAATCATTTATCACCTGCATATTTAAAAACTGATCCTGATTATAAATACTCGGGTAACCGGCCTTTTGTTTATCAATCGCAAATGACACACCTTTAAGATTAGTAATTGTGGTTGATTTATCACATGACAGCATACAACCATTATCTATTCTGGGTTTTTCACAGCCCACACTTTGCTGGAAGAAACATTGTCTGCTGGTCATTAATAAGATGGGATGATAGATGCTGTAAAATAATTTAAAGTTTGCAGGGCGGGCAATATTTTTCATTTGTTGTTGGTTAAGCTCGTTAGATATAAAAGCGCCGCTGCAATCAAACTCCTCTTTCATGGCCATTAAAGCATAAGAATTGGTGGTATTCAAAAAGGGGCCTGCTATCCATTTAATTCCTAATTGATTGGATCTGTAAGCGATACCTGTATTGTTCGTTACGATTAATGGCGGTGCTACCTGTTCTAAAATATTAATCGCCACATCATAATCTTTACCTATTAATACCGCAGGAAACCAAGGAATTAAACGCGGGTTTGCGGTTAAAAAAGTAATGTATCTAGTGCAGTCACGTTTATAGGCGTCGGGTAACTTAAAATAAACATCAGCAGTGGTGGCCTCGGTTAAATAAGTGTCTGCCTCGTCACTAATTAATATGGACAGTTTGGCCTGAGTATCAGTTTGGCCTTCAGCCCCCTTGGCATGTCTGTCCAGTGCAGGTAATGTGACGGCAGGTATCAATGCCTTATCATTATTTAATAAACGGGCAGCTTCATTCTTTAGGGATGTTAGCTCGCTAAAAGGCACACTGAGCCCGGCGGACAAATGCTGTAAATCGATTGTTTTAAGCACATATTCAGCATTGCCCAAACTTCTGAAACGTTTATCAAGGGTGAGCTGATCGATCCCATTGTGTTCGCTCTTGGTTAATAGGCTAGTGGATTGTAATACAAAGTTATTTACTGCAGCCTCGGGCATACTAAGTGCTGGGGTCTGCAGAGGAGATAATGCTTCTGTGTTATTTTCTGTGCTAACCGTTAGACTTAATGGACTGCCTGCTTCACCAGAAAAACGTAAGGTTAAAGGTACTTTATCGATACTTAAATATTGGATTTTGTCTTTTACCGCATCATTGATTTCGTTTTTTTCTTGATAAAGTGTGTGTTTGACTTCTTGAATTTGCACTACGGAAATTAGATTGTTGTCGGTAGTACTGCTGATGTTATCGATGGCATGATTTTTTGAGTTATCTCGGGGATTATCAATAAACATCGACTGATTTAAATCACCACGCAAAAAAGCATTTGAGAAGTCCCGATTAAATACTTTATAGAGGCGCTCACCGTCTTCAAGTAATTGACCTGTTTTGATAAAACCATCTATTTGCTTGCGAAAGCTATCTACCACTGTATGCACATAACTTGCACCTTTTATTCGCCCCTCTATTTTAAAAGAGGTCACGCCAGCCTCTATTAACGCAGGTAAATCAAAAAATGCAGAGTTATCTTTTATATTTAGTGGGAAATTATGACCCGTTGCTGTGGTTTCATATTCTTCACGGCACGCCTGACTACAACGACCACGGTTACCTGAATTACCCACACTAGCTGAAGTGGAATAACATAAACCAGAGAAGGCAACACAAAGTGAGCCATGCACAAACACTTCAGTTAATATCTCGTGTTCGCGACTCACTGCGGTTAACTCAGTTATTTCCCTTAAGTTTAGCTCTCTGGATAAATTAACTCTTGAAGCACCTAGTTTTTTAAGAAAACCAATTTGGCCTGCATTGTGGGTGGTGAGCTGTGTTGATGCATGGATATCTAAGCTAGGGAAATGTTTCTTGATCAGGTTAAACATACCGATATCTTGAACAATCACGCCATCTAGTGTGGTGTTCACCAGCTTACTTAATAACTTGGCTAAAGTGGTAAATTCCCGTTCTAAAATCACAATGTTTAAAGTCAGAAAAATTTCACATTGATACTGATGAGCAAGTCGAATTACCCCTACAAGTTCAGCAAATGAAATATTAGACGCACGATTACGGGCATTAAAGGTATCTAAACCACAATAGACGGCATCGGCACCGGCAATAATGGCCGCTTTAATGGCATCAACATCACCGCCTGGAGCTAACAATTCAATTTTATGCTTCATGTAGATAATATATATTCGGTTAATTTTAAAGCGCGGATATTACCCGTATATTTAGCCAATGAATATCGCTACAGTAGATTATTATAAGTAAACACTGCAAAGTAGCCGTTTTAGCGAGTTAGTCAGTAAAAATAGCGATTTATATAAACATGCCACTCCTTATACCAATGCCCATACTGTACTCATTACGAAATTGCCCTTATGCGATGCGAGCGAGGATAGGCATACATAAAGCCCAGCTTCAGATTGATTTAAGAGAGGTTAATCTCAAGCAAAAGCCTGCTGAAATGATCGCAGCCTCCGCCAAAGGCACAGTGCCCATTTTAGTCTTAGATAACGAACAACCACCACCTACTGTAATTGACGAAAGTTTAGACGTGATGTTGTGGGCGCTGGCAAAAAACGACCCTGATAATTTGTTGCACCCGTTTGATCGAAGCGCGTTACCCAAGATGTTGGTGTTAATCAGACTATTTGATCATGAATTTAAAACCTGTTTAAACGCCTATAAGGCAGCCAAACGCTATCGTGAAGATAACGTCACCGAATACAGACTGGCCTGCGAGGTCTACATACAAGAATTAGAAAGTCGCTTGGCAGCTACCACAGCTCGACAACCCTTTCTTATGTCAGCCCAAGAAAGTTTGGCAGACATTGCGTTGTTACCCTTCATTCGTCAATTTGCCAAGGTAGAACGTCAATGGTATCAGCAATCGCCTTACCCAAAGGTTAAACAGTGGCTCAATTATTACCTGCAAAGTGCTATGTTTACAAAAGTGATGGCTAAGCATGAGTTGTGGGTGAAAATGGGTGAATGAAAACTAATAAGACATCAGTGCTAAATGCTTTTAGATGGATAGTGTCACTATCAAATTTAACATATACAGAAATCAAAAGTGGGCAAATTATTAATATCAAAAAGAAGTGATAAATATGCAAGATTTTAACCTTATTCCCCGAGTAACCATTTCACACACACCAACATTGCTAGAACGGTTACCTAGATTATCTAATGAATTAGGATGCAATTTATTTATAAAACGTGATGATTGTACAGGTCTCGCTGGAGGTGGAAATAAAGCGCGTAAGCTTGAATATTTGATAGCAGATGCCCAACAAAAAGGTGCTGATATCTTAGTAACTGTTGGCGGTTTTCAGTCAAATCATGCAAGACAGACTGCAGCAGCTGCAGCCAAATTTGGTTTTGATTGTGAATTGGTATTGGAAGATGTCACAGGCACTCCAAAAACGGATTATTACAACAATGGCAATATGTTACTCGATAGTTTACTTGGGGCTAAAATTCATAGATTAAACTTAGGTGAAGACTGTAATTACTATGCTGAAGCTTTAATCCATACACTAAAAAGTGAAGGGCGAAAACCTTATTTTATTCCAATGGGTGGCTCGAATGTGATTGGTAGCTTAGGTTACGTGCGCTGTGCTAATGAAATTCTACAGCAGATAGTCACAGAAGATATTCAGATTGATCAAATTGTTTTAGCTACTGGCAGTGCTGGTACACAAGCGGGTTTATTAGCCGGGCTTATTGCTGCAAAAGTGAATATACCGGTACTTGGCATTACGGTGAGTCGAACAACTGAAGATCAGCAGCAATTAGTAGATACGTTGCTGAGGGAAATATTAACGCAACTTGGTATAAACCCTAATGAAGCTCAGGGGAGAGTTGTGACTAATGGACATTATTACGGCGAAGGTTACGGTATACCAACATCATCAATGATTACAGCAGTTAAGCGCTGCGCGCAACTTGAAGGAATTTTGTTAGACCCCGTTTATACAGGAAAAGCAATGGCAGGTTTTATCGATTTGTGTGCCAAAGGTGTGATTAAAAAAAATAGTGATCAGTTATTTTTACACACTGGCGGCAGTCAAGGACTCTTTGGTTACCGTGAAATGTTTTTATCGTAATGATAATTTTTTTTAGCTGATATCTAGTTTATATTCTCAGCTGATACTAAGAACACAATTAATAAGTTACTAGCCATAAATGAAGTAGCAACACTTTAATTTAAATCTCGATAAAATAGTAATAGATACCCAGCTAAGTTTACTCTAAAGGTTTACCAAAATGGTGGTTGCCTTGCATCAGTATTCTACATAAATTGAAGCATGTAGCACCCAATATGAGTTTGGTGATTTTCATCACAATCTGGCGATAAAACGTAATAACTCGTTTTATATATATTTTACAGGGATATGGTGTGTTTAACCCGCTGATTTTATTGGGGTTTTTTTTGGCTTTAAACTTGCTTAGTTTAACTGAAGCGTATAACTCACAACATTTTCATCAGGAGAATCAAATGAACGAAAAAACTAAAGCAACATTAACTAATCTGGATACTTGGAAAAGAGGTTTATTTATGATCGTTTTTGCCATCATTTCTGGGGTGGCAAAACTGGTCGTCACCTTAGTGGCTGTTTTTCAATTTATCACACTTCTCTTTAAAGGGCAGACGAATGAAGCAGTGATACCTCTGGGCCAGAATTTGAGTACTTACCTGTATCAAATTACTTTATTTCTAACCTTTAAAACCGATGAAATGCCATTCCCTTTTATCCCTTTTCCAGATGGAACACCGGGATCAAAAATTAATAAGGATAATATTACCACTACTGAAGCTAGTACAAAAGATGATGGAGCGTTTATTGATGACGCAGATAAGGATGATATTGAGATGGAAAAAGGTACAAAAACTGAACCATCTAATGAGTGAAAACTATCAATAGAAAACAGTGAATCTAAAAAAGGGTAGGGGCTGCCTCTTTATGACGTTATTAATTACATATCTGCATTATATTTTTTGTATGAATTAGAACTTCCATGCTGTTGCCGACACGTTTCAAATATCATCTTTTATAGTTGATTATTCAATTGTTCTTTTTAATAAAGTTAATATCTGAATAGGAGTAATAAACTGCTCCTAATTTTTTGATGGTTACACACTTTTTAAGCGCTTAGATATTAGCCAAGATAGTATCGATACATATCAGATCAAAAATATTTTAACAACCTAGCTCAATGCTAAACTTGTTATTATCTGCTTTGCAAACCTCGGTTACATGATGAAAGTAATATTCAAAATATGTATGTTTGATAGATCAGATTTATTTAGCACACATGGACTCTAGTGGAAGCCGATTTCATTTATACGTTGCTATGGGTATTTAGGACAAGATTGACGGGATTAGAATGAAGGAGTTTAATTTTCTGATAAGATACTGCAAAATTTTTAACAGTTATATTTATGTCGTTAGTAACACTACAAACCTGCCATGCTACTTTTGCCAATCATTTTCATTTAAATATTGATTCTCTTACGTTAAAACCGTTACAACACACCGTTGTCTTAGGGTCAAACGGCAGTGGGAAATCTGCACTGGCGGCATTGGTTGCTGGTGAGGGGGAATTGTTAAATGGGCGCCACCAAGTGACGGCTAACATTGCTTGGGTGTCGGTTGAGCAACAACAAGCGTTAATCGAAGCTGAGAAGCAAAAAGATTGCGCTGACATTTTAGATATCATTCCTATTGCGACCACAGTAGAAGAAATATTATTGGAAGGTTTACACCTTGATGTCATCGAGCAAAAATTACTGGCACGAGTGAGTGAAGTTTTTGCTCTTAAAGACATGTTACAGCGGCCATTTCGGGCTTTGTCTACTGGGGAAACCCGCAAGTTACTGTTAGCCAAAGTATTAATGAGTCAACCTGAATTATTGATTCTGGACGAACCATGGGATGGATTAGACAAGCAAGCTTGCATTGACTTTAATGCGCTACTTCAGGAAATATCCACAGAAACTACATGTATCTTAGTACTCAATCGTTTGAGCGAGGTGCCTAGCTTCTGTCAGCAGTTAGTGTTGATGCAATCAGGAGCTATTCAATGGCAAACACCCATTAATGACGATTTAACTGAACAACTCACCCATATCAGTCAGCTGCAACATATGCAGCAACAAGACTTAGTATTACCAGACAAAGACAGCGAAAGTTTTGCACCTCATCCGTTAGATGCCAATGCGCCTTTGGTGAAGTTAATCAATGTAAAAGTTAACTACACTGAAAACATTGTATTTAGTGGGCTGAACTGGACCATTCAACCACAACAACATTGGCAAATAAGCGGCCCAAATGGTTCTGGCAAAACCTGTCTATTAAATTTGATCACTGGAGATCACCCACAGTGTTATGCGAATGATATTTATGTGTTTGGTTTTCAGCGTGGTAGTGGTGAAAGTATTTGGCAGATAAAACAGTACATAGGGTATTTATCTAACGCGTTTCATTTAGATTATCGGGTTAATTGTTCATTGTTACATGTTGTATTGTCAGGCTTTTACGACAGCATAGGTATGTATCACCAAGCCACTAAAAATCAAATAGTACTAGCTGAACAATGGTTGGCGTTAATGGGGTTAGAAAAACACACTGCTGCACCTTTTCAAGAATTATCTTTTGGTGATCAACGTTTAGTTTTACTTGCTCGCGCCATGACCAAACACCCAGCCCTACTAATTTTGGATGAACCTTGTAATGGCTTAGATGATATCAATCGACTAAAAGTATTAGCTTTAATTGAATTACTGGCCAAAGAAGGGCGCACCACTTTATTGTATGTGAATCATCATCAAGAAGATGCGATCCCAAGTATTAAAAACCATTTGTCGATGGCAGATTTTAATTCTTAAAGTGTATTCGATAAAACTCGAACTGAGACTTGTAAATAATAAGTTCTGACTTTGTCTAATAGGAATCTATGTTCTGGTCAAGTCCAACCGGACACTTTTCTAAAGGAGTTTTCAAATTCAATTGGCGATTGATCCAAATTAGCTGAATGTAGTCGCTCAACATTATAATATTTCATGTACCTAGCAACATCTTCTCGCATATGTGTTCGAGTGGGCTGCGGTACTTTAAACAACCAATCATGCTTTAAACTTCCAAAGAAGCGCTCCACAACAGCATTATCCCAGCAAGCTCCAACATCTCCCATACTAGCTCGACAACCTAATCGCGACAGTAGATTTCTAAAGCCTTTACTCGTGTACTGAGAGCCTCTGTCACTGTGAAACACCAAACCTTTGACTGGCTTGCGTAAGTTATGAGCCTTTGTCAGTGCTTGCTCGACCAAATCACGCGTCATGCGTTTTGATATATGCCAACCTACAATCCGGCGTGAATACAAATCCATGACAATGGCTAAGTACAACCAGCCCTCACCAGTCTTTAAATAGGACACATCACCCGCCCAAATTTGATTGGGTCCAACAGGATTGAAATTCATATTTAGCAAGTTGTCAGCCACAGCATCACTGTGTTTGCGCTTGGTTGTCACTTTATAAGCTATTCGCTGAGTCACAACTAATTTAAGCCGTTCCATTAACTTAATGGCGCGATACCGCGTTATTTCAAAGCCTTCTTTGCGTAGTGCTTTAGCAAGCTCTCTGCTGCCTAAACTGTTTCGACTTGCCTTGAATAATGCTTTGGCTCGTCGATACAGTCTAAGCGTTTGAGCGCTAATGAGTTCACCAGGTTTTTTTAGCCATGCGTAGTATGCTGACGAACTCACTTCCATCACTTTACAAGCAACTGACACCGGATACTTCGCATCAAGCTCACTTATAAAAGAATATCTTACTTCATTTCTTTCGCGAAGAAGGCACTGGCCTTTTTTAGGATTTCACGCTCCATTTGTAGACGTTTATTATCCTTCCTGAGTTGAATTAACTCTGCTCGTTCATCGCCAGACAACACGTCACCTAGTGCCTGTTTCTTATGCTTAGCTACCCAGTTGTAAAGTAGTTTGTCTGTCACACCCAAAGATGCAGCAGCTTGTACGATTGGATAGTCTTGCTCTATTACCAGAGCGACCGCTTCTTGTTTAAATTCTGCGGGATAATGTTTATTTGTTCGTTTAGTCATATTCACCTCAATTAACAGGATTATAATCCTTTATTGAAGTGTCCGGTTAATTCAACCACAACACTATATGCGATTAGCAGAGCAAAGACTAAGTCATTCAAAATATTAGCATGACTGAATTAGTAAATATTCGAAGCGTTGAATATCAAACATAAGTTAATGGCATTTACTTCATAACGCACATTGTCAAAACACTGGGTTAAATGAAAGGCATATACACATTTCATTTGATACTGACTATGTTTTAACTTTTTTATTCCTTGAACGCGTTTCAAACTAAAGACGTTATGGAAATTACCGGCTATTCAGCTCTATATGCTCTTGCAGTAATGAAGCAATCGATGTGGTGTGAAGATTTCAACCCAATATTGATTAGGATTTTTGATAAATACAATACCTTAAGTGATGTGGTTATCAAGCTTACTAAATAGTTGCTTATCGAGACATTGAGTTTTGTTGACTTCGATATACACCTGAGGTTTGGTGAGTTAACGTTCAATCAATTGAGGTCTATCAATTGATTAACGCTACAAGTGAATCAGTTCTCATTAAGATACTTTTCGGGCTTCTATTTTCAAATAGATTGTTTGCAAAAAAGGGAGCCACTGTGAAGTTAGCCAAAAAATTCTGAATATAAAAGAAGGGTAGATACGAGTTTTATTTTTTTCTAATCCTGAAAAAATACTTCGGGCAACTGTTTCAGCTGTTTGGCTTGGAAATGGTGCCTTACTGCCGGCAGACCGAAAGAATTCTGTTCTAGTCGCAATGGGGTACACTAAAACAACCTCTTGCTTGCTTGTCGATTCCCACTTCTGGGTTTCAGCGAAAGAGTGTAACGCTGCTTTTGTTGCTGAGTACAACGCATATCCGGGTAGGCCTAAGTAAGCCATTGCAGATGAAGTCATCACAATTCTAAAGGGATGATCTTTATTTAATTGCTTCAGCTTTTGCCAACTATATATAGGCGATAGGGTATTAAGAGAAAATATTTTTTCATTTCTTAGCCAATCGGGCTCAGCTCGTGAAGATAAATTCTCAAAGTAAGCAAAACCTGCATTTGCAAAAAACAAGTCACAACTATCCCAACGCAATGCTATTTTTGTGAAAAGTAAATCTGATCCAGTTTGAGTCGATAGGTCTGTGTCAATAAACTGTAATTTTTCGTTCTGACTAAATCGAGATTGAATAGTATCGGTATTTAAGTCAACGGCAATAATATCATGTTCATTTTCAATTGATTGCTCTAACAGTGCTAACCCTATACCTGAATTTGCCCCAGTAATGACAGTACGTTGATTACGACCCATTCTACTATTTTACCTTTATATTATTTTTTCTTGGATCGCTTCTGGAAAACCCATGGAAAACCCATCAACAATAGATGCAGCCAAGATAGTTTGGTTACTAAGATCAGGAAAACTGTGCCCATCTTCATTATTAGAGCCGCCTAAATGACTGACAGTAGCAAATTTTGCTTGGCCTTTAGTTTTTGGTTTTGTCCAAAAGTGGTGATTATCTCGTTTCTGGTAGAGGGTAATGGGCAGCATAGCTTCAATAATAGGTATGGACGGACCTAATCTTTTAGCTTTTAAGGTAAAGCAGGAATGCCCTTCATGTTTGATAGCGACTTGGACAGATTTTCCGTCATCTTGCCAATCGAATTGGGCCATTTTTTTTGGAATACCCCAGTTTTTTTGCCCTGCTTTCATACTGTTTTCGGAGTCGACAAATATATGACTAATTGATAAATGCTTGCCTTTTGGATTTTTCAGGGTGCCCGGAATAAGTAAAATTTCGTAGTAAGGTCCAACGGGGGATGTTTGATAATTAACCAAACAAATAGAGGCAATTAACCCTTTATAGTCAGAAAGCCCGTAACGTGCTTTCCATGATTTTGACAAACGCATTACTAAAACAACGCCGCTACCCTTTAGCTGCCAAGGTGCAGGGTGATTGTACTCTTGTTCTGACATAAAAAGTTCCTCCACTTTATTTAAAGAAATATATCAGATAGAAGATGCTTTTAAAATCTTGAATTTATTAGTTAAGTCTATTGATTAGTATCAATAGACTTTGTTGAGTTGGTTACGCTTTAACGACTCTAAAAAGAACGGGTGAAGGTCTTTCATTGTGCTCACATTGAAAGACCCGTCACCTAAATAGTTCTAAATAGGTTTTAAGGCGAAAGTCTGTAAAAAACTATTAGTGCACTAGTATTTGAAAATCTTCATTGTCCGTTGAAAGCTTATGCTTAAATGAAAATAGTGATCCAATTCTGGGTATCCTCCTTCTACTGATAGCCGTCGTCCAATGAGTATTGCAAAAACGGTAGAAATTAGCCCATCGAGCCTTGTCAGATTGAATGTTTTGTCACTCAGCAGAAGCGATGTAAAATTGAACACTTTATTACGTTGTTGAATCTAGCTTAAATACCTTGCTAATCTGCTTTCGATTGACAACAATCATCAATAGTAAATCACTTGTTTTAAAACCGATGCAATCAAAGATATCCAATACTTTACGTCAATACTTTCCCTTTTTTACCAGCCTTGAGTCACAAAGCTGTATATATTTGGATAGTGCTGCTACCAGTCAAAAATTACAGTCGGTTATCGATATTACGCGACATTTCTACCAAGAGCAGTCTGTTAATGTGCATCGTTCTAGTCATCAGTTGGCCGCCAATGTTACAGAACAATTTGAACAGTCGCGCAGGACCATCCAACATTTTATTGGTGCTAGGAGCCACAAAGAAATTGTGTGGACTAAAGGGGCTACCGAAAGCATAAATCTTGTCGCCAGTAGTTTGGCTAAAAGTCACTTTAAAGCGGGTGATAGTATTGTAGTCTCTGCTCTAGAACATCACGCTAATATTGTGCCTTGGCAGCAAATAGCCCAAGCTAATAATTTACAATTACAGGTAATGCCAGTTGATAATAATGGAGTATTAAAGCTAACAGAATCATTGCAATTAATGACTTCAAATACCGCAATGGTGGCTTTAGGGCATGTATCAAATGCTCTAGGAAATATTAATCCAATAAAAGCTATTATTAACAAAGCCAAAGAATTGGGCGCATTAACACTAATAGATGGCACACAAGCAGTTAGTCACTTGGCTGTGAATGTGCAACAGTTGGATTGTGACTTTTATGTGTTCAGTGGTCATAAAATGTTTGGCCCCACTGGCATAGGTGTATTGTACGGTAAGTACGATTTGCTCGAGCAATTACCGCCTTATCAACTAGGCGGTGAGATGATCAAACACGTTAGCTTCACACAATCCACCTTCCAACCACCGCCATTAAAATTTGAAGCCGGTACGCCAAATATTGCAGGTGTACTAGGTATAGCAGTTGCCAGTGAGTTTATTCAACAACATAGAGCGACGCTATTAGCACTTGAACATAACTTGTATCAACAATTACTCGATTCTTTGTCAGCTATTCCACAAGTAAAATTATGGGGTGATTAGAGTTAACAGTATCTGTCTGTTGTCTTTTACCTTAGAAGGTGTCAATCATTACGATCTCGCAGTGCTATTAGATAAGCGCAATGTTGCAGTGAGGGTAGGGCATCACTGTGCTATGCCTTTAATGAATGAGCTGGGTATAGATGGGACCATTAGAGTGTCTTTAGCGCCTTACAATAACAACGATGACATCCAGACCTTTCTCTCGGCGTTAGTCGAATGTATTCGTTTATTAACTGAACCAACAACTCAAACGGCAACTGTTGAAATGTTATTGGATGAGAAACAAGCTCTGCTTTTTCCCATTGCAGAGTCAATAAAACAGGCAAAAAAGCTGGGATCAGACTTACCGGCAAATGATGTTAGCGGGTAAAAGTTTAGCCAGATTACAAGACCATTATAAAACGCAAGAGTCTGCAGTAACTGGCTGTGAAAGCGAAGTTTGGATAAGGTGTTTAGTAGATAAAGGCCTAGTAGTGTTGGAGGGGGACTCGCCTAGCAAAATTATTCGCGGCTTATTGGCTGTGCTGTTCGAAGCCCTGTCAGGCAAAACAGCTAAACAAGTTTTGGTGTTTAACTTAGTCGATTATCTAGAAACATTACATTTGGGTAAACACTTAAGCCAATCCAGAGGCAACGGACTGTCTGCTGTAATGGAAAAAATTATTGAATACTGCCAACTTCAATCTGCAAATAAAGAGAGTTAGATATTTATCAATAAACAGCAAGATAAAACAGGTTCATCAGTTAGAAAAGTCTTAAATATTTTTAGGAGCATTATTTTATTATCAGTTTTGGGGTATTACGGCAATAAAACTGTTCAGACGTATCTTGGGCAACAAGCCATAGATGAAATTGGGTTAGAAATACTTGCCTTAGAGCAAGCCCCAGAAGTGGCCAATAATACTAAATAAATTAGTATTGGCGGATATGTCAGCCATTTGGTGCCCAAGCTGTCGTAAGTTAGATAAACAAGTGTTCTCATATAAACAAGTGTTCTCATATAAACAAGTCATTTCACAGAACAATCAAACTTTGTTTATGTCCGCATAGAGTTTGACTCGCCGGAAGGTAAATCCTTTATGCCAAATTACCATGTCACTGGTTTTTCCACATTGTTGGTATTAAATACTAGGGGTGATAAATAGTACAATTACCAATAAGCTATGTGCCGATACCTTTTTTGGCAACATTGGCAATGGTCGTTGCGGTGAGTCGTTAATCAATCGGTTTTAAACATAATTTAAATGAAAAGGAATGCTTATGAAACCATACAAAATATTAGTGTTAATTTTACTTTGCTCAATTACACTGACTAGTCAGGCGGCCATAAACAGCAAGCCAATTCATGTCAAAGTTTTTATCGCAGCCATGTTTGAAATAGGTGAAAATTCTGGTGATAAATCAGGGGAGTTTCAGTACTGGTATCAACGTTATTTTAAAAACAGTCAGCCTATAGATGTAAAAGGCGCACTCAACCCCGTTTATTGTAATAAAAATGGTGTGTGTGGCGGTGTGTTAGGTATGGGAAAGGTCGCTTCATCTGCTTCAATGCAGGCCATTTTATTAAACCAACAATTCGATTTTTCACGCAGCTTTTACATTCTCAGCGGTGTGGGAGGCACGCCTCCATCAAAAGGCACAATAGGTGATGTGAGTTGGGGCAGTTGGCTAATTGATTACGATTTAGGTCATCGCTGGTCACCAGAAGAAGGTGAAGTAGGTGCCCCCACTTTTATGCCCCGTAAAGGGTATGAAAACATTCGCCGTTATCAACTTAACCCCTTATTAGTCGATTGGAGCATGGCGTTATCTACTGATACAAAGCTCAAGGACTCACCAAGCGCTCAAGCTTATAGAACTCGTTACCCACAAATTGCAGCCAGGCGACTGCCCAAAGTGTTAAAGGGCACACATATGACGGGGTGATACGTTTTTTCATGGGCCAGGATTGTCTAAACAAGCACAATATATCACTGAATTATATGGTGCAGATGATTACATAACCACTGAAATGGAAGCCGCGGCTATTACACAGGTGATCAGCCGGATTCATGGGACACAACGCATTTTGAGTTTACGTGGGTCAGTCAACTTTGACCAAGGTCACCCAAATGAAACAACCTTAGAACACTTAGATCCAGCACCCGGAGAAACGGCTGGTGGTTTTACCGAAACGGTAGAAAATATTGTTTTAGTCGGGGCTAAAGTAACCGATCATATTACCAACAATTGGCAAATCTGGCAGCAGGGAGTGCCACAGCTAAAATAAGGTGTCTAGCGGTTCTTCGCCTCAATCCACTGGGCCATATACTGAGTGCTTTTTAGTTGGTGGTGATGCAACATCTGTCCAATAAAGTTATTTGCACGATGACTTTCAAGGTTGTCTTGTATCTCACCGATACGGGCGAGTATCTTTGGTTGGATTTTATCTTTATCAAAATTAGCATTAATAAGTCGATACCCATTTTGTTGTTTTTGCTGCCATAACTCTTCGTTTTGATAAAGCTGTATGGCATGTTCTGCAAAATGTTCGGCACTGTTTTTATGATTATCAAATTTATCTAAATCTGTGGACAGCCCAGACCAGTCTAATCCCATTGTCATGCCCTCAATACCAATGTTGGTAGTAACATTTGGCGTTCCACAAAACATTGCCTCAGCTAACTTACCTTTTATACCTGCCCCAAAACGTAACGGGGCTAAACATACCCTTGCTTGTTGCATTTTGTGCTTGGCATCCTCAGCCCAGCCTTTAACTAAAAAACCTTCCTTGAGATTATGCAATTGGGTGGCTTTTGGCGGTGGATAGGCTCCGTAAATATGTAACTCGACTTTGGGTAATTTTTTACGGATCAACGGCCATATAATTTGATTTAAAAACAGTGTCGCGTCCCAGTTAGGCTCATGGCGAAAGTTACCAATACTGATGAAATGTTGCCTGTCTGAGTAGTTTTTTTTCTGCGTATGTAAAGTGCCGTAAGTCCAGCATAAATGGACAGTGATGTAGAATATTTTCAGGTATGGAAAAATGATTTTTGAGCAAACTTAATTCATAATCAGATATAATTAAACTCAAATCACAGCGAAAAATCGCTGCGATTTCACGTTTTGCAATATCATTATTCAAATCAAGATTTGTTAAGTGTCTGTTTTGTTTTAATGCTTGATGCCTAGCATGGCGCAGTGAGTGCAAATCTTCAGTGTCTAAAATGCGCAGTGCATCAGGACAATATTTTGCCACCCGCCAGCCAAATTGCTCCTCAAGCATAAAGCGGTCGAATAACACCATGTTGGGATTGAGTTCACTGATGAAGTCATCAAAGCTGCTGCAATTAAGTGCCACGGTTTTTTCGTCGATACCCAACTCAGTTAAGTCTACCTTGTGTTCGCCTTGCTGGGCAGGGCTAGCAAAAGTAATCTGCCAACCTTGGTGGTTAAAGAAGGTCAGTAAACTTAGCATATGGCTGCCAGCAGCTGATGAATTAGGCTCAGGCCATACGTAACCAAGCACTAGTAATTTTTTAATACTTTTAATATTCACAAGCTAAAACTCATTGTTTGGCAACCTTTACACAATTTCTTCCCGCTTTTTTTGCGGCATACAGGGCAATGTCAGCTTGTTTCATTATGATTTCAAAATCAGAATGTTCTTTTGTTCGCTGTGCAACACCCAAGCTGGTGGTGACTGTAACTACTTTTTCTTTAGATACTTTTTTAGCTGGAAATTTATTTGGTAAATGTTTTGGGGTTTAGGTGGGCGAGGGTTGGCTCCAACAGTAATATTGTAATCAGCGATGGTTTTGCGCACTAATTCCACAAAAGGCATCACCTCTTTAGATATTTTACGGTGAAGAATTATAATAAATTTTTCACCGTGAAATCGAAGTTTTTTTCCTCCTTCTGTTACTTTATCTAATTTACTGGCTACTAATTTTAAGACTTCATCGCCTACATGATGGCTGTAAGTATCGTTAACCTTTTTGAAATGGTCAATATCATACATCACCACAGTGTATTTTCGCCCAAGGGTTTGCACATACTGCATCAATGTTCGCCTAGAGGTAATACCTGTTAGTTCATCCTTAAAGACCATAGTAAATCTATCTTTGAGTACTGAATAACAAAACAAGCCTGCAAAACTCACTATTGTGTTCAAGCCAAAATTGACATTGCTATAGATATGCATAAATGCACTTAATGCCAAAGCAAAATACAATGCGTTATGGGTGTTATCTATTTTTAACCATAACCTAATCATGCCAAGCATTAACCCAACTATTAGCAGTAAACTATTAAAGGGTGTAACGAAGGAACGTATATCAGGAAATAGTCGGAATAATTGGCTGTCTATAGAGGTTAACCACGTGTGGCTGACGAACTGTAATGATGGAATGGATAACCAACTCAATACAAATAACACCAATAAAACAACTAAACTGAAACATAAGTTATGGGCAGAAAATCCTTTATCTTTGCTATATAACAAAAATACAAAACCAAATAAGGTACCGCTGTATGTCACTTCCAGCAATTCTGGTGATAATGTTAATTCTTTGTTGGCGACGACAGTAAAAAGTAGTAAACAAGCATATACCAGTCGGCTGCGTCCAAATTGCCATGCAATCATCGCCGCAATGACCGAGATGGCATAACTCATCCACCAAAGGTTTACTAACAAGTTTACCATCAATTCAGTGTTGAAAAAATAAATGAAGCACTAAAGATAAGTAATGAAGGAAAGAATAACCAACAAAAATAAGTCAATCTAGACAATAAGGGTGACGATTTAGTAGTCAATGATAACACCTGCTTCAATTAAAAATGAATAAACAAACGACGATATTATAAGTGAAAATATCCAGTGACTGAAAGCTTTGTGATAAAGAATTATAAACATTAATACTTAAACCAGAAAATACCGTTCATCAATGACATGTTTTTTCCAACGGGAGCAACGTACTTATGGCAGAGTCATCGTTCTACTGATGTTCTAGCAGGCATTTTTTAAAGCTTCTATGGCTTTTATGATTTTTGTTTATGCTGTTCTTTGCTTGGTTTTTTGATTCTAGTAAGCAAACAGGTAATACCTGAACGGTCATGAAATACGGAATGTTGTCTTTGATTAGAGGTAAACTAACACTAATGACCCCAGTAATATTTTAGATGTTCATTGTACAACTATTAAGAACTAAATAACGTTACTTTAAACCTGCTCTTTCAACTCATCGACCCATAAAGCGGTTGCACCGCAAACTGCTACTGGCATCACTAAAAAATTAACAATGGGGATCAGCGAAAATATACTGACAATGATCCCAAAACTAAAACTTTGAGAGCGGTTGTTTTGTAATACCCGTTTCATATCTTTAAACGACACTTTGTGATTATCAAAGGCATAATCACAATACTGAACGGCCATCATCCAAGCAGAGAACAAAAACCATATTACTTGTCCGAATACAGGCAATATAAAAAACAATAACAAAAAGCCAATGGCTCTTGGTATGTAATAGGTGAACTTTGACAGTTCACGCCATAATGTGCGTGGTATGTCTTTAAATACATCAGTTAAACCGGAGTTGTCCATACGTTGGCCTGTAAGGTGTTGTTCTACTTTTTCAGCTAACAACCCATTAAAAGGAGCGGCAATCCAGTTCGCTAAGGTACCAAATATTAAAGCAAAGACTAACAAAATAGTGATCACGGCGATCGGCCAAATGATGTAACTTAAACCGTCTTTTAACCAACTCAACCATTCCCAATCGGGAATGAGATCCGTTAACCACAAAATACTGCTGCTGATCTCACCAAACAAATAGTAAAAACCTGCTGAAAACAAGATAAGATTAATGGCCAACGGGAAAAATACGAAGCGTTTCAATCCTTTGGTGGTGATTAATCTAAAACCTTGAAAAAAATAATCCATATGACACCTGTGATGTTAGTTATTTTTGATGTTTTATATGAATGAAAAACACCTTTTTTTATTAAATGTAATTTTTACACTATACGTAACTATAGCGATGTGGCAAAACGTCATTTGTTACACTTGATGACTTTTGGTACATTCAACCTAAGAAGTAAAAAAATAATTACAACTTTCGGAACGACTTCATTTTTATATGCGCTTAAAAAAAATAAAGTTGGCTGGGTTTAAGTCTTTTGTTGACCCAACCACTATCCCTTTTCCAGACGATATGACTGCGGTTGTCGGGCCAAATGGCTGTGGCAAATCCAATGTGATTGACGCTGTACGTTGGGTATTAGGTGAAAGCTCTGCTAAAAATTTACGCGGCGCTTCCATGACAGACGTTATTTTTAACGGTTCCACTTCTCGTAAACCTGTATCACAATGCAGTGTTGAATTAGTGTTTGATAATACATCAGGGCGTATTCAAGGTGAATATGCGGGTTACAACGAGTTGTCGGTTAAACGTATTGTAACTAAAGAAGCACAATCGAGTTATTTACTAAACAACACAAAGTGTCGCCGCCGTGACGTGACGGATTTATTTTTAGGCACAGGTTTAGGCCCCCGTAGTTACGCGATAATCGAACAAGGCATGATCTCCCGCTTGATTGAGTCTAAGCCTCAAGAGCTAAGAGTCTTTATTGAAGAAGCTGCAGGCGTTTCTAAGTACAAAGAGCGGCGCCGAGAAACTGAAACCCGTATTCAACATACTAAAGAAAACTTAGAGCGCCTAGAAGACGTTCGTGGTGAATTAGGCCAGCAATTAGAAAAACTACAACGTCAAGCCACTGCCGCTAAACGATACAAAGAGCTCAAGCAAAATGAGCGCCGTTACAAAGCTGAATTAGCCGCTATTCGCTGGTTACAGCAGAGTGCAAAAATCGATACGCTAGAATTAACTATCGCCCAAAAAAATGCCGATATCGATGCTTACGTGGCCATACAGCGTAATGAAGAAAAAGACATTGTTGAATTTAAACAACAGCAACAAGATTCTAAACAACAGCTAAATGATATTCAGCAACAAATGTTTAAAGTGAGTACCGATATAACCCGTATTGAACAGAATCAGATCCATACCAAACAAAGACGTCAGCAAATTGAACAAGAATCCAACGCCCTGCAAGTCGCTGTTACTGATAATGAAGCCCATCATCAGCACAACTTTGAAAAAATTGAGGTGTTATCAGAGCAGATTTTATTGGCTGAACCAGAAAAACAATTATCTGAAGATCAGGTAGAGCAAGCAAAAAGTGACTTGCTTGAAGCAGAAGAGCAATTTAGCCAGCAACAACATCAATGGCAAAAGCAAGATCTATATTTTAATCAAGTTAAACAACAAGCACAAAGTTGTCATGGCAAAATTCAGTCTTTGATGTCTATGCAAATGCGAACTAAGCAGCGTATTAACGAGCTGAAAGATGAGCTATGTGAAATTTTGGCCGATGAGTTAGCTTCGCAGATAGAAGCTTGCCAAAAAGAAATATTGACGCTTGGATATCAGGCACAACAAAGTTCTGAAAATGCACAGCAAAGTCTGTCCAAACAGAAGAGTGCTCAACTTAACTTGAAACAAGCTGAGCACAACCAAATGAGGGTAATAGGTGACTTACAAAGCATTGAAGCTCAGCTGGCGGCTTTAAATGCATTACAACAAATTAATGAGCTTGATACTAGCTCACAAGAATTTATTCATAAACATCAGCTTAGTAACCAGTCGTGGATACACTCTTTAGATATTCAAAGTGGCTGGGAGGATGCATTCGAAACCCTTACTCAGCTATGGCAGCGTGCCATTGTGCTGCCTGAAAACACTGGTCAGGGTAAGTTAGTTGAATTGTCTGGTTCTGCTTGGTTGTTTCAAGATAACTACATTGATAAATGCACTGCCACCAAACCAGAAAAAAGCATTACGTCTAAATTAAATAATGACACTGTACCCAAATGGTTAACTCATATTATGTATGCTACCGACCTTGAACAAGGTCTGGAAATATTAGCTGACTTGACTAGTTATCAAAGTGTTGTGACCCTCGAAGGTTATTGGTTAGGCCAAGGGTGGATGATTGTAGGTAGTAATGACCAGCAAACAGGCTTGTTAAAACGCGCTAATCAAATTAAACTGCTTGATGCTCAACTTGTAGATGTCAAAAGGAACCTTTTAGATGCAGAGTCATCGGTCAGTGACGCCGAAGGTAAGCTTGGTGTTGCTAAACAAATAGCAGAAACTGACAAGCAGCAATATGAACATCTAAATCTCAATTTACAGCAAACAAAGAATAAAGAGCAATTACTGGCTCAACAACACCTACAAAAAATGGGCCGCAATACTAAATTATCACAAGAATTACTGCGCCAACAAGTTACTTTAGAACAGGAACAGCAACAGCTTGAAGATTTGTCGAAGCAATCAGAAGAGCTGGAACTAACAGTCGACTTGTTACAAGAGCAGCAACTTGAGTTTGAGCAAAACCGAGAGCAGCAACAGCAAAAAATCTCTGATGGTCGTACTAAGCTAGAATCTGTTAAAAATAATTTACATCAATTAGCTTTACACTTACAAAGTATACAAAGTCAATATCAAGGGTTAACCACTAATCAGCAGCGTGAAGCACAATTTTTACATAACATGCAACAAAAGTTGGTATTATTAAAATCTGAGTTTGTTGAATTGACTCTACCACTGAAAGCCCAACAAGGATCGTTACAACAGCTGTTACAACAAAAAAACATTTTGGACATTCAGCAACAAGAGTTAAATGACAAACTAGCCATAATAGATGAAAATTTAACAATGGCTGAAAAAGGTCAAAAAGGTATTACGGATAAAATTCAGGTTATGCAAAGTGAACTGCAAATTATTAAACTTGAATGTGAAGGTTACCGTGTTAGAGCCAATGGTGTATCAGAACAACTCCAAGAGATGCAGCATAACCTTCAATCAGTTTTAGACACCTTACCTGATAACGCAGATGAGAAAAGTTGGCAAATACTATTAGATAAAACCATCACGTCTTTGGATAGACTAGGTGCGGTTAACCTTGCAGCTGTTGAAGAATATGATATCCAGGCTGAGCGTAAACAACATCTTGATGACCAAAATGATGACTTGGTTTCTGCTTTAGAAATACTAGAGCAAGCTATACGTAAAATTGATAAAGAAACCCGCACACGTTTTAAAGAAACCTTTGATCAAGTTAATGAAGACCTAAAAGTGTTATTCCCTAAGGTATTTGGTGGTGGTACGGCTTATCTTGAACTAACCGATGACGATTTACTCGATACAGGTGTCACTATTATGGCTAGGCCACCAGGGAAGAAAAACAGTACCATTCACCTACTTTCCGGTGGAGAAAAAGCATTGACCGCTTTATCATTGGTGTTCGCTATTTTTAGATTGAATCCCGCGCCATTTTGTCTCTTAGATGAAGTTGATGCGCCTCTGGATGATGCAAATGTAATTCGATTTTGTAAGTTGGTGTCAGAAATGTCAAAAACAGTACAGTTTATTTTTATCACGCACAATAAGATAGCCATGGAAATGGCAACACATTTAACTGGTGTTACAATGGCTGAGCCAGGAGTGTCACGAATGGTTGCAGTAGACGTTGATGAAGCTGTGGCAATTGCCCAGGCCTAAGCAAAAATACATTAGCCCTTTTAATCATTATTAAAGAAGTACGAGTAATTTAATGGAAGCAGATGGTTTACGATGGTCGTTATTAGTAATAGGCAGTTTGGTGATTGTTAGTGTTGCCATTCATGGTATTTGGTTGTCTCGAAAAAATAGCGAGAAGAAATTAACCGCGAGTAAACACAAAAACGAACAGCAGTATCAACCTTCTGGTTGGCAGACTGATTCTGATGATTTTAACGAGGAGGTCCATTACGAGAGTGGCGGCACTGATGACGATTTGGATATCAAATCCGATAT
Organism: uncultured Paraglaciecola sp.; assembly: GCF_943787955.1. Lineage (NCBI taxonomy): Bacteria > Pseudomonadati > Pseudomonadota > Gammaproteobacteria > Alteromonadales > Alteromonadaceae > Paraglaciecola > uncultured Paraglaciecola sp. The sequence continues at coordinate 203,826 of NZ_CALSOK010000013.1, forward strand.
TGGAGTAGATGAAATTGCAACTGATATAGTTGAAGCAACGTCATCAATAAATGAACTTGATGAATTGGGTTTAAGCGCAGTGCGAGTTGTGCCTGATGCCGAAAAAGTTAATGCAGATACAGAAGCACCAACAAGCAAAATTTATGCGTCTGTAGTGACACAGCCAAAGCCTGAGTATGCTACTAAATACACATCTTCAAAAGTAGAATCCTTATCTATTTCACAGCAACAAGACACATCAAACCATAGTAGTGTATCCCCTAAAGATGTCTCTTCAGATTATTCAGTGTCCTCTCATCATAGCTCAAAAGATAATTATCAAACGCCAGAACCTCCACCATTTTTATTAAAAAAAGAAGGGCCAGAATCTGAAGTTGATAGTGATTCTAGCGTTTTAGCAGAGCAGCCAACTAATGAAAATCCCTCTGGGGTCTCCGTGCAAAAAGAAGCTGAGAATATACCTAATACTGCCTTAGTTGAAAGCATTAGTTTGACAGAAAAAGCACGTAATTTAGTCAAAATTAAAAAAGTTGCTTCAGTAAAAAAACATCGAGATCCTAAGATTGCTGAAGATCAAATGCATATTGATTTTGATGAACAACCGACTGCTAAACCTGAGCCCAAAGAGGAACTAAAAACTAAGCCAGTAGAGTCAGAGCAACCACAAGTGGTGTTAGTGCTTAATATTAAGTCGGCAGATGATAACCCTATTCTAGGCTCTGCGTTACTTCCTATGTTACTTACTTTGGGCTTTAAATTTGGTGATCAGGATATTTTTCACCGCCATGTGAACTCAAATGGCAAAGGACCGGTATTGTTTAGCCTAGCCAACATGTTTAAGCCAGGTAATTTCGATATAGATAACTTAGAAAACTTTACCACTCACGGCATTTCGTTATTTATGATCTTACCGACTGAAGGTGAGCCTCATCAAGTATTTAACATGATGCATAATGCTGCACGCAAAATTGCTGAAGAGTTTTCAACACAAATATATGATGGCAAGCGCACCTTATTAACAAATCAAAGCTTGCAGCAATATGTGGAAAAAATTCGAGAATTCGAACGTCAACGCCTATTAAGAGACTGACCCATACCACACTATTATTTTTTTACCTTTGGATTAATTTTAGGGTAAATATCACTTATTTTTTACTGGAATGCTTTTATGGCAGCCTCGCAAGATATTATTAAGCATCTCGCTTCACTTAAAATCATTATCTCAGAATATAACTATCAATATTACGTGTTAGACAACCCTAGTGTGCCTGATTCCGAATACGACAGGCAGATGAAAGCGTTACAAGCAATCGAACTAAAATATCCAGAATTGTTGACAGGTGATTCACCAAGCCAAAAAGTCGGAGACATGCCATTACCTGAATTTGAACAGGTGACACATGAATTGCCAATGCTGTCTTTGGATAACGCCTTTGATAAAGAGTCATTTTTAGCCTTTGAAAAGCGTATGCAAGACAGGCTCAAAAACGATGCTGAAATTAGTTACAGCTGTGAACCCAAGTTAGACGGATTAGCTGTCAGTTTGTTATATGAACACGGTATATTAGTTCGCGGAGCGACTCGTGGTGATGGCCGTGTGGGTGAAAATATTACTGCCAACGTGCGTACTATTCGTAATATTCCATTATCCTTGCGTGGTGTTAACTATCCCCAGCGTTTGGAAGTGCGCGGCGAAGTGATCATGACCAGAGACGGCTTTGTGAAGTTAAACAAAACTCAGGTAGAGCAAGATAAGAAAGTCTTCGCCAACCCTCGCAATGCTGCTGCTGGAAGCTTACGCCAATTAGACTCTCGTATTACTGCTAAGCGCCCGTTATTATTTTTTAGTTATTCTTTAGGTTTAGTTGAAAACGAACAATATCCTTTAGCTGATAGCCACTCAGCAAGATTAAAGCAACTCAGCGATTGGGGCTTACCTTTAAGCAAGGAATTACAAGTCGCTCAAGGGGCACAAGCGTGTTTGGATTATTATCAGCATCTAGGTGATATTCGTGACTCACTTAATTACGATATTGACGGTGTTGTTTTTAAAGCCGACAACATTGAATTACAGCAAAAGCTTGGCTTTGTAGCCAGAGCTCCACGATGGGCCATTGCTCATAAATTCCCTGCTCAAGAAGAAATGACTGTGGTGCAAGACGTGGAGTTCCAGGTTGGAAGAACAGGGGCCATTACACCTGTCGCAAGACTAGAGCCAGTATCTGTTGGCGGGGTGACCGTGTCTAATGCTACTTTACATAATGCTGACGAAATTAAACGCCTTGGTTTAAAAGTTGGCGATACCGTGATTATAAGGCGGGCAGGGGATGTAATCCCTCAAGTCGTCTCGGTGATTGTTGATAAACGCCCTGAAGATGCACGAAACATTGTGTTTCCAAAAATGTGTCCAGTTTGTGATTCTGCTATCGAAAAACTCGAAGGTGAAGTGGTAGCCAGATGTACTGGCGGATTATATTGTGCTGCCCAGCTTAAAGAGTCAATGAAACATTTCGCCTCGCGCAAAGCGTTTGATATTGATGGCTTAGGTGACAAGATAATCGAGCAATTAGTCGACCAAAAATTAGTTAAAACCCCAGCTGATTTTTTCAAATTAGAGTTTATGCAAATTTCGAACTTAGAACGTATGGGAGAAAAATCGGCGGCCAACCTTATTAGGTCACTTGAAAAGTGTAAGCAAACCACTCTTGCTAAGTTTATATATTCGTTAGGTATTCGAGAGGTTGGCGAAGCGACTGCAGCTAATCTAGCAGCACATTACTGTGAGTTGGAAGCCATTAAACAAGCCAATATAGACAGTTTGCAAGAAGTGAGTGATGTAGGTGCGATAGTAGCTCAACATTTAGTCAATTTTTTTGCAGAAGATCATAATGTTCAAGTGGTTGATGAGTTATTAGCGTCAGGCATACACTGGCCTAAAATTGAAAAAATCGAGGTGGACTTTTTACCGCTTTCAGGACAAACATTTGTACTGACAGGTACTTTAGAAAAAATGGACAGAAACGCAGCTAAGGCCATGCTTCAATCCTTGGGTGCAAAAGTAGCGGGCAGCGTGTCTGCTAAAACTAGCTGTGTTGTGGCAGGAGAAAAAGCGGGTTCTAAATTGGCAAAAGCCGAAGCATTAGGTGTTAAGGTACTGAATGAGCAAGAAATGATAGATATGTTCGTTGAGCTAGGAGGGATTATCTAGATGCACTGGCCCTGTCGGTGTTAACTCAGATTAGCCAATAGACACAACCCTATTATAATGAAATTTCCTTAACGATTTTGACCACTATTTTAGTGGTGTATGGGGATGTTTTTAAATACACATATTAAACGTATGATCAGTCCTTACCATTTTGTTATTCGCACCTTAATATTTATACTGATTCTGTGTTTTTGGATACGGGTTGTGAGTCGTATTTGCCACGTCATATGTAAAACAGCTTATATTATGGGTTCCTTATTTGCATCGGGGATTGACTGTTATTCTGGTGTTTCTAATCTTAGGGTATTTGGCTGAGCACAAGCGTTATATTTAATTTAGCTTTATAGATCAAGGCTTGGGAGAGTATTGTATGTTTGGTTTGTTAATAGTATTTATATTCGAAATGTGGGAAAACTTTATGCAACCGTCAGTGCCTTTGGGCAACATTTAACCTCTAGCTTACAGACCTGCCTGAATAAATAGTACCTAACTGTCTTACCTATCTAAAAGAGACAAAGGCAAATCTCTATTTTAAGCATTATTTTTAAGTAAAAATATAAGCTAAACAATCTGCTCAGTAATATTTTAGGTCAAATCGTTTTCGATATTCAGTTTTTTAGATTTTTAAATTTTAAATTTTTAAAATACACGTTGAAACGCCGAATTTGTTGCATTAAAAACCGATCTTTGTGTACCTTAAGCATGTTAATTTTCGATAAAGTTATTAACTCTTTGTTAACATTGGTTGGAATTATGCTTCATAATAATTCATAAAATTCACGTTGAAGGCTGGGTGCCCGCACTTAAAAATTTATAAAGTTTTTCTAATCTTCTGTACTTTATTATCCAGCTCAAAATTCACTTGTTTTCGGCCAGGTTTATGCCTGTTATATTTGCCATATTATTACTGGCATCAAATAAAAGAAGGTGACCATTAATGAATAATCCACGTCGAAATCTGCTTAAAGGTATCGCTTTAACTGGTGCAGCTCTGGGCTCTAATGTCGCTCTTAGTTTTAGTGGCAGAGCATATGAGTCCAAATTATTATTACTTAAAGGTCATATCAATCATTCTGTTGCACGCTGGACATATGGTGATTTGTCAATCGAAGATTTATGTAAGGCGGTGAATACAATAGGTTTTTCAGCGATTGATTTAGTTGGGCCTAAAGACTGGCCAATGCTTAAACGTTATGGCATCGATTCGTCTATGTGTAACGGTGCAGAAATAAATTTAGTTGATGGCTGGATCCATCCGCAGTTTCATGACGAATTAGTCGAACGCTACACCCAGCATATTGATCTGGTTGCCAAGGCTGGATATACAAATTTAGTTTGTTTTAGTGGAAATGCCAGAGGCATGGCAAAAGAAGTGGGACTTAAAAATGCGGTAATGGGTCTTAAACGGATATTACCCCTCGCTCAACAAAAAGGCGTAGTGATACAAATGGAGTTATTTAATAGCAAAATTGATCATCCAGATTACATGGCTGATTCCTCAGATTGGGGAGTGGCTTTGTGCCAAGAGTTGGACTCACCTAATTTTAAGTTGCTATATGACATCTATCATATGCAAGTTAATGAAGGCGATATTATTAGGACTATTAGAGAGCATCACCAATATTTTGGCCATTACCATACAGCCGGTGTACCCGGAAGGCACGAAATTGACGACACCCAAGAGTTGTATTATCCCGCTATTGCTAAAGCGATACGTGATACCGGTTTCACCGGTTTCTTGGCACAGGAATTTATTCCCACAGCAGAAAGTCAGACAGGTCAAATTGAATCGCTACGAAACGCCATTCAAATTTGTGATGTCTGAATAAGACATTACTTTAATCGGTCAACAAAGAACAGGGGCTAACAGTGGCGAATAATTATTATGACGCAATAGTTGTTGGATCAGGTATCAGTGGTGGTTGGGCTGCCAAAGAACTGACCGAGAAAGGACTTAAAGTCTTAATGCTTGAACGTGGCAAAAATATAGAACACGTCAAAGATTATAAAAATATGCACAAGGAAACGTGGAATTATCCACATCGTGGTCGGCCTACCCAAGAGATGAAAAAAGACTTTCCTGTGCTGAGCAGAGACTATCCATTAAATGAGGCTACTTTTGGCATGTGGGCCAATGAAAATGAATCGCCTTATGTTGAAGAAAAACGTTTTGACTGGTATCGCGGTTATCATGTTGGTGGACGCTCATTATTGTGGGGTCGTCAGAGTTATCGCTTAAACACCGAAGACTTTATGGCTAATGCCAAAGAGGGGATTGCCGTTGACTGGCCAATTCGTTACGAAGACGTTGCTCCATGGTACGATTATGTTGAACGTTTTGCTGGGATCAGTGGCAACCGTGACGGTCTGGATGTTCTGCCTGACGGTGAATTTCAACCTGCCATGTTGCTAAATTGTGTTGAAAAAGATGTATCAGCACGGATTGAAAAAGCCTTTAAAGGCTCACGCCACTTAATTTCTGGTCGCACCGCAAATATGACTGAGCCTAAACCAGAACAAGGACGCACCAATTGCCAGTACCGCAATAAATGCTGGTTAGGCTGTCCCTTTGGCGGATTTTTCAGTACCCAATCATCCACTTTGCCCGCCGCATTAAAAACCGGTAACTTGACAGTGCGTCCCTTTTCGATAGTAAAAGAAATTCTGTATGATAAAGATACAAAACGCGCCACAGGTGTGGTGGTAATTGATGCCCAAACCAATCAAAATTATGAGTTCACTAGTAAGATTATTTTTGTCAACGCTTCGTCTTTTAATTCAGCGTGGTTACTGATGAATTCGGCTACAGATGTTTGGGAAGGGGGGTTGGGAAGTAGCAGTGGTGAATTGGGACACAATGTCATGGATCATCACTTTCGGGTAGGGGCTTCTGCGACAGTGGAGGGGTTTGATGACAAATATTATTATGGACGTCGACCCAGTGGCTTTTATGTGCCGCGCTTTCGCAACTGGGGTGATGATAAACGTGATTATTTACGTGGCTTTGGTTATCAAGGCTCTGCAAGTCGTCAGGGTTGGCGACGAGATGTAGCAGAAATGGGAATCGGCGCTGACTTAAAAAATGCGATGAGCGAACCTGGTCCTTGGCAAATCGGTATGACTGCTTTTGGTGAAATGTTACCTGAACATAGCAATCGCATTTATTTAAAACCTAAAGAGACTGATAAATGGGGACTGCCCGTACTGGCCATGGACGTTACTATTCGAGATAACGAACTGCGTATGCGAAAAGATATGCAGCAGGATGCTATGGATATGTTTGAAGCTGCTGGCCTGAGTAATGTACAAGGGTTTGAAAACGAGTACTACCCTGGAATGGGTATTCACGAAATGGGTACGGCGCGCATGGGCCGAGACCCCAAAACCTCGGTACTTAATCGATACAATCAGGTTTGGGATGCGCTTAACGTATTTGTAACCGATGGCGCTTGTATGACGTCTGCTTCTTGTGTTAATCCCTCTTTAACCTATATGGCTCTAACCGCCAGAGCAGCAAATTTTGCGGTAGATGAGCTAAAAAAAGGTAATCTTTAATTATGAAAAGACGAGATCTGCTATCAATGATTGCCGCCGCAACAGGTACTGCATTTGTAGGCTCCAATGTGTTGGCTTACACGGTCATGCCGATACAAGATAGTAAAGACAGCGGTTATTCCAATGACGAAGTGGCGTTTTTTAATGAAGTGGGTGAGATCATTATTCCCCGCACTGATTCGCCTGGAGCAAAAGATGCCAATGTGGGCAGTATAATGTCCATATTGCTGGCTGACTGTTATTCACCAGTCCAGCAAAAAGCAGTCAAAAGTGGCATTGAGTCTTTAAAGTCAAAGGCTAAGACGCGTTATGCTAAAGATTTCTTATTGTTGACCCATGAACAACGCACAGCTTTGCTCTCATCGATAGATGAAGAGGCCGATATGCAAAATAAAAAAACAGTATTTGCCAATAGCTCGTCTAACGAAAAAGAATTAGTGCTGCCTCACTACTTTACGATAATTAAACAATTAGTTTTATTTAGCTTTTTCTCCTCGGAAGTAGGCGCAACTAAGGTACTCAGGTATGAGGCGATACCTGGCTCTTACGACGGCGACCTGCCTTATAAGAAAGGAGACAAGGCTTGGGCTACATAAATCTTTAGTTTTAATAGAGTGAAAAAAAGCTAGAAAAATAATTTAAATTTCGCATTATAGAGGAACTAAATTGATAAAGTTGATGAAAAATACAAGCCTCGGAATTCTATTTATATGCATGACGACCATCATCAGCGGCTACAGTATTGCGCAAGAAGAACAGACGCTGCGGGAAAAGATGGCTCAAAAAAGTGAGATTTGGGAGCCTGTTCCAATGGTAGTATCCGCTCCTGATGGACAACCCCCTTCAGATGCGATAATACTATTTAATGGTAAGGATCTAAGCGGTTGGCTGGCTTTAAAAGGTGGTGAAGCCCCCTGGTTTGTGCAAAACGGTAGTTTTATGGTGAAACCTGGGTAGTGGTGATATTAAGACCAAACAAAGTTTCTGCGATATACAATTACACATGGAATGGAAAACGCCTACTGATGTAGAGGGGCTTCAAGGTCAGCAACGTAATAATAGCGGGATTTTTCTGCAACAGCGTTATGAAATCCAAGTGTTAGATTCATACAATAACCCGACCTATGCCAATGGTCAGGCAGCTAGTGTCTATAAACAGAGTATACCGTTGGCAAATGTTATGCGTCCTGCTGGTCAATGGCAGTATTACGATATTATTTAATACGGGCCCGCGTTTTAACGGTAAAGCTTTGAGTGAACCTGCTTATGTTACTGTTTTGCATAATGGGGTACTGGTGCAAAATCACGTTGAAATTCAAGGCAAAACTGAATGGATAGGAGCTCCTAGCTATAAAGCTCACGAGTGCGCTCCACTGCAACTTCAAGATCACGGCAACCAAGTGAGCTTTCGTAATGTATGGGTAAGAGAGCTTAAGACTAATAATGAGTGAGTTATTGAGTCTATTCGCTTAAGACTGACTTTCCAATTGGGATAATTGTGAGGTAATCAACCCAATTGGAATTATTATGATGTCTCTTGTATCTAAAGTTTGTTGTAGTTACTTTTATTGGGGAGCTTGATTACTCTCATGTGCAACTTCGTGTTTTAAGGTCATAGCAATCAATATGATGGCACAAATACAACCCCCCTACTAAGAGTATAAAACCACCGTCCCAGCCAAAGTGGTCAACGGTGTAACCTAGAACAATGTTGGCCACTACTGCTCCCCCTAAATACCCAAATAAGCCGGTTAACCCTGCAGCGGTGCCAGCAGCTTTTTTAGGGACTAATTCTAAAGCAAACAGGCCAATCAACATCACGGGACCATAGATTAAAAAGCCAATCGCCATCAGCGCAATAATATCTACACTAGGGTTACCCGGTGGATTAAACCAATAGACAAGAACAGCTACCAACACCAACACCATATATAATATTGCAGGCGGCGCGCGACGGCCCTTAAACCAAGCATCACTGATGTAACCACATAATAAGGTCCCCGGAATACCAGCCCATTCATATAGAAAATACGCCCATGAGCTTTTGTTAAAAGAAAAATCTTTTACCTCATATAAGTAGGTAGGTGCCCAATCTAAAACGCCGTATCGGATAAGATAAACAAAAGCATTAGCCGCAGCGATAAACCACAGTAATTTATTATTAAGTACATATTTTAAGAATATTTCTTTAGCGCTAAACTCTTGCTCGTGTGATGCATCGTAATCTTTGGGATAATCGTTGCGGTATGCCTCTATGGGAGGCAATCCACATGATTGTGGCGTATCGCGCAGAGTAAAAAAGATAAATACTGCTATTAAAGACGCGGCAAAGGCGGGTACATAAAAAATGCTGTGCCATTCATTAAACCAAGCCATACCTAATATAGAAAGAGGTCCGATTAAACCGCCACCCACGTTGTGAGCAATATTCCAAAAAGAAACCGTTTTACCCCGTTCATTACCTGAGAACCAATGCACCATAGTACGGCCACAAGCAGGCCAGCCCATGCCTTGCGCCCAGCCATTTAAAAACAATAAGATAAAAATGGAACCGATACTTTGGGTTGCCCAAGAGGTAAAGCCAAATATAAACATCACGCCTGAAGATATAAGCAGTCCGGTCATCAGAAAAAAACGCGGGTTGCTTCGGTCTGATACGCTACCCATTAAAAACTTACTTAAGCCATAGGCAATAGAAACCGCTGATAGGGCTATACCTAACTCACCTTTGCTAAAACCTTGCTCTTCAATTAAAAAAGGCATGGCTAATGAGAAATTTTTTACGTACTAAGTAATAACCCGCATAACCGACAAAAATGCCGATAAAAACCTGCCACCGCAGTTTTTTATAATCATTGTCGACTTGGTCTTGTGGTTTTGATGGAAGGTGCGGAGCGGGTTTAAAAATACCGAACATAAAGCTTAACCTAATTGGGTTTGTGCAATTAAAACAGATAATTAACATCATATATATCAATTATTTAACATTAGTGAGTTATTTAAAGATAAGGTCTAGTGCCTAGAAGTGGATTGGCTGGTAGTCTTAGTGTCTAATCTAGAGGTTTCAGATTTGGAGATACATTTTTTATTATGAAAATTGCATATTTTGGTTATGATCCATTATCTTCATGTCTTGAGGTGTTTCAGCATCTGGGACATGAATTTACTGTCATTTATACAGGGGAAAGTAGTTCGTTTTCAGACCAGGTTATTCACTTCGCACAAAAAAATAATATCCAGCTTTGTTTTGGTAGGCCGACATTAGACGCGATGCAAACCTTAATTGAGCAGGGAGTCGAGCTGTTTTTCAGTGCTGAATACCCTTGGAAGATACCCGTTCCATCTACTCTAAAATACGCTATCAATGTGCATCCCACCATTTTGCCACAGGGGCGAGGCATGACACCTTTGCCTCACTTAATTTTAAAACAATCAATTTACGCTGGGATCACGTTACACAAACTTATTAATGAATTCGATGCTGGTGATGTTCTGCTGCAAAAACCATTTACGTTAGATGAAGATGAAACATTTGATAGTTTGAGCTGTAAAGTCTTCCAGCAAACACCTGGCTTATTATTCACCTTGTTATCAAATATTGATGATTACTATCAAAATAGCCAAGCACAAGGTCAGGGTAGTCACTGGCCTTCCATTACAGTGGACGAACAAACTCTTGATTGGCAGCAAACCACGGCTCAATTATTAACTACATTACGTGCCTTTAGCAGTTTAGGCACTTATGCCGATATTGCAGGAAAACCCTGCGTAGTAACATCTGCACAAGGCAGATGTTACTCACACCATTTCAGTGCTGGGCAGGTCATACTGGATAACAAGCTACACATCACTGTTGCAACACTTGACGGTGAGATGTGTATCCCAAAAAAATCATTGTTTTGGCGATCTCTTAATCAGACGATAAACCCTTAAACCAGTTTCCTATAATTTGCCTATCTGCTTCAGTCATCCCCGTTTTATTCATCATGGGCATGTCTCTAGTTACAACGGCTCGATTATGAATAACCGCCGCACGTTGCTCTATTTGCTGCCATGTATCGAACATTAATCCTACAGGTGCAACCACAAAAATTTCATCTGTTGGTTTAGCTGCATGACAATTGGCACAGTGGGTTTGTATAACATCGAATACTTGTTGTTGCTGGGCATTGAGTTCAATGGCAGGTGCTTGTTCTGTTGTTAACATGTCTTCTTTAACTGTAACAGGCATGGATACCCAGCCAGCAATAATTACCATACCAATCGCGCCTGTGACCAAAATAGAGGGGCGAGAAATACCAATATGTTTTAGGTTAAAATAATGACGTATCCAAGCTGAAACTAATCCAATTGCCATCAATACCAACCAAGCATTATGATGTTGGTAAGTCATAGGGTAATGGTTGCTGATCATAATAAATAACAAGGGTAGGGTAAGGTAGTTGTTGTGCACCGAACGTAATTTGGCACCCAGTCCCCAACTAGGATCAATCTCTGTTTTATTGGCCACTGCGTCAACCATTAATCTTTGAGCAGGCATAATTTTAAAGAATACATTACCGGCCATGATGGTACCGATTAACGCACCTACATGAATGAAAGCGCCCCGTCCACTGAACCAATGAGTGGCCAAGTAACTGGCTGCCGCTAGCATCACTAAAAACATGATGCCGAAGACTTTTGGGTATTTTGACAGCGGGCTACGACAGGCGGCTTCATAAATAAATAACCCGCCAAAAATCAGGGCTAAACCTCTACTTATTGCTTGGGTAGGGGTTAAATCCATAACATTACTATCAATCAAATAAATCGCAGCACCGTGGTAATACACTAAACTGAGTAACAGAAAACCACTGATCCATGTGGTGTATGCTTCCCATTTAAACCAGTGAAGTTTTTCTGGTATGACTTCTGGGCCATATTCGTATTTAGATACTTCATAAAAGCCGCCGCCATGCACCGCCCACAAATCACCCTTGATACCTTTTTGTTTTTTCCAGTCAGGTGGAGTGCGTAAATTATTATCTAGCCATATAAAATAAAACGATGCGCCTATCCATGCCACACCAGTGACAACGTGAAACCAGCGAAGAAATAATGAAATCCAATCAAGCAACATTAATGTGCCCCTTTTAATACTTGTTTATCGGCTTGGTAGACAACTTTGCCTGCTACATAAGTGGCTATTATGGCTCTATCATCAGCTAACATGCTAAGTGCAAAAATAATATCTTGAGGTGTGCGGTGATTTTCAAAGCGTAACGCACTGAGTTCGTCAAATTCTGGGTCAAGGATAACAAAGTCTGCATCTGTGCCGGGATTAAGGTTACCAATATCATTTTCTAGTCCTAATCCTACTGCAGCACCTTGAGTCATAAGATACAAGCCATGCATAGGATCCATCTGATTACCTTTAAGTTGGCAAATTTTATAAGCTTCGCCCATGGTTTTTAACATACTAAAACTAGTACCGCCGCCTACATCGGTTGCTAGCATTACAGGCACATTTTGTTGTTCGGCCTTGGCTAAATCGAATAGACCGCTGCCTAAAAATAGGTTTGAAGTGGGGCAAAACGCAATACTTGCCTGGGTTTCTTGTAAGCGTTGCCATTCAGCTTGTTCTAAATGGATACCGTGACCAAACACTGCGCCTTTTCTGAGTAAACCATAATGATCGTAAACATCTAGATAATTTTTACGCTCAGGGAATAAGCCTTTTACCCAAGCAATTTCTTTATGATTCTCAGACAGGTGAGTTTGTATAAATACATCAGGGTATTGCTGTGCTAATTCTCCCAAAGCGTGTAATTGTTCAGCACTACTGGTAGGCGCAAAACGCGGTGTGATGGCATATTTGAGCCGCCCATTATTATGCCATTTTTCGATGAGTGCGGCGCTGTCTAGTTGGGCACTTTGTGGCGTGTCTTGTAGCCAATCTGGGCAGTGTCTGTCCATACAAACTTTACCAGCAATGAGTAACATGTTGTGACTCGCTGCTTCTTCAAAAAGCGCATCGGCTGCTTGTTTATGCACCGACGAATACACCATACCCGTGGTTAGTACCATGGCGATGTAATTGTTTAATAAATATGTTGGCAATGTGACTGGCGTATTCGTAGTTAGCAAATTTACGTTCTACAGGAAAAGTGTAATCTTTTAGCCAGTCAAGTAGCTGTTGGCCAAAGCTAGCCAGCATTTCTGTTTGTGGAAAATGTAAATGACTGTCAATAAAGCCAGGTAAAATTAACTTGTTTGAATAATCATTGATATTTGCTTCAGGATATTGATTTATATGGTTTTTATACTCGCCAATAAATTCAATTTTTCCGTTACGCGTAACCAGAATCCCATCATCAAAGTACACATAGTCCTGTTTGGGACTATAACTCTTTTTCGGAAAATGTAATATCGAAGCGCGATACGCTTGAGTTGTCATAAATAAGGCTTTCTCTTTAATTGCAACAATAAATACCAGACTAGCTGCCGCGATAACTGCTAAAACCAAAAGGTGAAATAAGCAGTGGCACATGATAATGCCCACCGTTTTCGGTAAGTTCAAAATGCACATCTACGAAGGGATAAAATGCACTGCTGTGATGGGTCAGTAAATAGTCTTTGGTAAAAAAACGTAAACAATATTCGCCGGCTTGAAAATTATAATCTTGCCATTGATTACAACGGCCATCGCTATCAGTTTGTGTAACAATGACCTGCCCATCTAGAGTCGTTAGGGCTAATTTCATATTGGCAGCGGGTTTACCTAATGTGGTATCTAACACATGGCTGGAAAGGCTAATGCTCATGATGCTTGTATTCCTTTTTCTAGTTTATTGACTAATCCCTTCTCTAATCTTAGTAAGGTGATTTTAATTTGTTCTGCTGCGGCAAGTGCAATTTCTGTCGCGGTATCATTTGCTAAACGTAACATAAGGGCATCCAGCATAATGTTGGCACTCAAGCCGCTGGCACAAATTATAAAAATAAAGCCATGCTTATTCAGGTATTCATGATTGGCTGATGCTAAATTCTGTAACGTTTCATCGTCTGCATCGTTTGCCCCTTGTTGTTCATTACTGGCCATATTTTTCGTTGCTGCATACTTTTTACGTAAGCTATTCACGTCGCCTATCATTGGATGGGCTTCAAATGCGGTTAAAAATTCTGATGTAGGGCATTGTTGCCATATGTCTTTTGCGGCTTGAACGACGCTTTCAATATTAGCGTAGGGTCTAGCGTGTTCCATGCCTTTAAACCATTTAGGTGAGGCACAACATTGGCTGAACCATTTTTCAGCTTGTTGACTTTCTAGGCTATTTAACGTGAGTAATGACAATGTGTTTTTCTGATTCATTCAGCTGTTACCAAAGATTGTATAAGTTGCTTATTGTCTCGCCATGCCTGTTTTTGTTGAGATTGACTGGTTTTTTCTGGCTCTAAAAGTTGGATTAATTGCGCCGCCATTGATACGGCTACTTCAATTGGACGTTTGCCTGGAATGTCTAATAAACCAACAGGAGAAACAAGTCGTTGAATATTTTTGTGTTCAAACTCACGGTGTGACAGTCGAGTTCTAAAGCGCCTTGCTTTGGTATCTGAACCTATCATGCCAACAAAGGTCATATCTTTTCGGCGCAGCGCTGCTTCGACTATGTCAAAGTCCAATTGATGGCTATGGGTCATGATCATCGCCCAAGACTTGTTAGGTAAAGTGGCAATGGTATCTGCGGGGTGTTCACTAGTCAGTAACTTCACGTTATTTGGTTGTCTTTGTTGAGCGATTTCTTCAAGCATATCTTGGCGGTTGTCTATCCAGCTAATTTGCAACGGTAATTGCGCTAATATAGGTACTAATGCTCTGGATACATGTCCTGCACCGTAAATAGCAATATGTTGGCTATGCTGAGTGAGTGCTTCAAACAATACATTGGTCGCACCACCGCAACACTGACCTAATTTACTCGAAAGGGGGTAATGTTCTACTTTTTGACAAGTGATATTTTCATACAGCAATTTCCGAGCTTGTTTAATTACTTCAAACTCAAGATGTCCACCACCAATGGTGTCAAAAACACTGTCATCACACACTACCATCTTTGTACCGTCATTTCTGGGAGTAGAGCCTGCAGTGGCAAGTAATGTGACTATCACATAACTTTTGCCCTGCTGTTGGCATTGGTAGAGTGCGTCAAACCATGTATTTTCTGGAGGCTCATGCTTGGTTCTCCATCCAAGCTTGTGCTTGTTCAACTGCGTTGTAGACCTTTTCAGGCGTGGCGGGTGGATGCAGCAGCGGTTCAATTTGATAATCAGTAATACTGGATATTGCATCTTTTAATGCACACCAAACCGAGTTAGCAAGCATAAAGGGCGGTTCGCCCACCGCTTTCGAATGATAGATACTATCTTCGTCGTTTGCTCTGGGGTATAAGTCAACATTGAAAATTTCTGGTGTATCACCAATAGCCGGGATTTTGTAGGTTGCAGGGTTGTTACTGATAAGTTTACCGCTAGTGTCCCATAACAATTCTTCGCTGGTTAACCAGCCCATACCTTGGATAAAGCCCCCTTCAATTTGGCCAATGTCAATGGCTGGATTCAGGCTTTTGCCTACATCATGCAATATATCAACACGGTTAACCTTGTATTCGCCAGTTAATGTATCAACAGACACCTCTGAACAACTTGCACCGTAGGCAAAGTAGAAGAATGGTCTGCCATTGCCTTTAGAACGGTCATATTCAAGTTTTGGTGTTTTATAAAAACCTGAAGCTGATAACGAGATACGATCCATATAAGCTTGTTGAATTAATTCCGTAAAGGCAATTTTATGATCATCTAAACACACCGATTGATCTGTAAAGGTAACGAGTTTAGGGTTGCCTTTGACCTGTTTAGCATAAAACTCCGCCAGCCGTTGTTTGATAATCAAACAAGCGTTTTGTGCAGCCTTACCATTTAAATCTGTGCCACTAGAAGCTGCTGTAGGCGATGTATTTGGGACTTTATCGGTTCGAGTTGAAGTAATTTCAACATGGGACAAGGGTACGCCAAACTCATTAGCCACTATTTGACCAATTTTGGTATGTAAACCTTGGCCCATTTCAGTGCCGCCATGATTAATTTGCATACTGCCATCGGTATAAATATGCAGTAAAGCACCTGCTTGATTAAGATGTTTTGCGGTAAATGAGATGCCAAATTTTACAGGTGTTAAGGCTAAGCCTTTTTTAATAATTAAGCTGCCTTTATTGAACTCTGTAATTTGTTTACGGCGCAGTTGGTAATCGCTTGATGCTTCTAACTTATCAATTAGGTCAGCTAATAAATTGTGCTCAACCTTCATGCCATACTGGGTTGTGTTTCTACTATCTTTGCCATATAAGTTGAGTTTACGAATAGCTAAAGGGTCTTTACCTAACTTGCGAGCAATCGCATCCATCATGGATTCAGCAACTATCATGCCTTGCGGGCCACCAAAGCCACGATAGGCAGTATGAGATACTTGATTAGTTCGACACCTATGCCCTTCTAAATAACAATCTGCCAGAAAATAACCGTTATCAGCATGGAACATGGCGCGGTCTACTATGGCATCTGACAAGTCGGGTGAGTGACCACAATTACCGTTTATGTCTATATGGGTTGCTTGTATTAGCCCTTGATTGTCAGTGGCTACTTTAAATCTATTTTCAAATGGATGACGCTTACCTGTTGCCATCATATCCATCATGCGTGGCAGTCGAAGCTTGACTGCTACTTTATTACGACTAGCAAATAGTGCTGCTATGCAAGCCCATTGAGCAGCCTGTGTTTCTTTACCACCAAATCCACCTCCCATACGTCGCATGTCGACGACTACTTTGTGTAATTTAATATCTAATACTTCAGCAATCAGTTTTTGTACTTCACTGGGATGTTGGCTAGAAGAATAAACTAACATTCGGTCTTCTTCTTCGGGGATGGCCATAGACACTTGGCCTTCAAGGTACATATGCTCTTGGCCACCTATGATCAATTCACCTTCAATATGAATAGGGCTCTTGGCAAAACTCTGTTCAAAATCTCCGCGGCGCATAAAGTGTGGTGGTCGCACAAAATTTTCTTGCTCCTTGGCCTGACTCACCGACAAACAAGCTTCTGTAGGCGAGATAATAATGTTTGCTTTTAATGTTGCTTGACGAGCTAAATTTACGCTGGTCGCTAAAACTGCAAATATAGGTTGGCTGTGGTACAAGATTTTCGGGCCGGCTAACAATGGGTCACCCGGGAAAACTGGACCTATGTCTGAATGGCCAGGTATATCATCTACTGTGATCACATCTATCACGCCCCTCACTGGTTTTTACCTGTGACAAGTCAACGGATATTATTATGCCACTGGTTACATGACTAACGCCGACTGCAACATGATGGATGTTTGCAGCCTCTGGCATATCGTCAATGTATCGAGCTTGACCACTGACCTGACGCTCTGCACTTTCATGATTATGTGATTTGCCTGCAGCAGCTTGATTTTTGGCATCAAATGTAGGCTGCTCAATAAGTTTACGCATGTCGTATTTCTTTCCTTAATAGAGGAATATGTACCACACGAGTTGCAATTTTCTGGGTACTTTGGTTTGTTTCTAACCAAAAACGTTTCCATAAATTAGTCAACATACTAATTCTATACATCTTACTTGCCCGCACATCATCTAAAGGCGTGAAAGCTTGTTTGAGGATATCTTTGCCTATATCAAATGTTTCACTACTAGACCAAGATTTGCCTTTAAGCTGAGTATTGAGCTCTAAAACTGTTGCTGGGATAGCCGCTACACCGCCAAAACCAGCATTGATGTTGCGTACTTTTCCATCAATGATTTGTAAATTGAACACGGCACAAACTGCTGAAATATCATCTTCATAGCGTTTTGATACCTTGTAGGCGCGAACGAGATTTTTGTGATCTGTGTAAGGGATAAAAATCGCTTCTATCCATTCAGATTTATATAATGCGGTTTTGCGGTAATCTAAAAAGAAATCACTTGCTGCAATGGATCTTTTTTGAAGCCCATTGTCGATATGTATAACGGCATTGAGGGCTAACAATGCAGGTGGCATATCGCCTATAGGCGAACCATTGGCGACGTTTCCACCAAGACTGGCTTGATTTCGAATAGGCGTGGCAGCAAAGCGCCAAAAAAGCTCGGATAACTCTGGGAAATGTTTTAACAAGCTCGATTCCATTTTACCAAAGGGAAGGGCGGCACCAATTAATAATCCCAACTCTTGTTCAACGAGCTGGTTTAAATCAGGCATCGCACTTAAGGCAATAAGCTTATCGAAGGATTTTAACTGTTGTGTGACTTGTAACGCTAAGTCAGTGCTACCTGCAAATATACCAGCTTGGGGATACTTAGCTTTCGCTGCTGCTAGCTCTTGTCTTGAAGTCGGAACCAGTAAATTATCTGTACTGATATTTTGACTTTTAATTTCTTCTAAACGTTTAGCAGTCTGGATCTCTGCTTGTTCGAATTTATCAATCTGCTTATTTTGGCATGCACTTAATGCGGCATCGATAATGGGACGATACCCTGTACAGCGGCATAAATTGCCAGAAAGTGCTTGGATAACCGTTTCTCTGTCTGGTTGTTCTTGTTGCTGATAAAGTGCAAACATCGACATAATAAAACCTGGAGTACAAAAACCACATTGTGAGCCATGATGATCTACCAAGCTTTGTTGTACTGGATGTAAAACTTTTTCATCTTGTAAATGCTCAACGGTAATCAATTGTTTGCCATGTAATGCGGATAAAAATGTCACACAACTATTAATAGCTTTATATTGAAGATTTCTCTTTGGTGTATTATTTGGAGAGACGACTTCAGCTAATACTACTGTACAGGCGCCACAATCCCCTGAAGCGCAGCCTTCTTTAGTACCTGTCAGATTTTTTTGTTCCCGTAAATACTCAAGCAAAGTTAAGTCAGCTCTGGCTTGACTTATGTGGATTATATCGTTGTTAAGTAAAAAGCTGATCATGTGACGCTCCATTAAAGAGACCTAATATAATTATTATCCCGATTAGCGATGTTAAATACAATAAATAGTAGACTAAATGGTCAGTTTTTTATAATTTAAACGTTAATATCATAATATGTATAATTTTCAGTCAGATCCAAATGCTCTGGCCATTCATTTTGTTATGAGTTTAAAATTAGTTAAGCAATTAAAATGCCGATTGTTGAGCGTTATAGTAATTTCAATGTAACTGCTTATGGTTATATTATTCCCCTAGATTGGGTGATATTTTCAATGTTAATCAAAGCATATGAAATTTTATACAACGGAAATTAAATATTAAATGTGTGCAAGTAAGAATCACAAAGAAATCAGTATTGGGGAGTTTAACCGCTGTAAAATATTAAATGCTGCTGAAAAGGAATTTGCTCTGCACGGTTATAAAGGAGCTCGGGTTCAGCAAATAGCAAATAGAGCTAAATTACCTAAAACCAATGTGCTTTATTATTTTAAATCTAAAGAGTTACTTTATATGGCTTTGTTGGAAGATATTCTTCGGTTATGGAATAGTCGGTTTGATGAAGCAACTGTGAGTGACGATCCAGCTGAAGTACTAGCACATTATATTGCTGACAAAATGGAGATATCTCGTTGTCGACCAGACGCATCCAAAATGTTTGCACTAGAAATTATCAATGGCGCACCTAATTTAGACAAGTTTTTTAAAGACCAGCATGCAAATTGGATGGCGGGCCGCGTAGATGTGATAAAACAATGGATTGAGCAAGGTAAACTAGTTGCAACAGACCCTCATTATTTGCTCTTTAATATTTGGGCAACATCACAACATTATGCTGACTTTTCTGTGCAAATTAATGAACTCAGAGGCAAATCAATGACTCAAACTGATTTTACTGAAGCTACAAACAATTTGGTGAGGTTAATATTAACTGGCTGTGGTTTATCAGTTCCAACAGAATTTGAAGGTAGTTGATGAAACATGCATACCCAAGGGATTTAATAGGTTATGGCCAATATCCCCCACATCCTAAATGGCCTAATCAAGCTAGGATAGCCGTGCAATTTGTTCTTAATTATGAAGAGGGTGGTGAAAACTGTGTGTTGCATGGTGATCAACAATCAGAAACTTTTTTATCAGAAATTATAGGCGCGCAGGCATACCCAGATAGACATTTAAGTATGGAGTCGATGTATGAATATGGCAGTCGTGCTGGCTTTTGGCGGCTTTATAATTTGTTTATTCGTTATAATTTACCGATTACCGTATTTGGTGTCACGATGGCATTGCAACGCAATCCAGAAGCAGTAGCAGCTATGAAAGAGGCAAACTGGGAGATAGCGAGTCACGCAATGCGCTGGATTAATTTTCAAGATATGCCTGAACCACAAGAAAAGAAAATGATGAATGCTGCGGTGCAGTTACATCAAGCTATCACAGGTAGTAAGCCTAAGGGATGGTATACCGGAAGAACAAGCCCTAACACCCTTAAATTGTTAGCTGAAAGAGATGACATTTTATACTGCGCCGACTCCTATGCAGATGACCTGCCGTATTACGATACTCAATACGCTAAACCTTTATTAATGGTGCCTTACACGTTGGATACTAACGATATGCGCTTTGCTACGCCACAAGGATTTAATAGTGGCGCACAGTTTTACGAGTATCTTAAAGATGCATTTGATGTGTTATATGCAGAGGGTGCAACAGCACCTAAAATGTTATCTATTGGTTTGCATTGTCGAATTATCGGTCGCCCTGCACGTATGGCAGCATTGCAACGATTTATAGAATATGTGCAAAGCCATGATAAAGTGTGGTGCTGCACTAGAGAGCAGATTGCCTTGCATTGGAAAGAGCATTTTCCGGTGTGATGTTTAAGGCAGCTGTGTGTGAAAGCACGCCCAATAAAGTATATTCAAAACACCTTGTATTGGTCGTAAATTTACAGAAAATCGAGCGGGTATATACGAATTTTATTTAAACATGTTGGCTTGAAATTCACCTTACTAATTTTTAAATGATTTGTTATAATAATTTTCGTAGAAGCATAGGTTTCTGATTAGCGGTAACAACAGAGAGAATAAAATTGAGCTTTTATGTGGCACGCCAACCTATCTTAGATAAGAATAAAAACTTATTTGCATATGAATTATTACTCCGTGACAGCCTTGATAATATATTTCCCAAAAATATTAATGAAGATGAAGCCACTGCAAAAATAATTGAAGGATTAGAATTTAATTTAGGTTTGGAGAGTTTGACCAAAGGCTCATTAGCCTTTATCAATTTTACCCATGACTCCATTATAAATGGTTATCCATTTTTATTGGACAAAGATAAAATTGTGGTTGAAATTCTTGAAACAGCCAAACCCAGTAAAAGGTTGTTAGATGCTTGTATTGATTTAAAAAATAAAGGTTATTCCATTGCGTTAGATGATTACGAACATGATTCAGTGTGGAAATATTTTTTTCCATATGTTGACATCATAAAGCTCGATTATTCTTTAACAACTGAACAACAATTTCAGGAGATCATAACGGCTTTAAAACCGTTTCCTCATATCAAACTACTGGCAGAAAAGATTGAAACTTATTCTCATTTTCAACACGGATTAAGTATTGGCTGTGAGTATTTTCAAGGCTATTTTTTTAGTCGGCCTGAAATTATTAAGACGATTGCTTTTAATCCGTCTCAGATTGCTGTCGCTAACCTGTGGACCGAATTCAATAGAGCCGAAATCGATATTAAAAAGGTCACTTCAATATTTGAAGATGATATCAACCTGTCTTTTAAGTTATTACGTTATGTGCAATCTCCAATCTTTAAACGCGATGCTGTTATACAGAGTATTAAACAAGCAATAATTGTGCTCGGGAGCCAAGAGCTAAAACGTTTTATTAGTTTGTTGTTTACAGCTCAATTCTCAACAGGTAAACCACAAGCCTTGACTGCCATGGTATTATCTAGAGGTCGTTTCTGCGAGTTAATGGTGAATGCAACCATGCCGACTAATTCTCAGCCCTCTGCATTCTTGATCGGATTATTATCTTTAATTGATGCCATGGTGGATGGTGACATACATGAACTTATGGATAAATTACCTCTTCACAAAGATATGAAAGATGCGATCATTAATCGTACAGGTGAGTCTGCATATTTTTTAAGATTATGTGAGCTATTTGAAAAGGCAGATTGGCAAAATATTGAACTGTTTTGCAAACAGATAAACATTGACCATGAACAATCTTATCGTTTATTTCAAGATGCTTTAAATTGGGCTGACAAGAGAGTCTCTGCCATTCAATGATTATTGTCACATGGAAAACTCGAACCAGTGAAGTATTTGCGGCTCACTGGCGAAGATATCCTTATTGATTTTCAAAGCTTAAAGTTATCATTAGTGTGCCAGTACTCTTTATTATCGACGCAATTAAAGTTTTATAAATTTCTGAGTTTCACTCAGTTATTACTCATTGTTACATTATCACACTGGTAACTTGGTATTTCTGCATCTGAAGAATGCATTTGATTCTAGTGACATGACTGTCACATCATGTTGATTCACAATTTCATAATTCACACAAATTAGACCAACGTCGGGTTTACTTTTAGACAATCTACACTGTGTCACACAACTTTTCACACTTAAAATATACCCCGGATATACAGGTTTTAGCCACTTGAGATTGTTGATGCCGGGTGAGCCAAGTGACCCATGTTCTTCAGGAAGATTATCAATTAGCATACGCATGAACATAGCCGAAGTATGCCATCCACTGGCACATAAGCCCCCAAAGAGTGAATCTTTAGCCGCTTCATCATCTAAATGAAAATACTGGGGATCATATTTGCTCGCAAATTCTATTATTTCACTTTCTGTTACTTGATAAGCGCCAAACCTAGATGTGTCACCCGGTTGATAATCTTCAAAATACATATGATGTCCTCAAATTAGGGTGAAGTGTTGAAATATAAATTAATAAAAAGTGAGAAGAATAACTGCACAAACTATAATTGAACAATTATTAATAAATATATCATTACGCATTATTTAATTTCAACACACAAAGCACACAGGGATTAAAGAATGAGCAAGCATTATGATTTAACAACAATTTATGTCTTCCATCTTCAATTTTATTGTACTAGCTTGAATGTGTTTGGTGCTATTGACCGATTGATTATTACTGATGAGACCCTATCAAAATCATCTCTATTATTATGAGCAAAGAAACTACAACTCTCGCTAATCCCAAATGTAAATTGACTACTTCCATCAAATCCTAGTGAAACTTAATGCCTCTGAAAGCGTATCTCTTATAAAATTTATTGTAATTCATAGGGTTTAGTATTTTACCTCTAAACATTTAATGAATAGCCATACTGGTAGTATGGCTTTCAAATAAAAAGTGCTAACAGTTGCAATGTCTTCAAAATGTTGGATTTACTTCAAATCCAACGCATATCTCAATACAAACACCGCGGCCATAATATAAGTGATCATTGTCACTTGTTTATATCGTCCTGTGCCTAGCATTATGCCCACGTAAGTAATAAAACCAAGAGCAATACCTTCGCTGATGCTAAAGGTGAGTGGCATAGCGAGCAGGGCGACAGTAGCAGTCGCTAGGGAAGTTAAGTCGTCAAAATCGAGCTGTCTAAAGGAGTCCATCATCAGTATACCCACCATGATTAGTGCCGGGGTAGTCGCCATTAAGGGGATGACTTTCATAAGGGGAGTGAGGAACAATGCCAGCATAAAACACAGGGCAACAAATACCGATGTCAGTCCTGTTCTGCCGCCTGCTGATACGCCTGCAGCCGATTCTACGTATGAGGTTACGGGTGACGTACCTATAGCAGCGCCCATAACGCTAGCCACTGCATCTGCCGTCATGGCTTTGCCCATTTTAGGTAATTTTCCTTGCTCATCTAGCAGGTTAGCTCGACGGGATACACCTATTAAAGTGCCGATGGTATCAAACATATTCACGAATAGTAGTGCAAAAATAAGATCCCATGTTTCAGCAAAATATTCGATGGGGTACATAATGTCCATGGCAAAAAATGTACTACTTATATCATCAGGTAGACCGATAAACTGGCTAGTATGTTGTGTTAAATATCCGTCGCCAACAGGTATGAAAGCCCCTATTAGGCTTAACACAACTACTGAAATGAGAATAGCACCGGTGACTTTTCTAATGACTAATACAATCGTTAAGATGATGCCTGCCAAGGCCAATAAAGTGGCAGGTTCAGATAGGTCGCCAATAGAAACGAAGGTGGCAGGGTTATCAACTACTAGGCCCGCATTCTTTAAACCTATGAAGGCAATAAATAACCCAATGCCGCACTGCACTCCAATTTTAAGAGCTGCCGGTATGGCCTCGGCTATTTTGGTTCTGACGCCTGTGACAGACAACAGTAAAAATAAAATACCATTCCAAAATACTATGCCTAATGCTGCGTCCCATGGTATTTCTCGGGTTAAACATATAGTAAAGGCAAAAAAGGCATTGAGGCCCATACCTGGCGCCATAGCGATGGGGTAGTTGGTCATCAGTGCCATTAATAAGGTACCGAGACATGCTGCAATCGCAGTGACGGTGATCAGCCCTTCGATTGGCATACCACCTGCACCTAAAATACTAGGGTTAACGACAAGTACATAAGACATAGCTGCAAAGGTCGTTAAGCCTGCTATAAATTCCGTTTTGAGATTGGTACCTTTTTCTTTTAGTTTAAAAAAGTGTTCAAGAAAATTAGACATATTTATCGCTCTGGTTTTGATGTGACATCATTTTTATTTTTATGGTTGTTTTACAAAAGTATACAGCAAGAAGCTGACCATCTAGTCTGGCATTGCTCTGATTTATATTGTAAAAATACTTATCATGTCATCAAATGTGATAAAACAATAATAAAAATTGTGCTGTAGCTTTTTGATTTGAGATATACATATATGTTTGATCTAGATAACTTCGTTATTTTTGCACCAATATTTAACAAAGTTATATGTTTTGGTGCAATTATAGGCGCAACTCTAGGGGCTGAATGTTATACAAGATAGGTGGAGAAATGACTAAAAAAAACTTAAAGCATTGGGTAGCATCATTACCAAAAGTAGAATTACACTTACACATAGAAGGTTCGTTAGAGCCTGACTTAATGATGGCTCTAGCAAAAAAGCATCGGGTTGACTTACCTTATGCAAATATTGAAGATGTAAGAAAGGCTTATGATTTCGAAGATCTTCAAAGTTTTTTAGACCTATACTACTTCGGTGCTTCAGTACTTAAAGACGAAGACGATTTTTACCAGTTGATGTGGAATTATTTGCTCAGGTGCAAAGATGATAATGTGGTACACGCCGAAATAATGTTTGACCCGCAGACCCATACTCAACGCGGTATTGGATTTGAAATATTTATGTCAGGATTTAAGCGGGCTATCAAACAAGCACAACAAGAATGGGGGCAATCCTGCTTATTGATTATGTCTTTCTTGAGGCATTTAACAGAACAAAGTGCTATTGAAACGCTAGAAACTGCAAGACCTTATTTAGACGACATTACTGCCGTTGGTCTGGACAGTAGCGAATTAGGTAATCCACCTGAAAAATTTGCTCAAGTGTTTAAAATGGCCAAATCGTTAGGATTGAAGCGGGTGGCACATGCAGGCGAAGAAGGTCCAACAGAGTACATTTGGGATGCACTGAAAGTATTGGATGTGCATCGAATCGACCACGGTGTACGGTGTATTGAAGACCCCGAGTTAATTGCGTTTTTAATCCAATCACAACATCCACTTACCGTGTGTCCCCTGTCTAATACTAAGTTAAAAGTGTTTAAACATATGCAAGAGCATAACGTATTGCAATTACTCGACTTAGGACTAATGGCCACCATTAATGCCGATGATCCTAGTTACTTCGGGGGGTATTTAAATGATAATTTTTTTGCAATTATCGATCATTTGCCTATAGAAAAACATCATTTAGAACAGTTAGTAAAAAATAGTTTTAACGCCAGTTTTTTAGCAGAAGATGTTAAACAACATTGGTTGCAAAAAATCATTTAAATAGAGAACGAACTTTTATTTACAATACATATTTTGAGTTTAAGTTAAGAGATATCAATTGGGTTATTTAAAGGAAGTTGAGGCTTTTGATGATGCTAATTTACTAAAAGTGTACTAGTTTTTTCTGCCATTTAGCCTAGTTTTCATTTTTTTGCATCATATTCACCAATGAAAAATAGACATTTAACAGGGTAATGCAATAAAGATTATTAATAAAAGTTTAAATATAAAACCTATTCATTAATAACTACTCTACATATCAGGTTATTTACTGAACTATTCAAAGCGAAGATACTGTATCTAAATTACTAGATAAATCTCAAAAACCACTCATAGTCTTATTTTTTCAATCGATATACATAAATAAAAAGAAAAGTTTATGGTTGCTGTATTTATCGATATCTCACCAATTTGAGATAAGCTAACTGTTTTTTTTTCGTCAATAGTTACAAATTCATCCACCATATTAAATAAAATATTTTTAGGTGTTTTTAGATATCTCAGGTCCTACTAGGTCTAAACAAAGAGGTCATGATGCTATCAGCATCAAGCATTTTAAAACTCAGGTCTTCAGGCACAACATTATCCGACACATGTTCGTTCATAACCCTTTGATGCATGCATATAGGTAAAATACGCCACGACCTCTTATTGTTAACATTTACATTGAAGAGAATGAATGTTGTCGAGTCGTATTTTAAGTCTTATATATTATTGTTGATGTTGCGAAGCCATCGCAATAACAAGCTGCAGTGCTTCGTCTTTACTAAATCCACTTTGCACTAACGCGTCATAGTGTTTACGTAATAATTCTGCTTAGAGCTTTAACCTAATTTTGGCTCGCTAAGTGCAACGGTTTGATTCAATAACTGCTCTGATAACTGCTCGGTCATAAAGTTGGGTGGTGTTGTTTCCTGTGCGCTAATGCTGGAGATCAAAAAAGCTAAGCTTAATGTTACTGGGATGCATATTTTTTTTCATGTTTTTTTCTCAACGTTAAAATGAATTAAAAAACAATACTGATTAAATAGTATCAATACCTAGCAAAGTTAACAGCCTATTTTTGACTCAGTTCTTCAATGATTTGTGTATGCTGTGGAAACTGCTTCAACAACATAGCGGTTTTACCTAACTGCATATCAGGGTACTCAAAACCAGGGAGCTACGGCTTCACCAATGAGGCCGTATCCATATTTACCACCGGAAGAGATTTTCGATGCCTTCCAAGTCCCACCTTTAACCATCATTTGCATTTGATGCCCTTTGATGGGATCTGGCCCTAATATAGTTTGCTGTAAACTACCGTCGGTATTAAGCATGAAGTAGGTAATAGGATCGCCCATATGAAAATAATGCATGATATCTGATTGATTCATATGAAAATGGCCAATAGGGGATTGGGCACTTAACAAGTAATAAATACTGCTCATGGTCACTCTGTCGCCATTTTGAGTAGCAATAGTAGGCCGGTGATCCGCTTTAAATGTTTGCCGAAAATAGCCACCTTCAACATGTGCCTCTAGGTTCAAGGCTTTAGCCAATTGATTTGCGGTCAATAGGTTTTCGCTATCAGTGATACTCGATATTTTATTGATTGAGGCAGAACTCTCATTGCTTTGGGTAAGCTGCTGTTGGCTAACTTCATCTATATTGCCTTTTACTTCATAGGGCATAGTGGATTTGTATTGTGACCAATTAGCGACAATAGTATCCACTACTTTACTGCCTACTAAATAGGCTGATTCTAGGGCGGAACGCATGCCTGCATAACCATCTTCACCACTTTCAAGTCTTAAATTTTCAATTGCGGATAAATCAGGTGGTGGCATAGAGTAATTACTGCCTGTGCGAACCACCATAAAACGAGATTTATCCACTTTATCTGCATTGTCTAAATAAATCATGGACTGGTAACTGCCAGTATCTTCCATACCCGAGCTAACAAAATTTCCTTGTCCAGCTGTCCAGTAGTGAGTCTCAGTTATTCGCCCACTGATTTAATAAATCGCCATGCCAAAAAGTGGATGCGGCTAAATGTTTCACCTTTTAATACAAATGGTGGTTCTTTGTGCATTTGGATACCCGATGTATTTGTCTCGCAGAGCTTGCATAACCGGATAATCATTTAACGCAACATCTTTGGTCAGTGTGTATGCCCAATCAACCAACTGAGAGTTGAGTTGGTATACTTCGCCATTTGTGGACTGACCATGTCTATTGAGCTTACTAACGTTTAGAGTTTGCTTTTCCAATAATGGGTCGGTGGTAAATAGTGGAAAGTAACCGTTTGACCAGCTATCAGGTATTTCTCTGGCATCAATTTGATGGGCTAAATCACCGTCGAGTAACCAGGTCGCCCAAGCGGCAGAGCCTATGGATGCATCAGCAGGATCAAATCCTGCTATCCCAGCCACTAACCAATAAGCATGGGTTAAATCAAACCTAGGATCTAAACCTAATGCCATAATAGCCGAGGCTGCTTTGGCGGTGCCCATACCTGTAACTATGCCCATAACGCCGGTATCGGTATTAATACAAATATCATGGTGTGAAACGGCAAAAGGTAGACAAGTGTCAAGCTTCTGGCCTGATTTCCATAATTGAAACTCACCCGGTTTATCGCCTTCATCAGCACCAATTTCAAACATAGTGACAACGACCACTTTTATTTCTATGGGGGGAGTAACATTAGTTTGAATTAATTTACTGTTATCCTGGCAACTGCTCATTAAAAAGAGGGTTAAAACAACGATATTAAAAATAGTTAATCGTTTAAAAATTAATTTGCGCATACTTTTTGTCCCAATAAAAAAGGGTAAGTACGCATGACACATACTTACCCTCATAGAGTTTAATTTTTTGTATAGTTTAACTTCTATTAAAACTTATAGCTGAACTTCGCTTGGTAATGACGTGGGAGTTCAGGTAACACAATTTGAGAACCAAAGAGGTCAGGGAAGTTAGCTCTAAAGTATCTTTCATCAGTTAAGTTTTTGATATTTAGGCTGGCTGTCCATGAATCCGCTTCGTAAAATATTCCTGCGTTGATTAATGTATATGAAGGAAGCGTAACAACTTGAGAGAAACTTGAGAATGTTTCGTCTGCTTTGACAAGGCTAGCATTTACTGCATAACCGTTTTGGAAGTCATAAGTAGCATTTAAAGTGTAAATATTCTCAGGTATACCGGCCTTTCTAGCACTTTCTTTATCATCAACTAAGTTAAAGCCAATAACGGCTCCACCATACAACAATGATGCGTCAGTTACTGATGATAAATCTTCAATACCGAAGAATCCAAATTGATTACCTTCTTCCATTGCTGTTACGTTATAAACTTTTATATTTGTATAACCAGCGCCAACTACTAAGTTGTCGTTGATTACCCAACGTAACTCAAATTCTGTACCATTATTTTCAGTGGTAGAATTAGTTACAATTGCCTGAGCACTAAAATCTGTGCGTTCTTGCTCATAAATAGACAGAGCGAAGTACAGGCTATCGTCTAAGAATGAACCTTTTATTCCATACTCGAATAAATCTGATGTATCAAATGCACCATCCGATACTTGGCCTACACCTATTTCAGCACCTTGACCGGCAACGAGGGTTGCTTGTTCAGCAGCTGTGATATAGGGAATAAAACCAATTTCAGTTTTAAATGAAACACTAGCATTCCAAGAAACACCATCAAATGTTTCTTTTACTGAAACGATATCTGATGGTGTGAGTAATAAATCACCTCGACTGGTTGAATCTACGTCTATAGTGTCATAACGCAAACCTAGTACAATGTTTAGCCCCATATCCCAGGTGATGTCAGTCATAGCTGCAATACCTAAATCGGTATAGCTACCCTCATCATAGTTATCGAAGTCTTTTCCTATGCGCGTTGCCAATAAACGTCTATCAAGTGCAGTGGATGGTCCAGTTAGGTCACGACGGTTAAAATATTCGTTGGTAAAGTCATCACCGTGTAAAAAATCCGTGTGACGAATAGAAGGTGAAATTTGTACTTGGGCTAACATGCTATCAGTCTGGTATTCCGTTGAGAACACGAGTTTATTCTCAAACACCCAACTATCATGAAATTGGGAGAAACCGTAGGCATTCTCATTAAGATTTTCATAACCTTCATAGAACATTTGGTTCTTTATTTCCCAACCATTATCGGTGTAATAAAAAGCATCAAAATAGAGTGTCTCAACCGTGTTAAGTAAAACATCGTCAGCGGCAACTAACACTTGGTCGCCTCTTAGTTTGGTTTTACCTGGATTATCCAGTGATAAAATAGGAGAAAAATCAGCATTTGTAATTCTGTCAGGAAATAAGCCAAAATCAGCATTGTTAAAAATGAATGGGTTTATTCCGTCTCGTTCAAGATTATATTCTTGATGAGAAATTGAACCATCGCCATTTATGTCAAGTGGTTTTGCAGTACCGGTAACATAACTACCATTATCAATTAAGTCTTGGCTTAAGCGGTTCCAACCAGCTACTTGGTTGCCATCATAATCATGGTACATACCACCGAATTCTATACGTAAATTGTCAGTGATATCAACGTTAAAAGACGCCTGCAACACAGTTTGGTCCGTACCTGAATTTTGATAATAGCTGCCAGAATTTTCTACTTCACCGTAAAGGTAGAAACCCATGTCTTTACCGGCTAATTTACCAGGACCTCCTATTTCAGCAGTAAGTATGCTTTTGTCCCACGTACCAGTGGTGTAGGAAAATGCGCCAGTGTTATTTTCTAGGTACTGACCGCCACTTGCACGTGCTGATTTAGGGTTGAAATTTAAGTAACCCCCAATCTTAGACGGTCCATATATGGGAGATGCTGGACCACGAACAATATCAATTCGGCTAGATGCACCAATGGGTGTAGGGTAGTTACCCGGATTATCTAATCGCTTAACACCTCTAAAATAGGTTTCACCAGGCGTACCACGTACATCTAAAGAACCTGCCACACCAAAGAATGATTGGGTAAATGTTCCTGGTGCAAAAGCGACTAACTCGTCTATATCACTCACACTAAAACGTTCAAGCTGCTCTTGACTAATTGTTGATGCTGACCGTGGTGTTTCTAAAATCGATTTGCCAAAACCAAAAACGGCTTCAACATCTTGTCCTGGTAAGCTACCTAATGAACCTGTCACTTCAATACGCTCGACATCTTCTTCAGTTTCTTGTGCTAAGGCTTGTAAGGGTAAAAAAGTGGTAAGGCCAATAGCAACAGCTTTGGCTAATGGATTAGATATAAAAGTTCTGATTGTCATGATTGAGTTCTCAAGTAGTATTTTTGTTGTGTTGTATTAGACTCTATGGACTATTCAACAAAGTGTTTAAATGACTAATTAAATTGTTCAAATTTTTTTTGCACGATCAATGCCAACGGCATATCCAAATGCTCTAGGCTCAAAAATATTTATTAATACATTGAAAGTAATAGATATTTTGTTAAATAAATAAAACGAACATGGTTGATTTACTTCTCGTGTAGCCAAAGACTATAATGTTATGTGCACCAAATAACAACACTATTAAAATAATGCACCATCTTAGGGATATTGTCATAATAAAGCTACAAAACAAAGTTTTGACTTTGGAGCTTTTTAGCAAGATATTGGTGTTTATCCATGATTTGTTTGCTTAGTAGTGCACAGTGCTCTGTATTCTCAATTTGCCAATTGCCCCCAACCATCAATTTGTCTACATGGGATGCCCCGCAAGTTATCAATCCATCAAGTGGACTGCCTACACCAGAAAAACGCAGTTCATCTAGACTGAAAATGGCTAAATCAGCTTGCATTCCTATATCGAACATTCCTATAGTGGGCCTCTGTAAAACGGCTGCTGAACCCGTTGTTGCGTAACCCAATACGCGTTTGGCAGTTATAACCTCAGCTCCATAACGTAAACGCTGCTGTAGTAAAGATTGACGTACTTCTTGCATCATATTAGAACAATCGTTTGACGCTGAGCCATCTACAGCTAAACCTATATTACAGCCTGCAGACTCAAGCTCGACAGTTGGGCAAATACCTGATGCCAGTAACATGTTTGACGAGGGACAGTGAGCAATACCTACATTAGCTTGACCTAAGCGTTTTATTTCATCTTGATTAAAGTGGATACCGTGTGCCAGCCATGTTTTATTGCCCAGCCAGTCACAGTGTTCTAAATAATCTAATGGGCGCATGCCATATTGTTGCATACAAAAATTGTTTTCGTCTTCAGTTTCAGCTAAATGTGTATGCAGCATCACATTATTTTCTTTAGCTAACTGGGCGGTGTCTTGCATTAGTGTGGTTGATACAGAAAAAGGTGAGCAGGGTGCTAGCGCTATTTGTATAAACCCATCATCACTATTATCATGGTATTTTGAAATGAGTCTCTGACTGTCTTGCAAAATAGTATCTTCATCTTGGATAACACTGTCAGGTGGTAACCCCCCTTTACTTTTTCCTAAACTCATGGAGCCTCTAGTAAGAGTGGCCCGACACCCTAAACTGTTGATAGCCTCTACTTGAATATCAATAGCTTGTTCAAGCCCCTTTGGGAAAACATAGTGGTGATCTGCAATACAAGTTGCGCCCGATAACATCAACTCTAATCCCGCTAATTGAGTCGCAGTGTAGATCATTTCTTCGTCTAAGTTTTTCCATATTTGATACAGGTATTTTAACCATGGAAACAAGGGTTTATTCAAAGCACCTGGAACGGCTCGGGTCAATGTTTGGTAAAAATGATGATGTGTATTGATGAGGCCTGGCGTAACCACTTGGTTACTGCAATCAATATAACTATCTACATGTATTTTAGGCTTCATACCTGATGGTACCAATTCAACAATTTTGTTGCCTTTAATTACTAGTCCGTTACCTGCGTTTAGGGCATTGCCGGTAAATATCGCAGCGGGTGACTTAAGCCATAAGGTCTGATTTTGCATTTTAAATTCTCTAATACTAGATTGGAGTGGTTGATGTTTTTGAACTATAGATGGATGTAATTAAGCACATAATTATTGCACAAAAACTGCAACGTAGATGTAATAAAAAACTTAGAGTATATCGTGCGTTACATAAAGTATTTCTTTATTGTTAACCTTTGTATCAAATAGGTAAAAAATAGGTGCTGGGGTCTGAATGTGCAAATAAGTAACCAACTAATTAATTTCAGAAGAGTATTGATAACATTATGTAAATTATATGTGTTTTCAAACATAGTAGATATTGTCAAATGAAACTAGTCTTTTGTACTGCCTGTTGTCACCATGATGGTGCAAAGCATCACTAAGTTAAAACATTTGTATTATGTTCCGTTTTTTTGTGGTTTTAAGCTTCTTAGCTAATGACTATTGACCTTCCACTGAATTAAGGAATAAACAATGTCGCCAAAAACGAATATGGTGAGTAGCCAATGGCTAGTAAATAATATCGACCAACCAAACTTATTAATCTTATATTCTCAAATGGATAACCCTGTAACAGAAAAAACCGAAAGCAACCCAGTTGCCTATATTCCTAACTCAATATTTTTTGATTTTGAAAGTGTGTTTTGTGATGCTGATGCAGGATTACCTCACACTATGCCGAGCGAAACCAGTTTTACTGAACATGCTCAAAAGTTAGGCATCGATAACAACAGTGTTATTGTCATTTATGACAATAAAGGGATTTATTGTGCGCCCAGAGTTTGGTGGATGTTGAAGTCTATGGGTCATCAAGATGTATCTATATTAAACGGAGGCTTACCAAACTGGTTAGCTCAAAATTTGCCGACCGAACCAGAACTTGTTTTGGGGCGTAAACACGGAGATTTCAACACTAAATATTATAAAAAACACTTTATAAGTGCCAATGAAATAAACCATAGCTTAACTAATATAACCTTGCTGGACGCAAGAAGTTCAGGGCGTTTTAACGGCACAGAAGCAGAGCCACGCAAAGGGTTGCGCTCTGGTCATATTCCAACTTCTATTAATTTACCTTTCCAACTATGCCTTGAAGGTACATTACTAAAAGATCCTTGGGAGCTGAAGAAAATTTTTTCTGAATGGGTACTCACTGAAGACAGCTATTTAGTTTTTAGTTGTGGGTCGGGTGTCACCGCTTGCATTTTAGCCTTAGCAGCAACTGAAGCAGGATATACAAAGTTAGCGGTATTCGATGGTTCGTGGAGTGAGTGGGGGGCTAGTACTGACTTGCCGGTTGAGGTATAAATAGTTAAAAGCCCAAAAAGCTATTACCCTTTAAGGCTTTTAACTAATCAGAAATACGATTTAGTTAGTTTCGCCTTCCGTTTTAACTTCCAATTCCAAATGTGATAAAAAAACCATCTTGGTGGATACCCATTTCAGTAAAAATTGCACTAAGAATACTGTCTGCTTTTGCTTCTTCCATGCTGATAAGACCATCTTTGTCAGTATCTAGTGGATGAACTATTATTTCCTCAGACTTAGCTAATAAGTTAAATGAGGCAAATGTGACGATTGATGCGAATACAAACTTTCTCATAATGTTTTCTTCCTTTAATACTAAGGTAAATGGTGAATATGGGGAGCAGTTGATTACCAAGTTCGCACAGCTCCACAATTAATTTATATAGTTAATTTTCGTTATCTAATTCACTAATTGACAGATAACCGTCTTTATTAATGTCCAGTTCAGAAATCATTGCCGCTAACGAAACATCTTCTGCAGCCTCTTTAATACTAATTCGGCCATTGTTGTCAGAGTCCAATTTAGCTATTAAATTTTCATCAGCGATTAATGCTAATGATATAAGTGATAACGCCACCAATGCGATTAACTTTTTCATAGCTTGAATCTTTCTCATAGTCTAAAAACAACAAATATAGATAAATAGTAAACCGCTTTGACTGACTGTTTGCTGCTAATTTTTTCACAAAAATTACGAAGTGAAATATCAATAAGTATGGAGGGGGTTTGCTTATTTGTTCCTGTTACCACCTTAATTTATTTATGGAAACTGTTGTGCCAAATTATTAATTAGCAATTAAAACAACTACTTATATAAGGGTGGCGTTGTCAATATGTTTGATATACACGACTAATGTGTTATTTGTGAAAGTCAGTTATTGATTGAAATGGGTAATATATGTAAATATCAATTAAATAGAGTAGGACTTATGTGCTACACAAGTCCTACTCTATTTAACCAAAACACTCTATTTAACTAGGTTGAAGGACTCACTACCAATATTAGATATCCACATAGATTGATAAGGTGTTAGCTGGTATTCAATATCTTCCAGACTCATTGTATGGCCGCTGATAAGGTCAAACCAAGTGTCGGTACCAATTAAGTTAATGTCACTTAACCTAACGTTTTGTGGTTCATCGGTCACATTGAATATGCAAAAAATACTTTGTCTTCTGTCTATACTTTGACGCCAAAAACCAAATATTTGTTCGCCTAATTGTAACGTAAACTGGGTGGCATTAGGATGGAATGCTGGTTGTTCTTTGCGAATATTTAATAGCTTTATCATCCTCGCATGTACTTTGCTTTGTTGGCTATAGGGTGAAGCAAGTTGTTCCTGTAAATTTGTATAATCCCATTTATGCCTATTGATAGAACGTGTGTGACTGGTGTTTTTTACTTTTTCATAATCATTACCAGTGCCTAACAAGCTATGAATATAAATGCCTGGAATGCCTTCTAAGCCAAACATTATGCTATGGGCACATATAAACCTGTCTAATCCCCATTTGTCAGCTCCTTTTATGGTGCCTTGCAGTGCATCGTATAATGCAATGTTGATCTCATAAGCCTTTTGTTTACCATCTTCGGTAGTACGCCATGAAATTCTTCCACCAAAATTTTGCATGGTATTGACCAAAGACGTGAGTTCTTGATCTTCAAGTAGTCCCTCTGCAGGTCTTAATCCTATGCCATCATGGGACGCGATGAAATTAAAAAAGAACGTACCATTTTGGGCGGGAGGCATACTACTCAACCACGCCTTAATGTGTCTACACGAACCTGTTACTAAAGTATTGACTAACAGAGGTGGCAGCGAAAAGTTATAGATACCATGAGCTTCGTTGGCATTGCCAAAATAGGTTAGGTTTTGCCGATTAGGTATATTAGTTTCGGTTATAATTACAGCGTTGCTTACAGCATGTTCTATTAGTATGCGTAACAAACGAACCACTTCATGAGTTTGTTCAAGGTTTATGCAATCAGTACCTACTTTCTTCCAAAGAAAAGCAACTGCATCCAAACGAAAAATCCGAATGCCGGTGTCCAGATATTGCCGTATAATTGAAACAAAGGTGTCAAGGACCGCAGGGTTCCTAAAATCAAAATCAACTTGATCATGACTAAATGTACACCATACTTGTTTTTCCCCATGCTTCGTCTTGGTTAATCTAAGCAAATCAGAGGTTCTTGGTCTTACAACGTCGGATACATCATCTTCTAATGATGCAGTAAAAAAAAAGTCACTGCCTGTGCCTTCACCTTTGATAAAATTCTCAAACCATAAACTCCTGGATGAACAATGATTGATCACCACGTCAGACATAACGCGATAGTCTTGGGTAATTGATTGTATGTCATCCCAGTCACCTAAAGATTCGTTAACACTGGAATAATCAATTACCGAAAATCCATCATCGGAACTGTATGGAAAAAAGGGTAATAGATGCACGCTATTGATTGCACCACCACAGTATTTTTTTAAGAAACTGTGTAAAGAGTGAAGTGGTTTTTCTCCTGTCTTTTCAATGCTATCGCCATAGGTAATCAGCATGACATCTTTCTGATCCCAATTATTATGATGACTTTTAGGCGTTACTAATAAGTCAGCAGTATCAATGCGCATGGTGTGTAATAACTGCTTACATAAATCTGTGTAAGGCTTTTTTAATTCAACGTCTTGATAAATCACGGCTAAATGATGCTCAACACGCTCTGTCAGTTGTTCTAATACCGATAACATTGACTGCCCCTTAAGGTTTAAACTCTAAGTAATCTTGCTCTACCGCATCTTTTAATTGTTCTAATACGTCAGGCATGGCACTCACTACACGGTTCCAACTAGGAATGAATGGAGTTTCCATTGGGTTATCTAAGAAACTTTCTCCAGCTTTCATAATATTGCTGGCAAATAATTCAACTGCTTTTTCTTCACTATGAATATCCAACTTCAGACCATTCATAATGGCATCATTATTATAGGTTTCTATGAAATCTAAGGCAATCCGATAATACGTGGCTTTTAGTGATCTAAAAGTCTCAGTGGAGAAAGTTTCACCCTGAGTGGCAAGTTTCCTAATTAAGGCTTTAGTGATATCGATAGACATTTTAGATAGTCCACCTTGATCGTTATTTGCCGATAAATCTTGGTGTTTATGATCGTAAGTTTTGGCTATATCTGCCTGGCATAATCTATTATGGGAATAGTTTCGTTGCATTTCAGACAACACACCGATTTCTAAGCCCCAATCACTGGGAATGCGGATATCATTTAACACATCACGCCTGAAAGAAAATTCGCCCGCTAATGGATATCTAAAACTGTCCATAT
This sequence comes from uncultured Paraglaciecola sp., assembly GCF_943787955.1. Taxonomy (NCBI): domain Bacteria; kingdom Pseudomonadati; phylum Pseudomonadota; class Gammaproteobacteria; order Alteromonadales; family Alteromonadaceae; genus Paraglaciecola; species uncultured Paraglaciecola sp. The sequence continues at coordinate 241,268 of NZ_CALSOK010000013.1, forward strand.
ATTCAAGATATTCATTATGACCCACTACTTTTTGTAAGGCTCGTATTAAAGGTGTCACTAATAACCTTGAAACCCGACCGTTAATCTTTCCATCAGCTACACGGGCATAATAGCCTTTGCAAAATTCATAATTAAAAAGTGGATTTGCTACCGGATATATTAATCTTGCTAGTAGGCCCCTGTCATAAGTCAGAATATCGCAATCGTGCAATGCTACCGACTCTGCTTTGCCTGTCGCCAACACATAACCCATGCAATACCAAACATTTCGACCTTTGCCTAATTCCTTAGGCGCCAATCCTAACGCTTCTAATTTTGCATCTAAGGCTTTAAGTCTTGGTCCTTCATTCCACAATACGCGGTGATTTTGCGGTAAAGTGCCAAAAAAATTGAGAGCATGTTGATATTGTTTAAGATTGGCTCTGTCAAGGCCAATTACGATCTGAGATAGATAGGGAACTTTACTTATATGGTCGATGATGTTGGGTAACGCTGTGCCTTCAAGCTCGGAAAATAAAGAGGGTAATATAAGCGCCATAGGACGTCTTTTTGAGAACTCTACAAGTTCCTTTTCTAATTCCTCAACGGGCCTTTCAGACAAGTTATGTAAGGTTGTGACTATGCCATTTTGATAAAAATCAGCCATGATATCTCCGTACTACATGTTAAATTGTTTATGGGTAAATATTATTTTCTCTAGACATTCTGTCCAACCAGTTGGGCCATAAGCTTGGCTAGTATAAACGTCTGTTTGTCTGGATAATGTTGGTGGTGCATTTGTTGGTGATAAAATCCGTACCGCTATATCTGCAACCTCTAGCATGGCAACATCATTTTGTCCGTCACCCAAAGCTATGGAGGTACATTGTTTTACTTTACGTTCATTTTTAAACTGCTGTGCTAGCCAAGTTAGCGCTGTGCCTTTGTCACATTCTCCAGATAGGTGTAAAAATCGTCCTCCCTGCAAAGGTGTGACTCCAAGTTTTTTAATAGTTTGAACAAATATATTTTTTGTATCTGCACTGCCCAACCATAAAATAGGTTCACCGTACTCTCTAGTGGCAGCTAGTCTTGCCTGTCTTACTGAAAGCCCGGTTGCCGTTATTATTTCTGTATTAGACATGTTAGAAAAATGATTAAATTCGCCTGCAAAAAGTACTTTTAGCTCATCTATTAATGACAACCAATGCTCTCTTGGTTTAGAGAATTCTTTCACCCAGTAGCCATTTTTAGATTTTGTATCCCTAGGCTGAGTTTTGAAATAAAGAATAGGGATGTAAATAGCGGCCCCATTTTCGACAATAAAAGGCCCCTCTAATCCTATTTGTTGTCTTAAATCAATGAGTTCAGCGAAGGTTTTACTGGTGTTAGGGATCACAGGTATATTGATAGAATTAAGTCTATGTAGCATTTGTAATGCTGGGGCAAAACTATAGTTGTGATGGTCAAGTAATGTCCCGTCTAAATCTGTAAAAACTAATACATCGTTAACCATGGACTTCCTTAAGCTTATGAGCGGTGATGGCCCTTTCATGATTTAGTTCAAACACGTGGTCTGATGTGTTTGGCAATGTATCAAGTGCATGTTCAGTTAAACGTTGATAATGCTCAATAAAGCGCTGAACTTGCTGTTCATCCATGATGCCCTGATTGTTATTTTTGTCATTATTGGCTGTTGCAGCAATAAGCTTTTGTTCCTGCTCTAAACGCCAAGCATATATATCCTCAAAACAAGGGGCTTTTAACATCACCCATTTATTCATCCAACTATAGAGGGGTTTATAATGCAGAGAAAGTTGTAAGTTGACATGGTTACGCCAAGCTGCGTTATCGTCTTCTATTGCCTCTAATCCATTTACTGGTTGTGTTAACTGTTCAGGGGTTTGCGGCTCAACGCCCCAACACCAGCCTTCAAAAATTACTATGTCCACTGCAGAAGATACCTTTGTCCAATATGATGCAGGATGAGGGTTATCTGTGGCTTTATTAAATCTTGGGATAGTCGTGGGTTGTTGATGTTTTAGGTTATGCATTACCGATTTAGCCAGATGCATATTGTGAGTACCTGGCACTCCACGGGTGGTAAATAAAGGATGTACATCGGTTGCTATTATTTGACGTTCTATGCGACTAAGGTAGAAATCATCCAATGACATTACAACCACGTTCATGCCGTAAGTTTCAGTTAAGTAGTCTTTTATAAAGGCTGATAATGTCGACTTGCCAGAGCCTTGACTGCCATTAATTCCAACAAAATAAGTTGTCTTTGCACTTAATTGGTGCAATTTGATCTCTTCGGCAAGAGGAATAAAGTAATCTTCTGAGATTAAAGAAAAATCAATGGGGAGCTTATTTTTGTTGATGAAGGTGTTGATCATAGACTGTTGAAATCTCTGTTTTTGCACTTTATCCGTGCTTTTAATTAAACATTTAATAAGATACTAGTGAAAACCATTACAACTTATGTGCCATCTTGCATCGATTGGCCTGTAAACATTGCTTACCATTTTAAAAACACAAAAGTGGTTTACCATTACAAAATTATGATTATATGTTACAAATAGGTAACTATTGTTTGACCTCATAGTCAGATAATAGGTGCATAACTCCGAGCTATCTCACCTAAATCTAAGACAAGGTTTTTTAGCCGTGAATTTGGCAACGTTGCCAGTTCGCCAGGGTTGTAAGAGAAATCGAACAGCCTCCCGCAAGTGACACAAATTTTTTGTCACTTCACTTTGGAAAGGTGTTAAATAATATGTTAGAAGATAAATTTGGACGTCGCTTCCATTACCTACGGCTGTCTATAACAGATGTGTGTAATTTTTCATGTGATTACTGTTTACCTGATGGTTATGCTTGTGATACCGACCGTAACTTTTTGGCATTGTCTGAAATTAAAACCTTGGTTAATGGATTTGCCTCATTGGGCACCAGTAAAGTACGCATAACCGGTGGCGAACCCTCCCTTAGAAAAGACTTGCCTGAAATCATAAAAGCCTGTTCATCCGCCAATGGCATTGAGCATGTCGCTATGACGAGTAACGGCTATAAGTTGGATGCTGATATTCATAAGTGGGTGGATGCTGGACTTGATTCACTCAACATTAGCATCGATAGCCTCGACCCTCGTATGTTTGCAGCGATTACCGGCCATAATAAACTTAAGACTATTTTACGCGGTATCGACAAAGCCATAGCCTTAGGTGTAAAAGTAAAAGTCAACGCTGTATTGATGAAACAATACAATGAAAAAGAGCTGCAAAATTTCCTAACTTGGCTAAAAAATACACCTGTAACGTTGAGGCTGATTGAGTTAATGCAAACGGGTGACAATGTGATGTTTTTTAACGAGAACCATGTTTCTGGTATGCCAATAAAAGAACAGCTTCTTGAAAGTGGATGGAGCCAACTGATTCGAGATAAAACAGCAGGGCCTGCTCAAGAGTTTTTTCACCCTGATTATCAAGGCAAGATAGGCTTAATTATGCCATACAGCCAAGATTTTTGTGCAACCTGTAATCGGCTAAGGATTTCTTCTACTGGCAAATTGCATTTATGTTTGTTTGCTGACCAAGGTCTGGATATACGACCTGCTTTGCAGTCAGCTGACAGCAGTGAATTGCAAACTAAACTCATTGATTTGTTGGGTGATAAAGAGGCGACACATTGGTTACAAGATGGTTTCACAGGTGCGACAAAACATTTAGCTATGTTAGGTGGCTAATGAATTCTCAGATGAAAATGGTGTTGGTTTTTGGGGGGTATCATAGATGTTAGCTGGGGTGATTTTAGCGGGCGGAAACTCAAGTAGAATGGGAACAGATAAAAGTTTGTTAACATTACCAAATAGCCGACTATCGTTACTTGAACATTGCCAACGTCAATTGGCTTTTGTGTGTAATAATATTTTTATCAGTGGCTCTCAGCATGATCAGGGTATTGCTGATGTTATTCCAAATTGTGGACCTTTATCAGGTATTCATGGGGCGATAACGCATTTTGAAATGCATAACAGCAACATTAGTGAGTTACTGGTGATAGCGGTAGATATGCCAGATTTATACGCAGAAGATTTTGACCATTTACTCAAGATGGGCAGAAAAAATCGGTGTTTATGCATTTTTGAACAGTGCTTTTTACCACTTTATCTTCCGCTATCAGTCGATGTGACTGAATATTTGGCGAGTGCACTTAAGCACCAGCAGGACGAATCCTTGGTAAAGCCAAAACAGCGCCAATATTCTGTAAAAAAGATGTTGAGTTCTTTGCAGGGTCTACAAATACCTCCTTTGAAAAACACTCAATTAGGCAATATTAATACTCCAGAGCAGTGGCATCAGCGCTGCGATGAACCACCATTTATTGGGACTTAGACATGACAATGATTGAATCAACAACTAAACAGGCTCTGAATATCGCGGTGTTAACTGTGTCAGATACTCGCAGTGAGGAGAATGATACCTCTGGGCAATACCTTAATCAGGCTGCAGTCGCTGATGGTCATAATGTAATACACAAAAAAATTGTAATAGACGATAAGTTTCAAATCCGAGCGGTGGTATCTAATTGGATAGCGGCTGCTAATATTCAAGTTGTTTTGGTGACAGGTGGAACAGGCTTTACTGCAAGAGATACTACTCCAGAAGCCATGTTGCCGTTATTTGAAAAAGAGATTGAAGGTTTTGGTGAATTATTTAGACATGTGTCTTACTTAGAGATTGGTACATCAACGGTACAATCAAGGGCGTTAGGTGGCATGGCCAATGGTACGGCAATATTTTGTATGCCAGGCTCTACTGGCGCGTGTAAAACAGCGTGGAACAGCATCCTTCAACAACAGTTAGACTCGACCCATCGCCCGTGTAATTTTGTTGTTCATTTAAAAGACATTACCGAATGCTCAAGCAGAGGATAATACTTAATATGCAAAACCAAAGTGAAGGTTTGACTCATGTAAATGAGCATGGGAAGGCCAATATGGTTGATGTGACAGATAAACTGATAACACAACGCCAAGCTGTGGCAGAAGGATATATATCCATGTCTACACAAGCTTTTACCATGTTAAAAGATAACACTCATGCCAAAGGTGATGTGTTATCGATTGCCCGTATCGCGGGAATCCAAGGGGCGAAAAAATGCAGCGAACTTATACCTTTATGTCACCCATTGATGTTGTCTAAAGTTCAGCTCGATTTTAAAATATTGGATGTTGATAATAAAGTTCGTATACAAGCTATGTGCAAGTTAGCGGGGCAAACGGGTGTAGAGATGGAAGCACTTACGGCGGTAAGTGTGGCTGCTTTGACCTTATTTGATATGTGTAAGGCTGTTGACCCTCATATGGTAATTAGTGATATCAAGGTACTGAGTAAACAAGGTGGCAAAAGCGGTGATTGGTCATGTTAAAAGTTTTATTTTTTGGTCAACTTAAAGAAGTTATTAAGACTGAATGTCTAAACATTGAGATCATTCAAAATGGCAAGCATTTAAACACAGTAGCTAAGCTACGCAGTATTTTGCAGGCAAAAGACAATACATGGGAAGAATATTTGGCTTATGGCAAAGCGTTGGTTGCGGTTAATCAAGAGATGACGAGTGATGATACTGTGCTGTGTGATGCCGACGAAGTCGCATTTTTTCCTCCTGTGACCGGTGGGTAATCAATTTCATGAGTCATTTTACGCAAATCGTTGTGCAAACTCAGGATTTTGACTTTGCTCATGAATACCAAAAATTAAGAGACAGTAATCACAGTGATGGTGCTCTGGTGACATTTGTTGGCTTGGTTCGGGATACTAATCTTCAACAATCTGTTAGCAGTTTATATTTAGAGCATTACCCAGCGATGACAGAAAAAGTATTGAATAATATTGTACAAACAGCTAAAGCTAAATGGCAACTAGGCAGTGTGTCTGTAATTCACCGCGTTGGGCAGCTAAAAGTATCAGAACAAATTGTGTTTGTAGGTGTAACGAGTCAACATCGACAATCTGCCTATCATGCTAACGAATTTATTATGGATTATTTGAAAACCCAAGCGCCATTTTGGAAAAAAGAAACCACCACACAAGGTGACAACTGGATAGAAGCAAAAACCAGTGACATGCAAAAATTTAAAGACTGGTCGTAACTAAGAGATTTGTTACTCTTTGGTGATCAGGACAAGTGTGAGGCTAAAATCAAAAACTATAAAGACCAAGTAAGTTTATTTACTTATGATGATTATAAAACAGTCAATTTTTTTTCATTTGGTACCTAAGCTGTTTTGTTGCTTCAATTCCAACTCACAATTAATGATGAGTAATCTTTGTTAAATAATATTCTAAATTTGAGCAAACTTGTATTTGCCATTCTATTGATCAGCCTCTCCATAGACGTTCTTGCTCATGGTGTTGATGACGATACTCGTGTGTTTTTGGAGCAAAATGTTGGCGTACAATTTTTCCCATTTATGTATATTGGCGCAAAGCACATGTTTACAGGATATGACCACATACTTTTCCTCGTAGGTGTAATTTTTTTCTTGTATCGAAGCCGAGACGTATTGTTATATGTGAGTATGTTTACAATTGGCCACAGTATTACCTTATTTTGGGGGGTGTTAGGCGATATCCATATAAATCCTTATCTCATAGATGCGATTATCGGATTTTCTGTGGTGTATAAGGGCTTTGATAATTTAGATGGATTTAACCGAGTCTTTGGTAAACAACCCAGTACAAAGGTCGCTGTTTTAATATTTGGTTTGTTCCACGGTTTTGGTCTAGCTACCAAGATTCAAGAGTTTGGGCTTGCATCACAAGGCCTAGTAACCAATTTGATTGCTTTTAACATCGGTGTTGAGCTTGGCCAATTTATGGCATTGATTTTTATTGTTATCGCGATTAACTTTTGGCGAAATCTATCTTCATTTCAACGTTTTTCCTCTATCACTAACACTATGTTAATGAGTGCAGGATTAATGCTTATGGGTCTTCAAATGACGGGATATTACTTAATGTAACAACCTGTTTATTATAGAATTAACGAGAATTATAATATGAAACAATATGTAGTCAGCACAAAAACACTCGTAAAATCAACCATAGTGGCGACGGTAATGGCTGTGATTGTGTTGGTTTGTTTTATACTACCTGCGGAATTTAATATTGATCCAACACACATAGGTCACAAGCTGGGTTTAACAGTATTGGCACATAACAAGAGTAAAGGGGCTGAAACTGCAATAACGGTAACTGCGAACTTTTCTGAACTGGCACAAGATGTTATTGAGGTTGTTGTACCAGTGGGCAAAGGCATTGAATATAAATTTCATATGCAACAACATAAAAAAATGAATTATGAATGGTTAACTGATGGTGAACCCCTCTATTTTGACTTACATGGCGAGCCTGAAGGTGACACAACTGGTTATTTTGAGAGTTACGCTATAGCCACCTTGAGTGAGATGAAAGGTAGCTTCACTTCTCCATTTACTGGCTCACATGGTTGGTATTGGAAAAATACCAGTGACAAACCTGTTGCTATTCAATTAATGGTTGAAGGGCAATACACCGTGATCGGACTAAAACAGTAACAATGTAAAGGTCAATAAAATGAAAATACTAATTTATACAATACTACTCATCACATTGTTAAAACAAACCACAGTTCATGCTCATCAAGGACATAATGAAATTAGTAGCGATAACGCTATTAATATTGCTAGTAAGTCATTAAAAAAATTAACTTTTAAAGATCTTGGTTATGGTGTTGGCAAGCTTGAAACAAGCTGGAAATCACTGAATGATTCAAATTTTAATGTGTTAGAGGTATTAGAGACAACCCTTATCATAAGTGCGACTAATAGCTTAAATGACCAAGTCATTTATTTTGAAATAACAAAAAATGGGAAGGTGCTTAGTGTTAAACACACCTATTAATAGGTGTGTTTGAGAAGTGGAATTATTAAATGTTAATTTGTGAGATATGAAGCCGTTAAAGCGTTTGTTAGGCAATGTTTTTTTCAGATTGAGCCTCAGGCTAACATTTAGGTGAATGGATAATATCTTTAGAACGTCGCTTGTTGTTAATTTTTCTGACCTTCGGTTTTGAGTGTGTTCCAGCCAGTAACCTGCTGAAATTGAGTACATGCGTTTTCACTTTATGACTAAATCACTCAGTCTTAACAGATTGACGTTTTTGGCATAAAGGTAATTGAGGTAATATTATGAATAGCCGCCTTGTAAGGGCACGTAGAGCCGTTTTAAGTATTTTTTTTGTTAACGGATTAATTCTAGGAAGCTGGGTTCCCCATATTCCATTAGTTCAAGAAAAGCTGAATGTCGGAGAGGGAATACTAGGCCTTGCACTATTAAGCATGGCTTTAGGGGCTGTCGTGTTCATGCCCTTAAGTGGTCTATGGAGCGGACGTTTTGGCAGTAGCAGAGTAACCACATTGACAGCTTATACTTATTGCTTTGCCTTACCATTACCGATCCTCGCCCCCAGTCTTATAACTCTGATGGTAGCGTTATTTATTTTTGGTGCATGTACAGGAGCAATGGATGTTGCCATGAACGCCCAAGCTGTGACTGTTGAAAAACGGTTTAACAAACCAGTGATGTCCTCTTTTCATGGATTTTTTAGCTTAGGTGGTTTGGTTGGTGCAGGTATAGGTGGACTTGCTTTAGCTAATGGTTTGAGTTCAATGTTTCATGTATCCTTAATTTGTGGTCTGATGCTTATAGCTACCGTCACTACTGTTAGGCATTTCCTACCTAAAGAAGCTGATGTATCAACAGAAAAACCAAAACTTGTTCTTCCTCGAGGCCCTACTTTAGGACTCGGTGTGCTTGCCTTTTTGGTTCTTATGGCTGAGGGTGCGATTGCTGATTGGAGTGCAGTTTACCTTAAAAATGTTTTATCAACAGGCCCAGGATTAGCGGCTGCCGGTTATGCCGCTTTTTCACTTATGATGGCAATTGGGAGGCTAACGGGAGATAAGTTTGTCGCCAATATTGGTCCTGTGAGTATTACGCGAATAACTTCTATTATTGCCACTTTTGGATTGGGCGCTGCTTTACTCATAAATCATCCTGCTGCAGCTATTGTTGGGTTTGGCTTTTTAGGGCTAGGTCTTTCAAATCTCATTCCTGTAATCTTTAGTGCGGCTGGGCGTGTTCCAAATGTTGCCCCCAGTACAGGTATTGCCACTGTTGCAACAGCTGGTTATTTTGGCTTCTTAGTGGGACCACCTTTAATAGGATTTATTGCAGAAGTTCTTAGTCTGCAAATAGCTTTAGGGCTGGTCACGATAGCTATTTTTGCGGTAAGCGTCTTCGCTTCCTTAACCAAACCAGCTGAAGGTGGTGGGGTGAAAACTAAAGATAGCGCTCCATCAGGAACTTAATTTAAATAGAAAACATAAACTTAATTGGAACAATGTTTCAATTCACTACGAATGACTCCTTTGATGGAATAGGTTTATTATAAAAGCTGCAACTTGTTATGCATATCAAAGAGTTTACGTCATCGCATCTGACTTATCAGTATGAAAAGAAGTGAGATGTAATAGTTTTCAATTGATAATTAAAATAACAATTGTGCTTCGCTAGTAACGTGAATAAATTTCAATTTTGAGTGTTTCTTAAGATCTCAGAATTGATCATAAGAGATATAAACTAATTTATCTTGCAACACGTACTTAATCATTATGTTAAATGTAGGGCTAATTTTTAGCTTGTAATTGGGTTGTATACGTTTATGGATCTTATTTTTTTTGACTTAGATGGCACTCTGTTAAACGATGCATCTGAAATCTCACTTTTTACCAAAGAAACCCTTGTTTTGTTAAGCGAAAAAAATATTGCTTATACGATAGCAACAGGGCGCACTATGTTGTCAGCTCAGCGTATTTTGGACGGACATGAGTTTGAATTGCCGCAGATATACAATAATGGGGTGACAATATGGGATCCTAAAATTCAACAAATTACTTTGGAAAATCTACTTGATAACGCGGAGATTTCAACTGTTGTCGATGCTGCATTAGTACAGGGTATTACTCCTTTTGTTAACGTCATCGATAATCATAATCATTTTATTTTCCATACTGAAACACGTCACGATGTAGAAAAAGAACTTGTGTATAAATACTTTTCTAGTTCCAAAGCCACACTTTTACCTTTAGAAGCGTTTCCTGTTAATAGTCAGGTTACTAATATCAGTATGATTGGTTTTGCCGACACTATTAAAAAGATATGGTTAGAGCTCAATTTACATGAAAATCTAATTGCTTACTCAGGTCCAGCACATGAAGGTGATAACTTTTGGTGGTTAGATGTTCATCACCGAAGCGCTAATAAAGGCACGGCAGTTACCAACCTAACAAAGCAGTTGGGAGCTAGCAACGTTGTATGTTTTGGCGATGGTGATAACGATTTAAGTATGTTTGCCCTTGCTGATGAAAGTTATGCTCCAGACAATGCGCAAGCTGAAGTTAAAAAGTCTGCGAGCGCTGTAATCGGAAATAATCATAGTGATGGTATTGCACATTTTTTGCGTGAGCGCTTTTCACTTTAACGATTAAAAATATTGTTAATAAATAGTGAGGTTGCCTCCTAAAGAGGCACGCCTAATATAATTTTTTCCCAGTCTACTAATTGTGTTTGGAGCTAAACTAAGCAGGCTTCAAACCCTGATCCGTTGGTTGAATAATTACAGGGAAGGGAAGGTCGATATTCCCTGCTTTATAGCTTTCTATAACAAGTACAAGTCTGCCAGCAATAAACAAAGATGATGCTATGAGTGCAACAAGAATACGATGTTCAAGATCAACAGAAATAGTCTTAATATTTCCAATTAATAAATTTTTATTGTTGTATTGTTTTGACTATTCATCGTCCTAAAATATCACGGGCAATGACTTCTTTCATGATTTCGGATGAACCGGCATAGATAGTTTGAATACGCGCATCACGATAAAAACGAGAGATGGGATATTCATCGGTATAACCATAACCACCAAATAATTGTAAACACTCATTCACCATGGTGAGCTGCATTTCTGTGGCGGCTAGTTTTAGCATGGCAGCATCAGTGACCGTCATTTCATCACGCTTGTATTTAAGCATATGTTTTTCTAGCAGTGCGCGACATAATTCAAGTTCAGTTTGACTTTGTGCTAACTTGAAGCGGGTATTTTGAAACTGTGACACAGTCTGACCAAATGCCTTACGCTGCTTGACATACTCACAGGTTAAATCCATGGCACCTTGTGCGTGCCCAATCGCCTGTACCGCGCAGCCTAGTCGCTCGCGAGGCAGTTCTTGCATCAAATAAACGAATCCCTTGCCCTCTTCGCCTAATAAAGCGTCACTTGGTATACGCATGTTTTCAAAAAACAATTCGGCGGTATCACTGCAGTGTTGGCCCATTTTCTCAATGGGTTTACCGGTAGAAAAACCGGTTAGGCTGGTATCGACTAAGAATAATGAGATACCTTTAGCGCCAGCTTTAGTATCTGTTTTGGCGCAAACAATAATCATATCGGCTGTATTGCCGTTGGTGATGAATGTCTTAGAGCCATTGAGGATATATTCGTCACCGTCTTTTACTGCGCTGGTGCGCATGCCAGCAACATCACTGCCGGCACCCGGCTCCGTCATAGCGAGAGCGGTTAGTACCTCGCCAGTCACCATACCCGGTAACCAGCGGTCTCTTTGCTCTTGGTTACCAATATTTAATATGTAGGGCGCAACAATATTTGCGTGGATATTGTAGCCGGTGCCCAGTCCCTGAAAGCCCATGCGACAAATTTCTTCCTGGATCATCTGGCAAACGTCAAAGCTTGCTCCAGCAGAGCCGTATTTTTCAGGAAAATCTACCAGTAACATGCCAGCGCTACCCATGATGTTCCACATTTCACGTGGCATCTTGTGGTTTTTCTCCCATGTTTCGTAATGGGGAGATACTTCCTGTTCTAAAAAGCGCAGGATCATATCGCGAAACATTTGCATTTCTTCAGTATTGCTTTCTTCAATTAAAGACATAATAAATTTCAATATTTTCGTGGTTATATGTTAATTATTGACAATTAGAATGTCATAAGCAATGAGGAAAAAAGTCATTATTTTAACATTTTCGGACATGCCCCTTTAGATTTCATGTAAATATTGCTTTAATAAGGTAATTATTGTTAAAAACGGACAACTATGGCACTGCTACATAATTACGTAAACCAGCAAACCATTGCCAGCTATTTTGCACGGTCACATTTAAATAATGGGATTTTGCTGGGAGGAAATAATCAACAAATTTTGGCTCGTGCCGAACTAAGAGCCTCACAGCTAGAACAACCAAAATCTAGAGTGTTGGCCACACAATTAGCCAGTATTGTAAAAAGCTGTTGGCAACTAAGCGGTGATGAATTTTTAGGTTTTACTGAGCACAAAGTAAAAGTGGGTATGTTTAACTTATTAGCCGAGCGGTTGATTATCTGTAAAACCCTTGATGATGTCTTTATACACACTGCTGCTTTTTACAATTTAACCGGCGATCAGTTGCAATTTGAAATTAACAAAAAAGGCGCGCTAGTTTCGGTTAGTCTTAATGCTAATTTTAAATCAGATAGTGAAAATCACACACCCAATAGTTTATTGAGTGAATTATTATTGTTAGTTTGTCATCGATTTGCTAGCTGGTTAGTGGGGCAGGTTATCCCATTGAGTGTAGTTCAAGTACAGCATGCTAAACCTGCACACCATGAAGAATACCGATTAATGTATCCTTGTCTTTGTACCTACCAAAGTGATAATAATGCCCTGCTGTTTGATGCCAAATATTTAAATCTACCTGTGGTGCAAAACCAAGAGGAATTATTGGGATACATAGAACAGATCCCTTTGCAGTGGTTTAAAAAACAATCTTATTACGATACTTGTAGCGCTCAGGTGTTGCGATTATTAGAAAATGTTACATGGGGGGATAAGTCAAATTTGGAAACCGTAGCGGCAGAGCTTAATATGACATCCAGAACATTGCGAAGGAAATTGATTGCAGAAGGCAGTCGTTTTCAACAATTGAAAGATAATGTGAAGCGAGACAAAGCCATCAGCCTTTTTGAACAGCCTAATTTAACCTTGGCAGACATCAGTGTAGCTTTAGGATTTACAGAATTGGCAACATTTTCACGTGCTTTTAAACATTGGACTGGTGTCTCACCTAGTACCTATCGAAATTGTCGTTAGTTAATTTAAACCCAAAATAATGTTAACTACATAGCTCCAGTGATCTTAAAATTAGCAGTCCCAATATAAAATAGACTATGTGCCATTTATCTTCATTAGGTAAACTAGAACGATGCGTGTTTTCAACAACAAATATTTAAGTTTATTTGTGTGATGGTAGTTACTTTTTATGTGGAAAAAATATTGAAAATATATGGTGATAATTGTGAAAAGGTAATGCGTATATGAAATTGTATCTATCAAAACGTTATGCCGCTGTACCTCAATTAATAATAAGAGATGAAATCTGGTGTTGTTGTTACCGAGTCTTGCAACTGGCATCCGTTTGTTTTGGCAAGCGTTCCTCAAGTGATGTAAGACTGTTGACGTATGTTCAATGAGCACAAGTAAATACCAATCTAATGTTTTAGCCAAACGTACTTTATTGTTGGCGGCGGGCGCTATGGGTTTTGCGCAAACAGTATTATTCGCCATATTGGCGCCCCTTGGAAGAGAAGTGGGCCTAGTCGAAGTGCAAATTGGTGCGATTATTTCTGCCTCATCCTTGACGCTGTTTTTGGTCAGTCCCCTTTGGGGCCGCGCAAGCGATCAATGGGGTAGAAGAAAAATCCTATTAATTGGTTTATTTGGTTATTCTATTGGCACTGTGATGTTTGCCGGTGTTTTTCAGGCTGCACTGTTGGGGTACCTTGTTCCAGTAACAGCCCTAACACTTTTAATTTTAACACGTGTTGCCAACGCCACGGTAATGGCAGCGGTGGCACCATCAGCAAACGCCTACATGGCCGATATTACCTCCGTTACGGAGCGGATTAAAGGAATGGGGGCAATAGGAGCCGCCGGTAATATTGGTTCCATATTGGGGCCAGCTATTGGTGGTTTACTCGCTAGTATCAGTCTACTTACGCCGCTGTATTTTTCGGTATTTTTAACCTTAGCCGCCGCTATATTGACTCTGTATGCTTTACCTGAACTTCCTAAGCCTACCGTTATAAAAAAGCCCAAGAGACTAAAATATAGCGACCCAAGGATTTTCCCCCTGGTGATTGCCGGCGTGTTTTTGTTTATGGGATTTGCCATTGTGCAACAAACTATCGCATTTCGCTTTCAAGATGTATTGGGGCTCGATGGCATTCAAACAGCAAAAATTGTGGGTATTAGTTTGATGTTTTCGGCTGCAGCCGCTTTACTCGTGCAATTGTTGGTTATTCCACGCCTGCATGTCAGACCATTTGTGCTGCTTAGAATATCCATGCCTATAATGATGATCGCTTTTGCCATGATGGCTTTGAGCCAATCTCAGAACATGTATATGCTAGCCATGTGCATTCTTGGTCTGGGTATGGGGCTAGCAGGTCCAGGGTTTATGGCCGGTGCCTCTGTTGCTGTCTCATCTGAAGAGCAAGGCGCTGTTGCTGGAGTCGCTGGCTCATGTGGGCCATTAGGATTTACTGTAGGACCGTTACTGGGTACCTACTTATATTCTATAGACGGAGCTTTACCTTACTGGTTCGCTTTCACAAGTTATTTATTGTTGTTTTTCTTTACTCTAAAGTTTAGTGACAAAAAATCTGCACAACCTTAACTCTCATTATGTAACTGGGATTTATTTTGCATTTTAAATTTACATTATCCATTGGCTTTTATACAAACTGTTAATGATTAAAAAAACTTGATAACTACCACAGGAAATTGATTAAACTGGCGACGCTTAATTGATATTCGGGTGGTAGTTAATGTTGTTGTGTAGCAAATATAATATTTATATCTTTTTTTGTTTTTAAAATCCGTGATAGCTCACAAAATCTTCATTGTCAGCTCGAACAGAACGGACGTTATTTGCTTCAAAGTTTTCATCTGGATAACCCATGGCGATGCAAATCATGATGGCTTCAGTGTCTGGAATTTGCGCATGTTTATGCACAACATCTGATTGCATTATACCTTGGCCATTAATTACGCAGCCCAAGCCTAAGTCCCATGCTGCCAAAACGATACCATAAGCTAAAGAACCTAAGCCAAATTGAGTTATGCCTGCAGGCTCTAACGATTTGTCGTAGGTAAGAACCAAGGATACCGGCGCATCAAACTGGCGAAAACCTCTCATCATCCATTCCATACGTTTTTCTTTATCTTCTCTAGTTATGCCCATGACTTCAAACAGTTGTATTGCTACATCTATTTGACGCTGCCTGTGTATGCCCACATAATCTTCTTTATAGGGAAAATCACGAACATGTGGCTTACCAGCAAGGGTGTTTTTAGTATTGTCTTCACGTATTTTATCAAGCACTGTACCCGTTACAGCATGTATTCGCCAAGTTTGTGTGTTGTAAGAAGATGGAGCCCATTTAGCGCTATTGATGACTGTATCGACCAGCTCTTTAGAGACGGCTTTATTTTTAAAACCACGAACACTCTTTCGAGATGCTGCGAATTCTGCAAAATTCATATAAACCTTTTTAATTAGATGTTTTAGAAGAAAGTTAAACACTATAACTGAACGTTGTACTGGGTAAAAATCATGCAAACTTATCATTGAATTTAAGTCTGCTTTATTAGGCAGAGCTGACTCTTTTGGTTCATCATTACTTAATTAAACAAAACGGCTTGATGCCCACACTACTTTAGTTTGATAGTCTGTTTGTATTTGGTCATGGCTGTATGCCCAAACAAAATGTTTGTCTGCGTCTCATAACAAAGATATACAATTGAAACTCTTGGTGTTGTCATTTTAGTTTGAACTCAACTATCTATAAGCACCAGTTGTGAAGGAGGGGAATGATATACATAATATATTATACAAAACATAAACTAGTTACTGCCCTTACCAAAATTTCATCTCAAATAAACTTCATGAAATCACATTTCAGAGGGTCTCAATGTGTGGACAAAAAGTAATAATCGCTTAATAATCGCACATGTTCTCAAGTGCTAATAGTGAATGAATATGTCTAAAAATATAAAATTTTCATTTCTTTTTTTTGTATTACTATATTTGGTTAGTTTGAGTATTTTTGATGGTGTTTTGTGGCTACTAAAAATTATTCCTATCGCCTTGTTAGCCGTTGGGGTGATGAATACGGTACCTAGCTCAACTCGCAATATATTACTATTAGCACTCTTTTTTAGTGGTTGTGGTGATTTGTTACTTGCGTTTGATGTATTTATTTTTGGTGTGGCTGCATTTCTAATAGCTCAGCTTAGTTACGCTGTGTTATTTGGGCACCACTGGCAAGGCATTCACAGTCGTTGGCCCCTAAGTGTGTTGCTAATAATGTATATGTTGAGCATGGTGTGGTTGCTGATACCCAACCTTGGGAATTTACAGTTTCCAGTGATGGTCTATTTGCTGGCTATTGCTGCAATGGGTCTAATGGCTTTGCATTCATCCTTACCTATGCGTTGGGGAGTATTGGGAGCCATAATGTTTATTATCTCTGATTCTTGCATCGCCATTAATAAATTTGTTAATCCATTGCCCTATGAGAGTTATTGGATAATGAGTACCTATTATGCGGCACAATTTATGATGGTTACAGGCTTACTCATTTCAGCGAGGCAGCAGAAAAAACTTATCCCCTTCAGAAAAAATCAAGACAAATAAAACGCCACTAGGAATGTGGCGTCTTTATTCTTAAAAAAATTAATCTTCGTCACATTCCACTTTACACTCACCATACAAGTATAAACTGTGATGGGTTAACTTCATATTATGACGTTCGGCTACTTCATCTTGGCGTTTTTCAATAACGTCATCTTCAAACTCAATGACCTTGCCGCATTTTAAACACACTAGATGATCATGATGATTTTTATGACTTATTTCAAAAACTGATTTCCCACCTTCAAAGTGATGACGGTTCAAAATGCCTGCATCATCGAACTGATTTAATACTCTGTAAACCGTGGCTAAACCGATATCTTCGTCATGATCTATAAGTATTTTATAAACGTCTTCAGCACTGATATGTTGATTTTCAGGAAGTTGTAATATTTCTAAGATTTTCAAGCGAGGAAGGGTAACTTTTAATCCCGCTTTTTTTAGTTCTTTATTTTGATCCATGATCTTACTTTCATAAAAAAGTGTTAGGTCATTATAGGGTACTTATTTGGATTTAAAAGCTATTTACCATGCTCAGTTAAAAAAGGAGGTAACCCTCCTTTCTTAATATTAGCCCAATTCAGCTAAACAAAGTTCGTCATATATTTGTTTAGACCAAGCTTTGACTCGTTGTTCAGTTAATTCGGGTTGACGGTCTTCATCGATACCTAAACCTACAAAATGGTTTTCATCAGCCATTCCTTTAGAAGCTTCAAAGTCATAACTTTCTGATGGCCATTGGCCTATTAAAATAGCACCTTTAGCTTCTACTATATCTCTTACCATTCCCATAGCATCTAAGAAATATTCAGCATAATCTTCTTGATCACCACAACCAAAAATCGCGACTAGCTTATCTTCAAAATCAATTAATTCGAGTTCTGGAAAAAAGTCATCCCAATCACATTGAGCTTCACCATAATACCAAGTCGGAATACCGAAAAGTAGCAGGTCAAATTCAGCAATATCTTCTTTGCTGCTTTTGGCAATGTCTTTAACGTCTATTAGGTTTTTGCCTAATTCTTTTTGGATCATCTTAGCAATATGTTCTGTATTGCCAGTGTCGCTGCCGAAAAATAGCCCCACACTTGCCATTATAACTTTTTCCTCAACTTAAATAAAAATTCAATCTGGTTACAATTAAAACTAATATCATTACAGATATCAGCCCTCTATAACCAATTGCATTATGCCTTTAAATATAAATCCAGCGGCACCTAAAAAAAGTACGAAATATACAACAACCTTACCAATTAATGGCACGTTATTTTTCTTAAGTACATCAAAAACCACGTAAGCCATCAGTAAAAATAGACCTACAATCGCAACATCTAAAGCTATTGATTCAATTTGCTCATAATGGTCACTTAACATGTACTTTTTTCAACTCTCTTAAAATCTGGCGCATACTAACATAGACTTTTTACTATGAAAAATGAATGAGTTATAGCAATCTTATTTATTTAAATAAAAATGCCAATATAATCTTTGCACACAATTCAGGTTTTTCTGCATGTAACCAATGACCTGTGTTATTGACCATTTTTGATCGACTATCAGGAAATAGCTTAAGTACCGTTTTTTCATGTACTGGTAACAAATAATCTGAATTTTGACCTTTAATAAACAACACTTTCCCTAAATAGGGTTGAACCGCCTCTATGGCAGCTGATAACTTCGCGTAATCTTTTTCAAGTAATTCAAGATTAAATCGCCATTTCCAAGTATCGTTTTCATTATATAGGCTTTTTAATAAAAACTGCCGTGTTGAAACATCTAATACATATTCTGATAAGGCTATATCCGCTTGTTTTCGGCTTGTGATATCGGACAAAACCACATTGTTTAAACCTTGAAACACATTTGTATGACGCGCTGAATATCCAACTGGTGCTATATCCAATACGATTAAGTGACTAATTAGTTCATGTTGATTTATAGCAAGTTGCATGGCTACTTTACCACCCAAAGAATGTCCGACTATGTCTAACTGTTTAATCTTAAGACTGACAATAAGATCAGTAATACGTTGAGCGTACTCAGAAAAATTAAAGGCGTGTGTAAATGCGGACTTTCCATGATCAGGTAAATCTATCGACAACACCTGAAATGTGTCAGTAAGTTGTCTACGTAATGCTGATAAATTATCCGAACTTCCAAATAAACCGTGAATTAACATAATCCAAGGTTTATCTGGGGTGTCTGAATGTATTTGGTAATTAATTTCAGTCATAAATTACATATTTGGATAGTTTGGCCCACCGGCACCTTCAGGGACGACCCAAGTAATATTTTGGCTCGGATCTTTAATATCACATGTCTTGCAGTGAACGCAGTTTTGCCCATTTATCTGAAGTTGTTTTTCACCTTGTTCAGATTCGATGATTTCATATACCCCAGCAGGACAATAGCGTTGAGCAGGTTCATCATATTGTGCCAAGTTTACTGTGATAGGTACTGTAATATCCTTAAGTTTTAAGTGGCAAGGCTGTTCTTCTTCATGGTTTGTGTTTGATAAAAATACAGATGATAATTTGTCAAAACTTAAAACGCTATCCGGTTTAGGATAATCAATTTTAACGCAGTCTTCAGTATTTTTAAGTTGCACGTGGTCAGCTACGTCATCTTTAAAAGTAAAAGGCATATTTCCCTTAAACCAATTCTGCTCAAGGGTGTTGAAAGCTCCGCCCAGAAAGGTACCAAATTTATGTAGGGCAGGGCCAAAGTTACGAGATCTGAATAATTCATCATATAACCAAGAATCTTTGAAATTTTGGGTGTAATTGGTTAAATCTTGTGAAGGGATAGCATCTGTCTGGCTTAATACTTCCATAAGTGACTCTGCGGCTAATAACCCAGACTTCATAGCAGTGTGATTACCTTTTATTTTTGCAAAATTTAAGGTGCCGGCATCACAACCCACCAATAATCCTCCAGGAAACGTCATTTTGGGTAAAGAATTAAAGCCACCTTTGGCAAGAGCTCTTGCGCCATAAGACACGCGTTTACCACCTTCAAGATACTGTTTAAATACAGGATGGTGCTTAAGGCGTTGGAACTCGTCAAATGGACTGATATGTGTATTACTGTAGTTTAAGTCTAGTATTAGCCCGACCAACACTTGATTATTTTCTGCGTGATAAAGGTAAGAACCACCCGTGGCATCAGTGATAGGCCAACCAGCTGTATGTACTACTAAACCTGGTTGGTGTTTAGTAGGATCAATATCCCATATCTCTTTGAAACCAATGCCATAATGTTGTGGTGATTGACCTTCATCCAATTCAAATTTTTCAATTAGCTGTTTACCTAAGTGCCCACGACATCCTTCAGCAAACACCGTATATTTTGCTTTTAATTCCATTCCGGGCATATACGAGTCTTTAGGCTGACCTTCTTTGTCAAGCCCCATATCACCGGTAATAACACCACCGACACTACCATCTTCATTGAACAGCACCTCAGAAGCCGCAAAACCAGGAAATATCTCTACCCCTAACGCTTCCGCTTGCTCAGCCAACCAACGACATACATTACCCATACTAACGATATAATTGCCCTCGTTGTGCATGGTTTTAGGTGTCATGAAACCTGGGATTTTAATCCCTTTCTTTTCATTGTTGAGCCAATAAATATCATCTGCAGTGACTGGAGTATTAAGTGGGGCTCCTCTTTCTTTCCAATCTGGAAATAATTCGTCTAATGCACGGGTTTCAAATACTGCACCAGATAAAATATGCGCACCCACTTCTGAGCCCTTTTCTACTACGCAAACCATTAATTCTTGGTTTTTTTCCTGAGCTATTTGCATCAACCGACACGCAGTTGACAGACCAGCAGGGCCAGCACCGACTATAACTACATCAAACTCCATCGATTCTCGTTCCACTTGTTTGTCCTCTTTTAAATTTAAACTATTCATAAAAATGTATTTAACTATTCATAAAATAAATACTTCTAAGCATTATTCATAAGCATTTTTTAGTCGGCGAATGTCTATTAATGCAGCAGATTACGTCTTTAATTGGATAATATTCGCGCCATTAGTCAGCAAATTTAAAGTGCTATAATAATATAAAAAAAACAATAAAATCTATATTTAACAGGGTCTTAATTAATACGTTAGTGTTTAAATAAGGTGATCCTAAACACAATCCCATTCATATATTATTACATGTTTTACTCGTTGAAAGGATCACCCATAACAACTCACTACAAATTGATATCTAAGTTGACGATAACGTCAACACAAAGTAAATTGTCGTCATCCAGATTTGAGTCGCTAGATAATTCAAATTATAAACTTGATACCTGTAAGTAGAGGTGAAAATGAAAATTCTCGTGCCAGTAAAACGTGCCATTGATTACAATGTAAAAGTCAGGGTTAAACCAGACAACAGCGCTGTAGATTTAACCAACGCAAAGATGTCGATTAATCCTTTTTGTGAAATTGCTGTAGAAGAAGCTGTACGCCTCAAAGAGAGAGGGTGTTGCAACTGAAATAGTAGTGGTATCTATAGGCAATAAAAGCTGTCAGGAACAGATACGCACATCACTTGCGCTAGGAGCAGATCGCGGTATACAAATTGATACCGACTTAACACTTGATTCGTTGCAAATTGCCAAGTTATTACAAAAGATAGTTGAACAAGAATCACCTGATCTAGTTATCCTAGGAAAGCAAGCTATTGATTCTGATAATAACCAAACTGGTCAAATGTTAGCTGCATTAACAGGTATGCCACAGGGTACATTTGCATCTGAAGTGCTAGTCGAAACAGGAAAAGTAAAAGTCACCCGTGAAATTGACGGTGGTTTACAAACTATTGAATTGTTATTACCCGCAGTTGTGACAACAGACCTGAGACTAAATGAACCTCGTTACGCATCTTTGCCAAATATAATGAAAGCTAAACGTAAACCTTTAGATGTGATACCCGCGGCTGATTTTGATGTTGAGCTAACATCCGGTGTCAAGGTATTGAAGGTTGAGGCACCTGCACAACGTCAAGGTGGAATTAAAGTGGCTAATGTTGCTGAATTAGTCGAAAAATTAAGAAATGAAGCGAAGGTAATCTAATGACTATTTTAGTATACGCAGAACATGACAACGAACAGCTTAAAACCGAAACTCATAAACTTATGCATGCCGCATCACAAATAGGTGGCGATATACATTTATTAGTTGTTGGTTCTGGATGTGAAGCTGTGGCGACCCAAGCTTCTAAAATAGACGGTGTAAGTAAAGTATTATTGGCTGACAATGCCGAATATGCTCAGCAAATGGCGGAAAATATAGCTGAACTAGTGTCCGAACTAGGTAAAGACGCAAGCCACGTATTGGCGGCAGCTACCACTACTGGCAAAAATTTTATGCCCAGAGTGGCGGCTTTGTTAGATGTTGCCCAAATTTCTGACATCATAAAAGTTGAAAGTATTGATACCTTTTTAAGACCTATATATGCAGGTAACGCAATTGCAACAGTACAATCTTCTGATAAAATTAAAGTGATTACTGTTAGAACCGCCGCATTTGATGCGGCAAGTGAAGGCAACTCAGCACTAATAGAGACTTGCACTGTAGTGAAACCATTAGATAAATCTGTATTTGTGTCTGCGGAATTAACAGAATCTGAAAGACCAGAATTAACGGCCGCAGATGTAATTATTTCTGGTGGTCGTGGCATGCAAAATGGAGAAAACTTCAAATTACTTGATGGCATTGCCGACAAACTAGGTGCTGCCATGGGTGCGTCAAGAGCAGCAGTTGATGCTGGTTTTGTACCGAATGATATGCAAGTAGGTCAGACAGGTAAAATTGTTGCACCTAACTTATACATAGCAGTAGGGATCTCTGGGCAATTCAACACTTAGCTGGAATGAAAGACTCTAAGGTTATTGTTGCTATTAATAAAGACGAAGAAGCACCAATATTTCAAGTGGCCGATTATGGTTTAGTGGGTGATTTGTTTGAAATATTACCAGAGCTTGAAGCAGCTTTATAAGTAATATTAATCATGTTTTGTTAAAGCCATGGCGGTTAACGCCATGGCTTTTTTTTTGGAACTTATCAATTTTATCCTTTCGCCATTTTGTTATACAACTGCACGAAGTATGTTGTGTGAGTATAATTAGGTTTTCTATGCATTATTTAACTATTAACCATGGTTTGCTTTCAGATACAAAGACAAAGAAATCTTCCTATTTTAATTTACAGGATATTAATAATAAGGACATTGCTGCCAAATAACCTTAGGATGTTTTCTTAGGACTCTAAAAGCTTTTCCTTGTTTAACGTGTCTACTTTAACAACATCTAAGGTGTTATTCGTCTCATACAGATAAAGCTAATGCCAAAACTCTGGAGTCATACAAATACAACAGATCTAGTTGAATCGATGTAGCCAATTTGTATGTAATTAAACGTTTAAAATAAATTTAACTATCAATCTCTGATTTTTTCAATAGTGTTGAAGTCATTGACCGCTCAGTTTTTCGGCGAGATTTTTTATAAAAACGTTTAATGTTATGATTTGAATGGTTGTCCACAATCTCTTCTAACTTGTGACTAATATTAGAGCAAATCCTAATCTGTTCTAACTGTGGCCAGGTTGAACGTTCGCCATCTGTGACCAACGCCTTAATTTCGTCTGTAGTGAGTTGCCCTAGAATCTTTTGTGGACTTACAAAGCTGAAACTAGGAACAATATTTACATCACCTTCGTAATCCTGTGCCAAAACTGAATAGAACATATTCATAGCTTTCCCAATATCCGGAAGCTTGCGAAGATATCGACGACTAAATTGTTCCCCTGTTTTTAAAAACTCATGTGAAGAAAAACGTATAATATTTTTGGCGCTTTTGGGAATGGGCATATATTCTTCACCCTTCATAATAGCAAGCGCTAACGGATTCGCCTGACTAACGATATAATGGTTTACGCCATAAAGTCTGGCCAGCCTTTTTGAAGGAAGGTCATCTGTAACGGCTCCATCTACCCATCGACGATTTGGCAAATATGGCTGGGTTTCGCCATACACATTTTTAGCCATCAACATAACAGGCGGGAAAACACCCGGCACTGCACAAGATGCCATGACTGCAGATCGCACATAAACATTAGGTGATGTCACCGCATTCATTAATCTGGAAGTTTGGTGTTCTTCAAAGGGTGCGATAGTGATACTAATCATTCTGCCTGTTTTCTCATAAGCTTCCTGAAATGTGATATTGGGGATCAAGGACTCCAATGTCATTTTTAAAGAAACAGAGTCCACTTGGTCTCGAACCAAGCGTTTAGGGTTATTGTCAATATTAAGTTGTAAGGGGTCTAGCAGTATGTCATCTCGAAGAATATGTGTAAGTTCTTTATTTGAATAGGTGCCAAGTAATGCAGCAAATATTGCCCCTGCGCTTGACCCAGAAATGACTTTTGGTAACATCTTATATTCGAATAATGTCTTGATTACTCCAAGATGAAAATGCCCAAGTGAACCGGCACCACTTAGCATCAAAGCTGTACGGCCAAAACAGTGACTTGCACGTTCAAAAAAATCTTGTTTGTCTTCTCTCGAAACATCACTTGACTCAGCTAGCGTAGAAATATGTTCTAGTGCATTAACTATCTCATCAACATACTCTTCAATTAATCGTTTTGTACCAAATTTTGCCAGTTTATATAGAATAGGTTTACCCATACCGCCTTGGTTACCATGAATGCCCTCGTTGAGGGCAAAAAGTAACCCAACATCATCCTTCTCTTGTCTTAGCCTTCTGAGCATATCAATTCTGGTACGAATGTTCAGGTGATCATAACTATTTGATACTTCTTTATATTTCCATGCTTCAAGCCCAGAAATTGAGTCGTGCTCGATGGCAAATTGTTTCCAATCAGTATAATTTTTTGCATGACGCATTTTATTATCTAGACGAAAAAGAGAGAGGTGTTTTGAAATCGACAACATAAGATTATATTCCTGAAAATATTAATGATGTTGAAATTAAAAAAAGGATTTAGGAAGGCGAAATCATCTAGTGATTTCACCTTCCTGGAGCTAATGGTTCAAACTTGTACAACCGAGTTATCAGCATAAGATACTGGAGAAGGAATGTAAGCATCAGCCTCCCAGTCATTTTCCCATGCCTTATCATCTAGTAAATATCTAAACTGATACTTTGAGTCATTGGGTAAACTAACAGTGGTGGTAAAATCACCATTTTTAAGTTTTTTCATCGGCGCTGATGACAGGTCCCATTGGTTAAAATCACCCACTAAACGAACTAAACCTGCATCATTGGCTTGTTCCTTAGATAACTTAAATGTGACCTTACACATTGCTTTAGATTTTAAATATTGTTTTTTAAATGCCATCGTGTTTTCCTTT
This sequence comes from uncultured Paraglaciecola sp., assembly GCF_943787955.1. NCBI lineage: Bacteria > Pseudomonadati > Pseudomonadota > Gammaproteobacteria > Alteromonadales > Alteromonadaceae > Paraglaciecola > uncultured Paraglaciecola sp. Next base: position 266,491 of record NZ_CALSOK010000013.1, read on the forward strand.
TTACCTGATGTATAAATTAAACTGCTGTAAATAACTGTATAAAAATAGCCAAGATGCTCAAAAAATGGGCAGTAACGTTACGCTTTGGTGCAATCTATAAACCACACTAAAACGCTGGCGGTAATAAACCAAAGTATTGATAAGTAACAATTAATTATCTTAATGTTAATTGTAAATATAAATGTATATCTATTTTACTGATAAATTATGGCAATCAGTCTTAGTCGAATTGAGTTTAGTGCAAAAAATATGCAAAATTATTTTAATTAAAATTTTAGTCTTAACGTTTAAACTTTTTTGCATACTGGCTAGGGGATAATCCAGTATGTTTTTTAAATAACCGTGTAAAGGAGCTCAGGTCGTCATAACCTACTTGAGAGACTATTCGTTCGATGCTGTCGTGGGTTGTTTCGAGTTGTTTTTTAGCGGCCTCAATACGCAATGTTTGTAAATATTCTAACGCATTTAGTTCAGTCGCCTTTTTGAATCTACGATTAAATGTTCTTAAGGTCAGATTAACCAATAAAGGTAAGTCACTCACCACTATCCTATTATTGTAGTTTGTTTCTAGCCACTCTTGAACAATTAATACATCAGGGTCTTGATGATATTTCTTGGTGAGAATATTGGCATAAGCTACTTGTTCACCTCGATAAATATCAATTACATGTGCTTTAGCCGTCGTTGTTGCAACATCATGGCCGCAATATCGTTCAATTAACATCAGGGCTAAATCAAACCAAGCCATACCCCCACCAGAACAATAGATATTTTGTGCAGAGGTGATCATTTTTTCCGCACATAAATTTACCTGAGGATAGCGGGTTTTAAATAGACTGGCATAACCCCAGTGTGTGGTGGCTTCTTTTCCATCTAATAATCCCGCTTCTGCTAATAAAAATGCACCGCTGCAATTGCTTGCAATATCTGATTGGTTCGCAAAGTGTTTTTGAATATGTGCTAATAAGGGCTGGTTGTTTTTAATAACATTAATAAGCTCGCCACCAATAGTGGGTATTAACAATAAGTCGGTCTGTTCAACATCTTCAATCGCAATATGGCTATTGATCACCAATTGATTAATACAACGAACAGGTCGTTTTTTTATTGATGCAATTTGTACCTCAAAAAAAGGTGATGGTTGCTGACCTTGCATACGTTGCCAAGTTACTCCTGCTAACGCAAACAAGTCCAAAGCACCAGTAATAGCGCTCGCATATGCTTGATCAAAGCCTAGTATGGTTACTTTAAACAATAGAAAATACTCGAGAATAACTAAGGTGATTAGTCATAAATAATTGTTCGTTATATCTGTCAAAAATGACCATTAATATGTCATATATGACAATAATAGCGAAGTCATATTTTTGTCAATCTATGGGCATTAATTACAGCAACTACAGTTATCAACTGTAATCACTTGTTAGGGTAAAATATGAACAACGAACTGGTCAAACGTAAAGAATTGGCATTTCAATTATACGAAGTATTAAATACAGAAAGCCTCTGCGGGCGAACAAGGTTTACCGAACATAATCGAGAAACATTTGATGCGGTGATGGATATCGCCAATAAAATTGCCACTGAAAAATTTGCCACTCACAATGCCAAAGGTGATGCCAACGAGCCAACTTTTGATGGTCAAAAAGTACATATGATAGCTGAGGTAAAAGAAGCCTTTGACGCCTATGTTGAATCAGGCTTAATTGCAGGCCGATTTGACTTCGATGAAGGCGGAATGCAGTTACCAGAAACTATTATGACAGCTTGTGCTGGTTATTTTATGGCTGCTAATCCTTCAAGTACTGGTTATCCCTTTTTGACTATGGCTGCAGCAAACGTTATTCGCAACTTTGCATCACAGCATCTGAAAGATACCTTTATGCCGAAGATGTTAACAGGGGAATTTACCGGCACCATGGCTCTGACAGAACCACACGCAGGCTCGTCTTTAGCCGATATTCATACCACTGCAATGAAGCACGAAGACGGAAATTATCGGCTCAAGGGTAATAAGATTTATATCTCTGGTGGTGATCATGAACTGTCTGGCAACATAGTGCATTTAGTTCTGGCTAAAATCAAAGGCGCACCGGCGGGTGTTAAAGGTATTTCATTATTTGTGGTGCCTAAATTCCGCCTCGATGCAGCTGGAAATCCAGCTGAGAGAAATGACGTAGCCTTGGCGGGTCTTATTCATAAAATGGGATACAGAGGTACCACCTCTACAGCTCTAAGTTTTGGTGAAAAGGAAGACTGTCACGGATACTTAATAGGCGAAGAGCATCAGGGTTTACGTTATATGTTTTTAATGATGAATGAAGCACGTTTAGGTGTGGGTTTTGGTGCTGCAATGATAGGTTATAGTGGTTACCAATATTCATTAGAATATGCCAAAGAACGTACCCAAGGACGTGTTGCACCGAATAACAAACCTACCGATAAACCTGCCACCATCATTCAACATGGTGATGTGAAGCGAATGTTGTTGGCACAAAAATCTTATGTGGAAGGAGGCATGGCACTGTGCTTTTATGCTGCCCGATTAGTTGATGATTCACATACTCTCACCTCAGATGATGAGAAAAGACAGGCATCAGAATTATTGGATTTGTTGACGCCTATTGTTAAAGCATGGCCATCAGAGTTCGGACCAAAAGCTAATGATTTAGCGATTCAAGTATTAGGTGGTGCGGGATATACCCGTGAATATCCGGTTGAACAATGTTGGCGTGACAATAGACTCAATCCCATTCACGAGGGAACGAATGGTATTCAAGCATTAGATTTATTAACCCGTAAACTTTGGCAAGCAAATGGTTCAGGGCTGAAATTATTACAACATAGAATGGAATGCGATTTTGCCCAAGTGACGGGTGCACAAAGTCAGAAGTTGATAGCAAATTTATTGCCCTATATAAAACAAATGCAGTCCTTGCTGGCTATACTTGCGCAACACTTAAAGTCTGAAAAGCAACCCATTTTACTTACTAACGCAACCTGCTTTATGAATGTATTTGGCCAAGTCGTGATGAGCTGGTTGTGGATACGTCAGGCAAATGTAGCTGAGAATGCATTGGCGGTAGCTGATTTATCTGCAGAGGATGAGGCGTTTTATTTAGGTAAAGTACAAGCTGCCAAGTACTTTTTACGCTGGGAATTGCCTGCAGTTCAAAGAGATATTGCGTTGTTAAATGATATGGATGATAGCTGCAGTGAAATGCAAGCTGAATGGTTTTAATCAATTCATCAATTAAAAGTTAACACATAAAAAAACATGGAGACATCATGAAAAATAAACAATTCTTATTGGCATCGAGACCTGTGGGAACACCTACTAGAAAAAACTGGGCTTTTGTAGAGAACGATGTTGCAGATTTATTAGATAATCAAGTATTGGTTCAAGTGGAATTTATTTCATTAGACCCTGCCATGCGTGGTTGGATGAATGACGGTAAATCATACATAGAACCAGTTCAAATCGGCGGCGTGATGCGTGCTGGAACCGTTGGCAAAGTGCTTAAGTCCAAGAGTAGTCAATTTTCAGAAGGTGATTACGTTTATGGGCATTGTGGTGTGCAAAAATATGCCGTAGTGGGTATTGAGGGACTGCACAAAATAGATCCAGGCTTAGCTCCATTAGAGCGTTACTTAGGTGTATTGGGAATGCCTGGAATGACTGCTTATTTTGGATTGTTGGACACGGGTTTACCTAAAGCAGGCGAGACAGTATTGGTCTCTGGTGCTGCTGGAGCAGTAGGTTCAGTGGTAGGTCAAATTGCTAAGATAAAAGGCTGCAAAGTAGTAGGTATTGCTGGGGGGGCTGAAAAATGTACCTACCTAGTGAATGAGTTAGGTTTTGATGCGGCCATTGATTATAAAAATGAGAATGTGAAAAAGGCTTTACGGATTGTCTGTCCTGAAGGGGTTGACGTGTATTTTGATAATGTTGGTGGTGAGATACTTGATGATGTCTTAACTCAAATACGTATGAAGGCGCGTATAGTAATTTGTGGTGCTATTAGCCAATATAACAATACAACAGCTGTAAAGGGACCTTCTAACTATCTTACTTTACTGGTAAATAGAGCCAGAATGGAAGGCATAGTAGTGTTTGATAATGTTGCAAATTATTCTAAAGCTGCAGCAGAAATGGCAGGTTGGATAGCAGAGGGGAAATTAGTCGCTAAAGAACATGTGGTTAAAGGTATAGAGCATTTTCCAGAAACATTATTAATGCTATTCAACGGTGAAAACATGGGTAAATTAGTCTTAAAAGTAGAAGCAGATTAACAATAATAAGCAAATGGCATATTTAGATTGAGAGACATTTTATGAAAAAAGATATATTTGATTTAACCGGTAGAGTCGCGTTAATTACAGGTGCAAGCCGAGGTATAGGGGAGTCTATATCACGATTACTTGCTGCCTATGGTGCAAGAGTGATTGTTTCTAGTCGCAAGATAGATGGTTGTGAAACTGTTGCACAAAGTATTCGCGACAACGGCGGTGATGCAATTGCTATGGCCTGTCATGTAGGGGAAATGACACAAATTGACAACATCTTTGGGCAGATAACTGAGAAATATGGGCGTATAGATATTTTAGTTAACAATGCAGCCGCTAATCCATACTTTGGACATATTTTAGATACTGATTTAGCGGCGTTTAATAAAACTGTTGATGTGAATATTCGTGGCTATTTCTTTATGTCTACTGCTGCTGGTAAAATGATGAAAGAGCAGGGTGGTGGCGTTATTTTAAATACTGCGTCAATAAACGGAATATCGCCGGGTATGGGACAAGGTATTTATTCCATTACTAAAGCGGCTGTTATTAGTATGACGAAGTCCTTCGCAAAAGAATGTGGTGGTCTGAACATAAGAGTTAACGCTTTATTGCCAGGTTTAACCGAAACCAAATTTGCCTCAGCACTGACGAGTAACGAAAAAATACTTAAAACAGCACTTATGCAAATACCGTTAGGAAGAACTGCACAGCCTGATGAAATGGCAGGTACGGTTTTGTACCTTGTCTCCGATGCTTCTAGTTACACAACTGGCACAACAGTTGTAGTTGATGGCGGTTTTTTAAGTTAAGCTCTTTAGTTAAATAAAGTTTTTAGACGGCAGCTGTTAAGTTGCCTTTTTTATTTTTGCTAGTATCAAAACGGTGGCGTAATTAATCTTATAATCGATAGTAAAGCAAAGATATTATTTGCTAGCGATGAGCCTGTAACAGATTCTGTGTAACTGCCATTATTTAAGATGTTTCTCGAGGCGGTCCCCGAACTCGATAATAAAGCGAACCATCGCCTGTCGCCAGTTATGAATTGGCATAGACCATTTTTTTGATGCTTCGGTAATAGCTAAGTACACCATTTTCTTAGCTGAATCGTCGCTTGGAAATATCTTTCGTTTCTTAAGTGCCTTACGGATAACGCTGTTGAGAGACTCAATCGCGTTGGTCGTATATATCGCTTTTCGGATGTCCGCAGGATAATTAAAGATAGTATTTAAGTTCTGCCAGTGTGCTCGCCATGACTTACTAATTTGCGGATATTGCTCGTCCCAGGTGTCGCTAAAACGCTCGAGTTCAAGCAAGGCTTCTTCCTCTGTACTTGAACGATACACACTCTTTAAATCAGTAGTAACAGCCTTGTAGTCTTTCCAAGAAACGTATTTAAGTGAGTTACGCACCATGTGCACGATACAAAGCTGAACATGGGTTTGTGGAAACACTGCGTTAATCGCATCAGGGAAGCCTTTGAGGCCATCTACACAGGCAATTAGGATATCTTCTACACCACGATGTTGCAGCTCAGTCAGCACACTCAACCAGAACTTAGCGCCTTCGTTCTCGGCTACCCACATGCCCATTAGCTCTTTGTGGCCTTCGGTATTAATACCAAGCGCAAGGAAGATGGATTTATTGATAACACGTTTATCTTGGCGAATTTTCACCACAAGACAATCGAGATAAATAATCGGATAAATGGGGTCGAGCGGTCGTGATTGCCATTCAACGACTTTGTCGATGACGGCGTTAGTCACTCTCGATATAAGCGTGGGTGAGATGTCTGCCCCGTACCATTCATCAAAGGCTTGAACGATTTCCCTTGTACTCATGCCTTGAGCATACAGCCAAAGAATTTTCTCATCCATGGACGTAAATCGAGACTGATTTTTTTTGACCAACTTAGGCTCAAAAGAGCCATCACGATCACGTGGTGTGTCGAGGTCGAACTCACCATCTTCCGTTTTTATACGCTTAGAAGTCATGCCATTACGACTATTTTTGACTACTGATTTAGCATGTTTCTCGTAGCCTAAATGCTCATCCATCTCAGCGTTTAATGCAGCTTCAACGGTTATTTTCTTCAGCATTCGACTGAAATCATTCAGGTCTTCTGGGGTTTTAATGCCTTTGGCCGCTTCTTTAGCGAAAGCTTCAAGTTCTTTTCTGTTCATTTGCATCTGCCTATCCTTAACTCTCAATAGAGTAATTTATGATAAGCAGTTACACAAAATTTGTTACAGCCTCCTTGCGATATATTTGGTATGTCTGACGCTTTTTTTAGCCTTTTCAAAAGATGTTTATATTACCGTTCACGCCATTAAAATCCTCACCTTACACATAACCTCAAACTCGCTCCCAGAATGAACAATAAGCTTATGAAGTGGTCAAGTCATTTTGGCCACGGGTTTGTAGTATTTTCGATACCGATATTCCGATTCATTTGGTGTCAATCCACCATTATATGAATGCGGCCTAAACTCACTGTAATAGCCAATAATATAATCATTGATACCGTGCTTAGCTTCACTAAAACTACAATAGCCAGTTGTTGGTATCCATTCTGTTTTTAAGCTTCTAAAAAAGCGTTCCATTGGACTATTATCCCAGCAGTTTCCTCGTCGGCTCATACTTTGCGTTAATCGATATCGCCATACTAGCTGCCTAAATTGGCGACTTGTGTAGTGACTTCCTTGATCGCTATGGTACATCACCTCTTTAGGTCTTCCACGACTTTCAAATGCCATGGTCAACGCCTGACAGGTTAAATTACTATCAGGCGAATGACTCATCGCCCAACCAACGGGTTTTCTTGCAAATAAATCCATGACGACCGCTAAGTAAGCCCATCGGTTGCCTGTCCAAATATACGTCACATCGCCGCACCACAATTGATTAGGCTCAATGACGGCAAATTGCCTATCCAATATGTTCGGGATAGCCACATGCTCTTTAGTCGCCTTCTTGTAGGCATGTTGCGGTAGTTGGCAACTGACTAAATTCAACTTCTTCATGATATTACTGGCACGATAACGAGATAAAGGGAAACCATTGTCGGTTGCCATAATCGCTATCGTTCTTGCGCCCGCTGAGCCGTTGCTTTGCCGATGCACTTCTTTCACCTGGCCGTACAATTTAGCGACCTCTGGTGATAAGCGTCTATCTCGCCCAAGCCAATATTTGTAGGTGCTGCGGTGGACTCCAAATACCTCACATAGCACTTTTATCGAATAACGGCGTTCATCACTCTGACTCAGTTTCTCTACTAGAGAGAGTTGTTCATGGAGTCCGACATCAACAGAGCGGTAGCCTTTTTTAATATTTCCTTCTCAAGCTCAGCTCGCGCAAGCTTCTTCTTTAAATCCTTTATTTCTAGCTGGTCAGGCGTCATTGGGGTTTGCTCAACTCTCACGCCTTTACGTTCTTGTTGAAGTTGTTTTACCCACTTTCCTATCGTTGAAAAACCAACCCCCATTGCCTTAGCGGCTTCGTCGTGAGTGTAACTTTGATCAACAACCAGTTGTGCTGTTTCCAATCTAAATTCAGGACTAAAAGTCCGTCTTGTTCTTTTGCTCATCTTTGGCACCTAATCTTGCTATGCAAATAGCATAACATCTCTAGTTAGGTGGCCAAATTAACTATGCCACTTCATTATCAGTATGGATTTATGAATAAGCATTCAATCCGACAGCTTATAGCCATTATTGCCAGATGTTAAAGGTACTTCTTACAAAATATAAGTGATACAGCTTTTTTGTTGGTGTAAATGATACGAAACGTAAGGCATTAAAATATATACAAGTTTTTACTTATTGTTTTGCTAAGTGACCTCAAAGTGCGTTTTAATGGTGAAGGCGTCTATTTCAATATTGTCTAAGGCTTACTGTATGTTTAAATTGAATAAAAAAGACTTGTTATTAGCTAGTGTTACTTGTTTCCTATTGGCCTGTTCGTCAACCCAATCTAATGTGCCTATTGTTATTAACGATGACGCGGCACAACCAGAGTTAATCAAAGCAGTTCAGTCGAACCCAACTAACATTCAGTCTAAACTGTTAACCCTAGAACAAATTATGGCTGATCCTGATTGGATGGGACGCCAACTTACTTCTGCGTATTGGGCTGATGATAGTAACGCTGTGTTTTATAAACAAAAGCAGCTAGGTTCGCCCTTATCTGACTTATGGACTAAATCGATAAATGATCAAAGCAATGGCAATAAAATAGAGTTAGGTGAACTGCACTTACATGCCTACGAAAAACGTATTGTTAGTCAAAATAAAAAAATGGCCGCATGGGTATTTGAAGGTAATGTTTTTGTTAAAAACCTTGCAAATAATAAATTAAAGCAGCTAACCAAAGACAACAAACAGCCATACAACTTAATGTTTCTAAATGATGGGCGTTTAAGTTTTCAAAGTGGTGATGCAATTTATGCTATTCACCCAGAAAAAGGTCTTTATGAGCAACTCGTCTCATGGAAATTTGCCGATGAACCTAAGGCATTAGATGAGCCTGAAGATTACATTGCCGAGCAACAACAACAGCTAATTGAAGTGGTGGCTTTAAAACGTCAGCAAAAAACTTTACGTTTTAAAAGAGAACAACAGCTTAATCAGCAAAATAATACCCTTGCCCCTGCTGATTTTTATTTTCCAGAAAATAATGAAACCGTAGAAGTAAGTTTATCGCCTAACGGAAAGTGGTTAGTGCTGGTTGAACAAGAACAGTCTAGTTGGCGTGATGATGGTGATGTTATGCCTAATTATATTAATGAAGGCGGAAGAATAACCACCGACAATGTGCGCCGAAGGGTTGCTGATGCTCAACCAGTAAAACACAATATTTGGATACTCAATTTAGATAATAGATCGAAGCGTAAACTCAGTTATAACAGTTTGCCTGGATATAACGAAGACGTATTGGAAGCGGTGAAACGTGAGAATGCTGAAGCTAAGGGTGAAAAATATACTGCCAATCGCCTGCCTAGAGACATTAGCCTTATGCAAGATTGGTATTGGTCGCAAGGCGCTATTCAATGGCATGTCGATGGTGAAAATGTTGCGGTTATGCTGGAAGCGTGGGACAACAAAGACAGATGGCTTGCTACCATTGATACTGCTAAGGCAATTTTAATCAATCAACACAGGTTACATGATAATGCTTGGGTTAATTATAAGTTCAACAGCTTTGGCTGGTTAAATACAAGTGCTGATCTGTACTATTTGTCTGAGGAGTCAGGCTATGCACATCTTTATATTAAACCGCTAAATAGTCAAGCTAGAGTCGTGACATCTGGAAAATTTGAGGTGGACTCTTTAACGTTAACCTCAGACGATCAATTTATGTATTTTAAGGGCAATAAAAAACATCCGGGTATTTACGAGATATACCGTGTGACTTTAGCTGACAATACGCTACAAGAAATAACCAACCTTAATGGCATGACAGATTATAAATTAAGCCCAGATGAACAGTCGTTACTACTGACTCATTCGAGCTTAGTACGTCCACCAGAGCTATATCTACAATCTGTTGATAACCAATCAGTTTCGCAGCTAACTCAAACAACCAGTCAGGCATTTCTGGACATAAACTGGCTTGCCCCCGATATAGTGCCAATTCAATCTTCACATACAGAAAAACCCATATATTCGCGGATATATACCCCCAGGAATATGCAAGCTGGTCAAAAGTATAAAGCTATAGTATTTAATCATGGCGCAGGATATTTACAAAATTCTCATCTTGGGTGGTCGGGCTATTTCAGAGAATTTATGTTTCACAACTTGTTGGTTCAACAAGGTTATGTGGTACTTGATATGGATTATCGGGCATCAGCTGGGTATGGGAGAGATTGGCGCACGGCTATATATAGGCAAATGGGTACGCCAGAAATCCAAGACCTTGAAGATGGTGTTAAATGGTTAGTTGCAAACCTTGATGTGGATGCAAAAAGGGTCGGAACTTATGGTGGATCTTACGGAGGCTTTATGACTTTCATGGCACTGTTTAATTATCCTGATTTATTTCAAGCGGGTGCCGCTTTGAGACCTGTAAGCGACTGGGCGCACTACAATCACGGTTATACATCAAACATACTAAATACACCTGATATCGATCCAATTGCTTACGAAAGGAGTTCTCCTATCTATTTTGCTGAAGGTCTGGAAAAACCATTACTAATTAATGCACCTATGATAGACAGTAACGTATTCTTTGTAGATGTGGTGAGGCTAGTTCAGCGTTTGATTGAATTAGAAAAACAAGATTTTGAAACGGCAGTTTATCCAGTTGAATCACACGGTTTTGTGCAACCCAGTTCATGGTTGGACGAGTATCGTAGGATCTATAAATTGTTTGAAGTTAATTTATAAATATGTTGTTAATTGTCATGAACGGCACTCTGATTTTGCACACTCTTTTTAATGATGACAGTGAACATAATTATTGATAGTGGTGAGGCTTTCAGGTTCAGAGTTGCGCCTGAGATTGCTAAGGAACAGTATGATAAATAAGCCTTGTCAAATCATACAATCATTATGAAAGTAGTCTGTTAACCTAATAGTGATACAAGTTGTAATGCTCAGAAATATGGAGTGCTTTCAGTTATTACTTTGAGATCATTGGATATGATGTTTAGCGTGGTGAGAGCTTTTAACTTGAATATTTTCACTGTTTACTCTTATCTATTAACGTTTCAAATACTTCTAGATATAGCGCCATGATGAATATCTAAATAGTCTCAATATGTGTTGTATTTATTGTGTTTTATTAATAGGAAAGTTAACCACTTATTTTATGGCTTTTGCTGCGCTAGTTGAGCGTTATTTACTAGCAAATAATACATGATTATAATGCAGCCAGAGATTGTTCCAAACAAGTGAGCATCAACCGCGACATTAGCCTCTATAAGTTTGGCAACATCTGCGCTGGCTCCAAATACTTGTTCGTATATAACCTTAACCCACACAATTATAAACATTATCCATCCGGTCTTTAATTTTTGTCGAATATCAAAATAAGCGCCAATGACAAACAAACCATGAAGTACACCAGACAAACCAACGTACCACTGCATTTGCTGTGCAAAGTAATATATGCCTAAAGATGTCCCCAAACACAACACTAAAAATTGAATCAAGTAGCGATGCATTTTATAGTAATGACCGTGCAATGCCCATAACAAGGTTAATCCTGTTAGGTTTAATAACAGATGTGAGGTGTTAGTATGCAGTAAATGCCCTGTTATTAAACGCCACCACTGAAAATGATTAAGCTGATTTCTGTCATAAGCGAAAAAATTACTGCTCATTGGCTCGGTAAGGGCCAAAACAATACTAACGATTACTATTAACAAGGGAATTAGGCTGTATTTTAAATTTACAGGTAAATAGGACATATTATTTTGTTAAATTGTCAATGAAGCTATGTTACCTAATTTTATTTGGATAAGTTAGCTTCCGTTCATGTTATTGATTTATTTTTAGAATATAGTAAATCAGTTAAAATTATAGAGACAGGCTTAGGTCTAAATTCATCGGTACAGTCGTTGGGGAAACCCTGATTATGGCTTAGAAATAGGTCCGATAACATGGCCTCATTTTTATGAGGGTAAAATTCATGTTCAGCCAAATACTAACTTTTTTATTTTGTTTAAGGTTTAGTCTAAAGGTAACCGCTCATTGATATTAGCCCAATTGTGAATACGTGGCGCTTGATTGACTTGTAATTCAGCTGAGTTTTCCTTGTATTAATCTTCAAAGCCACAACAATTAAGACACCTATTAAATTTAGGCTACATTCTACAAGCAATTTGCCAAAAGTGACCAAGTAAAACCCATGCAGTGATAAAAACGAGACTTTAATTGTAGAATTAAAAACAATAATGGAAAATGAGCTTTAAGGTAAAAAACGGCGATGATGCTACTAGATTAGTTGACGATGAAATGATTAACGGGTTGGGGGCAAAAATAAATTAAAAAGCTATAGAAAACTATGCCTAATTCAAACTGACCTCATCTACTGTCCAGATATTATCTGTTTTTACCAGTTTGACAGTACGGATATCTTTCAATATGTCGCCATTTAACTCTCCCTCAAAAAATAAGGATATTTGTGCTTTTTTAGCGAATTCCTTTCTGCCTGCACTGCGTGTTTTAGAACTTATAGATACCTTATCGAAACGCATATTTAGCAAGTGATTCTGGACACCTTTGTTGGTGTGATAGGAACGTATTAAGCGTTTCATTTTAGGTGAGCTTAGCTTTATAGCACCTTCAAGCCCTTTGTCACGGTAAATATGCTCAAAAAATTCAATCGCAGCATATTCAGGATTGGCACTATTTAACATACCAAATTTACCACCACCTTGTTTCGAGGGGGACTCGTCACATCCACTGAAATGCACAGTAAATATTAAGATAAAAATGATTTTTTTTAACATAATAATTTCCATCTTGATAGTTGAAGAATTACAAATAACAGTAACAAACTTACTCTAATGTTTTTATCTTACCGAATTTTAATATCCAAATTACTAGGGAGACACTAACCTCCCTATCAAATTCATGTCAACATTAACTACTTAACTGACAAGTTCATACTATTACTGGACATTTTCTGACTCAGAAAACTCACCTGCAAATAAAGGACTACTTAAATAACGCTCTGATGCGCTGGCCAAAATAACCACTATGATTTTGTTTGCATTTTCAGGTTTCTCTGCCCAACGTTTGGCTGCAACTACTGCCGCACCTGAAGATATGCCTGCTAAAATACCTTCTTCTTTCATTAACCGATGCGTCATGGCCATACAATCTTCATTACTCACTTGTTCAACCGCATCCAGCATATCTAAGTCTAAGTTGCCAGGTATGAAACCTGCACCTATGCCTTGAATTTTGTGTGGTCCTGGAGTGAGAGCTTCACCTGCTTTGGCTTGTGTGATAACCGGCGAGTCCGTGGGTTCAACGGCCACAGTGGTAATGGCTTTGTTTTGAGTGTTTTTGATATACCGGCTTACTCCAGTAATAGTGCCTCCTGTGCCTACACCCGCTACAAAGATATCAATTTTTCCATCTGTATCATTCCAAATTTCAGGGCCAGTGGTTTTTTCATGTATTTCGGGATTTGCTGGGTTTTCAAACTGGTGCATAGGGATATATTTTAATGGATCAGAAGCAACAATTTCATTGGCAGCAGCAATAGCACCTTTCATACCCTTAGGCGCTTCTGTCAAAACCAAATTTGCTCCCATGGCTTTAAGTAACTTACGACGCTCTAAACTCATTGAACTAGGCATGGTTAATGTGATTTTATAACCTCTAGATGCCGCAACAAACGCAAGGGCTATACCAGTATTGCCACTAGTTGCCTCAACAATTTCATTGCCTGGTTTAAGTAATCCTTTTTTTTCAGCATCCCAAATCATATTTGCACCAATGCGGCATTTAACACTGAAACTTGGGTTTCTTGATTCAATCTTTGCGTAAACATTACCGCCTGTAACACGATTAAGTTTGACCAAAGGTGTTTTACCAATGGCGAGTGAATGGTCGTCGTATACTTGCATTGTTATTTCCTTACTTAATATTATATTTTTACGAATAATCTTTGATTGTTACACTGGAGATTGAATATTGATATAGCCTGTTTTTTTTTATATATAAAAAACAACAATAGGCCATATAAATATTATTGATACATATAGAGTGTAAAACTGTTTTATCATAAAGATATTCGTAACTCGAGATAAGAGGGTGAGGTCTGATTTTAAGAGCTTTTTCGCTATATCTTATGGTTAATCAATTGTTAATAAAGTTTGAGGTTTTACATGGCGTTTATTGGTACAGAAAAATATATTGCTAGTCGTGAGTTGCAACTTGCTGTCAACGCGGCTATCACGTTACAAAAACCGTTGTTGATCAAAGGTGAACCAGGCACGGGTAAAACTATGTTGGCAGAAGAGCTAGCAAAAAGTTTAGATGCCAATTTGATACAGTGGCATATTAAATCTACGACTAAGGCCCAACAAGGGTTGTATGAATATGACGCTGTATCGCGTTTACGTGACTCGCAATTAGGTGATGAAAAAGTACATGACATCGGTAACTATATTGTCAAAGGTAAATTATGGCAGGCATTTGATGCAGAAAAGCGCACCATATTATTGATTGATGAAATAGACAAAGCAGATATCGAGTTTCCAAACGATTTGTTATTAGAGCTGGATAAAATGGAGTTTTTTGTTTATGAGACTCAACAATTAATTAAAGCTAAACAACGTCCTATTGTGATCATCACATCGAACAATGAAAAAGAATTACCCGATGCTTTTTTACGCCGTTGTTTCTTTCACTATATCCAGTTCCCTGATGCTCAAGAAATGCGTCAAATAGTAGATGTGCATTTTCCAGAGATAAAAAAAATATTACTAAATCAAGCTTTGGAATCATTTTTTGATCTACGTGATGTACCTGGCCTTCGTAAAAAGCCATCTACTTCAGAATTATTAGATTGGTTGAAATTATTGGTGGCTGAAGACATACCGGCTGAGGCATTACAAAATAAAGACGGTAAGCAAAGTATTCCTCCGCTTTATGGCGCGTTGTTAAAAAATGAGCAAGATATCCATCTATTCGAAAAACTGGTCTTTATGGCGCGTCGTTAATGTTAATTGATTTCCTTTTTAAACTCAGAGATTACGGCTTATCAGTGAGTCTAAGAGAGCTTTTGGATTTGCTGAACGCGTTAGAAAAAGGTGTCATATTTGCCAATATTGATGACTTTTATTTTTTATCAAAAATGATCATGGTTAAAGATGAAAGTCAATTTGATAAATTTGATCGTGCATTCGCTGACTATTTTGAAGGCGTGCAAAGTATTGATTTGTTTGGTAAGGATATACCGGAAGAGTGGTTAAAAAATGCATTGGAAAGGCATTTCAGCGAGGAAGAAAAAGCACAAATTAAAGCACTGGGTGGTCTTGAAGAGTTGATGAAAACTCTTAAAGAACGTCTAGCTGAGCAAGAAAAACGTCATCAAGGAGGCAATAAATGGATTGGTACAGGCGGTACATCACCTTTTGGTGCTAATGGATACAATCCAGAAGGTGTGCGTATTGGTCAGGAAGGCAATAGAAATTTTTCCGCAGCAAAAGTGTGGGATAAACGAGAATTTAAGAATCTAGCGGGTGATGTTGAGTTAGGCACACGGAACATTAAGGTTGCGCTGCGTAAACTGCGTAAGTTTGCCCGTACAGGCGCAACTGAAGAGTTAGATATACCGACTACTATTGGTGCAACGGCTAAAAATGCTGGGTTTTTAGACATTCATATGGTTAAAGAGCGTCACAACGCAGTGAAAGTGTTGATGTTTTTTGATGTGGGTGGCTCGATGGATGCCCATATTAAAGAATGTGAAGAATTGTTTTCAGCTGTGCATACAGAATTTAAACATCTTGAATATTTTTATTTTCATAATTGCGTCTACGAAGGTGTCTGGAAAGACAATAAAAGGCGTGAGTCAGAAGTCATACCTATTGCTAATGTTATTCACAAATATGGCGCTGATTATAAACTGATATTTGTGGGTGATGCCACTATGGGTCCCTATGAAATAACATATCCAGGTGGTAGCGTAGAGCATTGGAATGAAGAAGCTGGTTCTGTTTGGATGCAACGTTTACTTCATCATTTTGAAAATGCAATATGGCTTAATCCGCAGTTAAATCAGTATTGGAATTATTATGCCTCAGTGAGCATAATGAAAGGATTGATGACTGACAGAATGTATCCCCTAACGTTAGATGGGATAGGAGAGGGGATAAAAAGCCTAACTAAAAGAAGTGTATGAAAGAACCGGTTATGGAAAAACACATCACCTTAGAAGCGAGTTAATCAGATAATAATATAGAGTCTGAATCGACAGATAATACCCAAAGTATTGCGGATTTAACTCGCAAAGAAACCCGACAAATTGTCACGCCATATGCTTTTTTTGTAGCTGACGATTTGCTGGGTATACCGCTTGCAGGACCGTTTCGCCGGGGATTTGGTTCACTCATAGATTTGTTTTTTATTACTTTGTTAACACAAGTCAACAGCTTAGTTTTAGCTGCAGTCGCTGCTTGGACCTTTTTTAGAGCCGGTAATAGATTAAAGACTAAAAAACGTTTTAACGGGGTTCGAATTTTTTTAGGCTACTAGTGGCGTTATTATTATTTGTTGTGGCTTTGGGCATTGTTGATGAGATTAATGACGACAACTCTCCTGATCGAGATTCATCTGATGCTTCAGTAAACACGGTCAATACAGTGGAAGGAATAACGTTAGTGGCTTTAACGGCAAAGTTTTTGCTTAAAACCAAAGCCATAAAACAACAGGTTGCACAAGGTGAGTGCGAGCCAACCTATGATTGTTTTCAATCTTTAGGAGAAGAACTTGTACAAGATGTCGTTGCTATTGGTTTAAATAGAGATGCCATAGAGGGGGGGTTGGAAGGGTATCTAGGCTCAGTATCTAAAAACCTTACTAACGAGCAACAAACGGAGTTGAGTGCCCATCTACAACAATTTGTCGATACAAAGAAAACTGCTAATGATAATAAAATCGCTGAGCAAGCATCTATTAAAAAGATCCCCTACTAAGCTAGTCGAAAGCAGTTTAGAAAAGGACAAGCCTTATACTCAGTATAAAAGTTTAATTAATTGGTTAAAAAAATTAGTCGAAGAATTTGGTCTTGGGCTTGGATGGGCAGCGTTTTATTTCAGTATATTCACTGCATGGTGGAAAGGTCAAACACCGGGGAAAAAAATGATGGGTATGAAGGTAATTAAACTAGACAACACACCTTTAAACCTGTGGGAAAGCTTTGGCCGTTACGGTGGATATGCTGCTGGTTTTGCAACGGGACTTACAGGGTTCATGCAGGTTTTTTGGGATCCTAATCGTCAAGCGATTCAAGATAAAATTTCAGAAACACTAGTGATTGATTTACGCAAGCCCAAAGTCCCTTTTATTAAACAAACAGCGTCATTACCCCATGGCAAATAGAATAATCCATTTACTAAGCCATCGGAACTGGCCAAAATTCGATGCTGGACGTGACGTTCAGGGAAGATGAACGTCAGATATATGCCGAGGATGGGGCGAAAAACATGGCCCATTCAGATGTGCGCTACTTAATTTAATCAAAGCCCACCCGCTTAAAGGCAGCGGTGCTGGCAAAATAATGCGAACGGGTTGGGATAGCAAGTTTAGAGCGGGAATACTGTTTGGTAAAAAACCAACTAAAGTATAATCCGACCCTGCCAGGCAGAAGCTTTAGCAACTTTATATTCATACGAATTTAGTGTTTACCTCTATCATATCTCGGTAAACCGACATCATGACATGACTATTAAGAAGTTTAGATAAATGCAACACACAACAATATTAGTAATTCAGCAATCTAAGTATAGATCTTCAGGCTATTTGGATAGTGACATCTATGGATGTTCAATGTTAATCAAAGCCCGGTATTTAAGATAAGACTTAATGAAAGGTTTGCTTGTGAGTTTTATTTGTCTATCTAGGTAACGTGATGCACTTTAAAATGTTCGGTTTGTGTTAAGTTTATTATTAGTAGTTTACAAGTTCATTTTGCTTCTGCCTCTTTAAAATTAATGACTCTGCCCAATATCAAGTTCATGACACATAATAAACGCTTGTCTAAAAGTATCCTCTATTCAATATTAGCAATTACCTTTCTGTGGTGCTTAAAGTCTGCTGAAATTTTGTTCGGATTGAATTTATCTTTTATGGGATTGGTGCCCTTAGATACACAAGGTATGTTAGGTATTATAACAGCGCCTTTAGTACATGGTTCTTTGGAACATATTTTTAATAATACTTTTACGATCCTTATTTTAGCTAGTTTTTTGTATTATGGTTATCCTAATTCTTGGTGGAAGGTGTTAATTTTTGTGTGGATTTTGTCCGGTCTGGGTGTGTGGTTTTTTGCCCGACAGGTTAACCACATAGGCGCTAGTGGTGTGACACATGGTTTATTTTTCTTTTTGTTTGTGGCCAGTATATTCCGCCGCGATAAAAGTTCAGTCGCTATAATGATGATTGCTTTTTTACTTTACGGTGGTATGACAATGACGATTTTTCCTAGAGAAGAAGGTATTTCTTTCGAGTATCATTTTTTCGGTGCCTTAGCGGGTGTTGTTGCCGCTTTAATATGGCGTGACAGTGATCCTAAACCTGCGGTAAAACGCTATGAATGGGAAGAAAGTAGCTCGCAAGATGACATAGACATAGGCGATGAATGGCAAGTTGATGACCCTTCAGAAGCAGAAGAAAAACACCGATTTCATTAAGGAAAATAATGCATAACACCGCGCAGCCAAACATATCAACGGTCAAAAATCAGTTCACTTTATTATTAAGAGTTCGATATGGTGAATGTGACGCTCAACAAGTTGTATTTAATGCACGATATGCTGATTATATTGACATTGCTTTAACAGAATACTTCAGAGTAGCAGTAGGTGGTTTTCAAGCTTTGTTGGATAAAGGCTTAGACAACCAAGTGGTGAGTTTGCATATTGATTGGCATTCGCCAGCAAAGTTCGATGATGTTTTGGCCATTGAAGTGTCATTACAAAAGCTTGGCAATACTTCTTATGCTTTTGAGATAATGATCAGCGACTTTGCATCAAAAAAAATCATAGCTAAAAGCACCACTACTTATGTAATGGTCGACACCCAAACCTATCAAAAAACACCCATACCCGATTGGTTAAGAGAAAAATTACAATCACCTGCAGCATTACCTTTGGTTAACCATGCTGGCGTGACTATTTAATACGCGATGGACACAGAGAAGTCAGGGAAATACCTAACACGCCTATAAAAAGTGTTATGTTCATATTTGATACTGGTATAATAAATACCATATATTTCGTTAATTTTACCAAGAGGGTGCATTAATGGCCGAGGCTGACAGTCGTCCGACCAATTTTATTCGTCAAATCATAGATAAAGATATTAACGAAGGTTTACATACTAATATCCAGACTCGTTTTCCGCCTGAGCCAAATGGTTACCTGCATATTGGCCATGCGAAGTCTATATGTCTTAATTTTGGTATTGCCCATGATTATCGAGGACAATGTAACCTTAGGTTTGACGACACTAACCCTGAAAAAGAGGATATAGACTACGTTAATGCTATTCAAAAAGACGTATCTTGGTTAGGTTTTAAATGGGATGGTGATGTGCGTTATTCATCTAATTATTTTGACCAACTCTATGACTTTGCAATTGAATTAATAAATAAAGGTTTGGCTTATGTGGATTTTTCAAGCCAAGAACAGATGCGTGAGTTGCGTGGCACTCTAAAAGAGCTAGGTAAAAATAGTCCTTATCGTGATAACTCTGTAAGCGAAAACTTAACCTTATTTGAAAAGATGCGCAGAGGTGGGTTTAAGGAAGGGGAGTGTCTACTTAGAGCCAAAATTGATATGAGTTCTTCTTTTATGTGCATGCGCGACCCTGCCTTGTACAGAGTTCGGTTTGCCCACCATCACCAAACAGGTGACAATTGGTGTATTTATCCTATGTACGATTTTACCCATTGTATTTCTGATGCGATTGAGGGTATTACCCACTCTTTATGTACATTGGAATTTCAAGACAACAGACGTTTATATGATTGGGTGCTAAGCAATATCAGCATTGAAACTACACCTCATCAATATGAATTTTCAAGACTTAATCTTGAATATACAGTGCTAAGCAAGCGTAAATTAATTCAACTAGTCGACGAAAATCTGGTTAATGGTTGGGACGATCCACGTATGCCAACATTGGCAGGCTTGCGTCGACGTGGTTACACCTCGGCATCTGTGAGAGAGTTTTGTAAACGTATCGGTGTGACTAAAATCGATAACATGGTTGAAATGTCTATGCTTGAAGCTTGTCTAAGAGATGAGTTAAATGCTGATGCGCCCAGAGCGATGGCGGTGCTTGAGCCACTAAGACTGGTAATTGAAAATTATGAAGGTGATGATGTCGAAAACCTAATTGCACCAAACCACCCAGCAAATGAAACTATGGGCCATAGAAGTGTGCCTTTCAGCAAAATAATCTTTATCGAAGCTGATGATTTTAGAGAAGAAGCCAACAAAAAATTTAAGCGCTTAGTGCTTGGCAAAGAAGTGCGTTTAAGAAATGCCTATGTCATTAAGGCTGAACGAGTTGAAAAAGATGAGCAGGGTAATATCACCACTGTTTACTGTAGCTACGATAAAGATACCTTAGGTATAGATCCTGCTGATGGGCGAAAGGTGAAAGGGGTTATACACTGGGTGTCGGCAACAAAGGGTATTCCAGCTGAAATACGTTTGTATGACAGATTATTTAAAGTACCCAATCCTGCAGCAGAAGAAGATTTATTAGCTTGTATCAATGAAGAGTCCTTAGTTGTTAAACAGGGAATCATTGAACCTAGCCTTGTTAATGCAGAACTTAATGAACCAGTTCAATTTGAAAGAACAGGTTATTTTTGCAAAGACCAAGATAGCCGAGTTGATAAGTTAGTCTTCAATCGTGCGGTAGGACTCAGAGATACTTGGGCGAAAATGGATCAATGTTAAGGGAAACTAAAGGACTATACAAACCGGACATTAACTGTCCGGTTTTTTGTTTAAGTCAGCTACGTTTTAAAATGCTGCAGGATGAAAACACATATCAGCCTACTTGGGTTGCGCATCAAGCGTCTGACCATTCTCTGTACTTTTTTCATTGTCCATTAGGTATAAATACAGCGACATAATTTCTTCTGGCATTTTTAAATGATCTGCATTTTCTGCAGGGAAAGCTTTTGCTCGCATAGCCGTTTTAGTAGCGCCAGGATTGATGCAATTAAATCGAATGCTACTGTTATCATACTCATCAGCTAATATTTGCATCATGCCTTGGGTGGCAAATTTAGAAATAGAATAAGGTCCCCAGTATGCCCTTCCTTTTAAACCCACACTTGAGGTTGTAAATATCACTGAAGAATCAGCAGCCTTTTTCAGAGCAGGCAGTAACGCTTGGGTCATTAAAAACTGACTGGTGACATTCACCTGAAATACATTTTGCCAGTCTTGTTCACTAATTTGTGAAAAGGGTCCTAAATGTCCTAAGACACTGGCATTATGTAATAAGCCATCTAAACAACCAAATTGATCACTAATAGTGCTTGCCATACCCTGGTAGTGTTTTGCTGTTGCTCCTTTTAAGTCCAACGGCACAATGGCTGGTTCATTTCCCCCATTATCTATTATTTCATCATAAACACTTTCTAACTTTATTACCGTTTTACCCAGCAAAATGACAGTTGCGCCATGGCTTGCATAGTGCAGAGCCGCTTGTTTTCCAATACCGTCGCCGGCCCCTGTGACTAAGATTGTTTTTTTATCGAGATAAAGTTTTTGGGGGGTGTAGTTGTGCATAGTAAACATCTAATTAAATCAATAACTAAATGATATCACTGAAGTACTGGCATGAGAAAGTCATAAGCTTACGGTATTTCATTATTTTAAAGGGATGTTTATATGAGTTTTACAAACAGACTGAAAAGGCAATAGTATGTCACTTAGTTAACTGTTAACACTACCTTAACAAATATAACATTTGTTAATCACAATGGTTTTCTAATTTATATATATTACAATGGCTTATGGTATAAAAATAAAACCAAATAGAAGCAGTATTATGAAAAAATACTATAATGTATAGGGGTAATCATACTATTTGGATTATCAGCTTGCGGAGGTGACCTACCTGGCGACGTCACAGTCACAGATGATGCCCAGTGCAGTGGTATCTGTTCCTATATAAACCAATGACTTACAAACCCATCGGCACCGAAGCAAGCCACTACACAAGTAGGTTTTACCTCATAGAGCCTGTAACAGATTCTGTGTAACTGTCATTATTTAAGATGTTTTCGAGGTGGTCCCCTAACTCGATAATAAAGCGAACCATCGCCTGTCGCCAGTTATGAATTGGCATAGCTCACTCTTTTGATGCTTCGGTAATAGCTAAGTACACCTTTTTCTTAGCTGAATTGTCACTAGTAAATATCTTTTGTTTTTAAGTGCATTATGGATAACACTATTGAGAGACCCTATGGCGTTGGTCGTATAAATCGCTTTGCGGATGTCCGCAGGGTAATTAAATATGTTGTTTGATTTCTGCCAATGGGCTTGCTGGGATTTACTGCTTTGGAGGTATTACTCGTCCCAAGTGTTTCTGAAGCGCTCTAGTTCAAGCAAGGCTTCTTCCTCTATACTTGAACGTTACATACTCTTTATACCAGTAGTACCAGCCTTACAGTCTTTCCAATAAAGATATTTAAGTGAGTTACGCACCATGTGCACGATACAAATCTGAATATTGGTTTGTCGAAGAACTGCATTAATCGCGTCAAGAAACCCTTTGAGGCCATCTACACCGGCTATAAGTATATCTTCCAGACCACGATGTAGCAGGTCGGACAGCAAACTAAACCAAAACTTAGCTCCTTCTGGCCTTCGGTATTAATACAAAGTGCTAAAAAGATGGATTTGTTGATAACCCGCTTGTCTTGGCGAATTTTCACAATAAAACAATCTAGATAAATAATGGGTTAAATGGGATAAATGGTGTCAAGCGGTCGTGATTGCCATTCAACGACTTTGTCGATGACGGCGCTAGTCACTCTCGATATAAGCGTGGGTGAGATGTCTGCTCCGTAACATTCATCAAAGGCTTGAACATTTCCGTTGTACTCATGCCCGGAGCATACAACCAAAGAATTTTCAAATCCGTGGAGGTAAATAGAGACTTATTTTTTGACCAGTTTGGGCTCAAAAGATCCACCAAGATCACTTAGTGAGTCGAGATCGAACTCACCATCTTCTGTTTTTATACGCTTAGAAGTCATGCCATTACGACTATTTTTGACTACTGACTTAGCATGTTTCTCGTAGCCTGAATGCTCATCCATCTCAGTGTTTAATGCAGCTTCAACGGTTATTTTCTTTAGCATTCGACTGAAATTATTCAGGTCTTCTGAGGTTTAATGCCTTTGGCCGCTTCTTTAGCGAAAGCTACAAGTTCTTTTCTGTTCATTTGTATCTACCTATATTTAACCCTCAATAGAATAATTTATGATAAGAAGTTACAGAATATTTGTTACAGCCTCGATATTGTATCATTTGGCTTTCTTACTGGCTTTAGCAATCGAACCTTTTAATATTCCTGCGGGTAAGCCAAACTCTTTGCACACACCTTTTACTTCTTTGGGTGCACTAACACTTCGTTCTTCTAAACAAAAAAACACTAACCCAAAGGGAAAAACCCCAATCGGCACCTCACAATCCATAGCGCGCCTAAATTATGTAAAGTTAGGCCCAAAGCGATCGCGTACGCTGTACCCAATACACCCCACATAGCGGTAAGCCAGAGCGCACATACAATTGTTACTGGGCCAGAGAGCATCGTCACGTTACGCATATCTCGCTCATGCCCCGTCATATTTAAGAGAAAACTTACCGATCCCGTCGCCATGTTAATCAGCTGGCCCGCGGCAATAATCACCAGCAGCTCAGCACCACTCTCAAAACCCGCACCAAAAAAACTCATAATGAAGCCCGAACATAGCACCATGGCAATCACTATAGGCAGCGAAAGTACCAGCATCGCTCGAGTGGATTTTTTTGCTAAACGCTTTATCGCCGGTAAATCTCCCTCGTTCCATAAACGCGAATAACTTGGCGCAATCACCGTATTCACAACCACTAAAACAAAAGCGATCAAACTTGCTGTACGTTGTGCCGCAACTAGATAAGCCAGCTCTTGAGACTGCACATACGCCCCTGCAATTAAAATACCTCCGTAAGCAGCTGCGACACTCATAGCGTTCGCCGACCACATTTTGCTACTGGATTCCCAGATTTCAGGATTTTTAATTACAGGGAAAATAAATTGCACCTGGGGTTGTCGAAACCATAACCAAAGCCCAAAACCCAACACCAAGACTGTAGAGAAAAAGTAGATGGCGGCCGCCGTTTCAACCGTCGCTGAATGAGGATTAAGGATAAAAAGTAAGGCAAAAAGAGTTAAGAAAATAAAGCTTACCCCAAGGTTCTGAAACACGACTACTGCGACGACACGATGTACGCCCTGAAAAGCTGACGCTAACAACATAAATAGTGATGTCGCCGGAAGTGCCAACATACAGTATTTCAAAACCACGGCGAATTCTGGCTTCTTGAAAACCGCCACCGAGATGGCGTCTGCGAAGAGAACCGTAATTATAGAAAAGGGCACTGTGGCTAGAACAATCCAAATCAGCCCCGTATTTAATTTAGATTGGCAAGCAACCGAGACATACTCTGCACCCATAGTGCGCAGAACCAGATCATCCAAGCCCAATCGAAAGACGATCGAAAGGCCCGTTAGCAGAGTCAGGCCCAGAAAAAACAAGCCTGCCTCATAAGCACCCAGCACTCTAGAGAGTGAAACTGTCAGCGTAATACCAACTATCGCAGCAACGCCCTTTGCCAACCCAGTAATAGCGATTTTAACTAACATCGGGGACATTAGGTTTGTTTTTTTTGGGGAAAGAAAAGCCGACCGGACTGAAGACCTTTTGGTCTCGTCATCTCGACTCACAACCGTATGCCTTTTTTATATAACAAAGGAATCACTTAGCCTCGCTTTTCTGCTGCATCGACAAAATCGCCTCATAGGATCTGAGCACATCATTCCAATCGAAGCCTTTTTGAAATTGTAATACCGCTTTGGACTTCTTTTCCTCCACATAATCATCCTCAATATATTGTTCGCTGAAGAAATTGCTTAAACGGTCAACCTCCCTAAAGTAGAGTGCACTCTCATTAGCGACCCACCGATTAAAAGGGTTATCGTGAGCTATTATTGCACACCCTGCACCTAAGGCCTCAACCAACGAAGGATTCGTACCGCCGACTTGATGACCATGTATATAAAAACGCGAATAAAACCTTAATGCCGCAATGGTATCCGCATCATAAATAGCGCCAGGAAAAATGACACTGTCGTTAGCCGTTTCAAAGATTTCTCGGTGGTAGTGATTGGAGTCTGGGAAAAAACTGCCTAGAACAAGCAACTTTCCCTTCCTAGGACACATACAAAAAGCTTTGACGATTTCAATAATTGAGTTCTCTGGCTCGGGCCTAGCAATAACTATTGAATAATTGTTCTTTTCAACGCCATATTGATCAATGAGAGACTCATCAGCGTCGCTTACCCTTATTGCGCCGTAGGGGATCATGGTAATCTTATCTCGTGAGACACGCGTGGCCAGATGTGCTTCTATTAGTGGATGATCGGCGATTAAGTGATTGGCGAACCAACAGCCTAAACGCTCATTCAGCCAAAACCAAGCTTTAAGAATACGTCCCCATTTCTGACGTTTCCACTCGATACCATCCATATTCATCACATTTCTAATGCGATATATGCGCTGTACTATATTGACACATGCCGTGTTGTAACCTAGCGTCAAATGTAAGGACTTATATTTTCTCGCATGCCATACAGATCTCAGGTCAAACAAAATGGTACCAAGCGGGCTCTCATTTTTGATGGGAATATGAACGCGTTTTATCCCCCGCCAAGTAGACTCGTGTAGCTTACCTTGACCCCCTTCCTGACAATAGACGATCAAATCCCAA
Source organism: uncultured Paraglaciecola sp. (assembly GCF_943787955.1). Classification (NCBI taxonomy): domain Bacteria; kingdom Pseudomonadati; phylum Pseudomonadota; class Gammaproteobacteria; order Alteromonadales; family Alteromonadaceae; genus Paraglaciecola; species uncultured Paraglaciecola sp. The sequence goes on from NZ_CALSOK010000013.1 coordinate 292,526, forward strand.
CCTTGATCAACTAGAAATAAACAAAGGCGTTCAGCAAATGTCTCGAACCCCCCGTGCCTAGCAGGTACACCCCGAATACCCAAAATAACGAGCTGCCTCCTACTCATAACGCTCTCAACTTAGCAGACATAAGGCTTGTCACTCTTTGATCAAAAACAGACAACTTAAAGTCATCTGCACGTTTCGCAGCGTTTAGTGAAAGTCTTTCCCACTCGCTGCGATCATGTGCGACCTCCTGAATTTTTTCAGCGATTTCTGCTACTCGGGATGAATCCATTAAATATCCATCCATACCCTCTCTAACCACTTCAGTTGGCCCGCCGACCTCAGGCGCAATTACCGGTACTCCGAATGAAAAGGCCTCCAGCAGTGTCAGCCCAAATGTCTCAACCCATTCATCGGGCTTTGAGAGATTCAACACAAGACTTGCATCGGCATAAAACGAGCTCATATCGGTTTGCCTAGGCAACAAGCGGACATTTCCGAGCACTTCTACATCTTGAAAAAATTCGTTGATCTCATCGGCCTCTGCATTAAGCACCAGCGTAAATTGAATACATTGATCTTCGCGAAGAGCCGACGCAACATTAAGAAATTCAAAAATCCCCTTATATGTTTTTAATGAACATGCCATGAGTACACCAAATGCGCTTTGCTTATCACGCTTTGGCTTTAAGCTTTTTGCGATAGCATTGTAGATAACACGCTCGTCATCAACCCCAAAACCTTCAACCTTGCGAAGATAATCTGAAACAAAAACCACCTTAGATGCGCAAAGACTGACGACTGACCGTAAAAGCTTCTTAAACAAAAGCGGCTTTATCGAGGTCTCATGTATATGACATACCACAACCTTACCCATCAACTTCGCAGCTAACATAGCTCCCGTAGGTCTCATCGTGTTGATATAGAAAACGGCATCAACCCTGAGATACCTCAAACAATCAAAAAACAGGTGCAGTTGAGACAGAATGTCGAAAAACAGTGTTATGTAACGGTTTTCTGATCGCCTATAAAAAACAGTGCGCTCTGTATCGGCAATTCCTCTCAGAGGCCCGTCTCCCCAACTACTGGTTAGCATCTCGGTGCGAATGCCCTTGCCAGACAACGCAGTGGCAACTTGCGCAAGTACTTTAGGACTCCCACTACAGTCATTAAAAAGATGAACGAACACGATCGCTTGTGACAAATCTTTACCTCTTCCTTTCCCAAAAAATATTAATAGAACAACCCAGAAAGATCATGAAAGGTATTGCTTGAACTTTATTGTACAGCCCAGAAATAGCGAAGCTGGTGAAAAAAATAATGCCGGCAATAACGAGCACAGACCTAGCTTCCATATCTCGTGCTCTGATTGCTATGTAAAAAAGGTGTAGTAAAAAAAACAGATACAACAAAACTCCAATAATGCCGGTCTTTAAAAGTAGGTATGAATAGGCGCTGTGCAAAATAAAAATTTCGCTATGGACATCGCCACCAAGCTTTATCGTCACATCCAAAGGGAGCGAATAGCCAGCGCCAAATCCAAACAGCTGAGTCAAAAAAGGTGCGTTTTCTAAAACTTCACGCGTAAGAAAGTTTTCGTAACCACGCCAATTATTATTGATGTCATATATATTCCAATTGTCGAACTGAATAAATTCTGACGTCGGATTCATAAACTTATTCAGCAAGGGATTGTTGGTTTCATAGCCACCCACAACCAAAAAACTGAGTATTAGAACGATTAACACCAGAAAAAGAATTAACGCCGGCTTTCTATAGAATTCAAAATAGACAAAGAGAGAGAAAATTAAAATCAGCCAGCCCGTTCTGGAGAAAGAGAGAGCCACGCTGATAATCAATAAGAAAACAGCAAAAAGTAATGCCTCTAACCGCAAGTGAAATAATCTACCTGTGCCCCCCCACAACAGCAAAGCCACTGTAAAAGGAACGATATGATTGCCTTTAACTCCCAGGTCTCTGATGTCCCGCCCGCCAAGAGACAACACCTCTGGATTAATGGCGAAATACGCTAAATGCATAAGCGCAAGAAAAATTCCAGCGATGCAAAAAATGTAGTAGAAATCTTGGCGACTCAAGGCTAAATAGAAAAAGCATCCGACATAAAATGCCAGCAAGGGGTTTAACAAATACCAAAAGTCCTTAAAAACTTCATAGTAAGTAAAACTAGACCATAGACCGTGGGTGGAAATCAAAAACACTAATAATAAGGGTAGTATGAAAGCGAACAGTTTCTTAGAAGGGATTCGCCACACAGTAATGGCAGCTAGGGGAGCCATAGCAAGGGTATAAAGTCCTGAAGACAATATAAACGGGGTAACCAAGTAACCAAAAAACAGTGGCTTATAAAAAGAAAATAAAGTCATAGCACATCAGTTTGAGGGTTTACCGCGCCAATCACTCTTGCTGGTACGCCAGCAATCATTACCCCGCTTGTGAATTCGCCGCTAACCATCGCACCAGCCGCAACTATGCTGCCGCTGCCGACCTTAGCGCCATCCAAAAAGGTTGCCTTTGCACCTACCCAAATGTTGCTTCCGAGCTCTATACCTCGCGATGTAACACCCTGATCACGAATCAACATATTTGGATGGCTAAAATTATGATTTTGCGAGTGAAAACTAACGTACTGCCCCATTATTACATCGCTACCTATTTTAACCCCGCCAGTACAGCCGAAATATGAGTTCTCTCCAATGCCAGTATTATCTCCAATCTCTAAGCCAACGCCGTATTTACTCATATGGCTCGTGACACTGATGATCGTCCCTGCGCCGATATTCACGGAATTACCCAGTCGGACACCGTTTTCGCCATAACAATCAACTGAAGCGTAATTGCCAATCGTGCACCCGGCCCCCATATGCAATTGCGATCTGTTTTTAATGCTGACGCCTCGCCCCAAGAAGACTTTCCTGTTAATTTTCAAGAGCCCCCGCGAGACCATGATAAGGCGCTGTAATAGTGTCCCTAAGAGCAAGCGCGATGGAATTCGTGAGTCTACTTTGTAGAACTTGCCAGTCGATCTAAGTAAACTTTCGTAAATAGCGTTTAGCATTGCGCAGCCCAAATCCAACCGTAATAAAAAAATTAAATATCGTTAACGTGTAACCACGAGAGAAGTTGTTGGCATAAATCCTAAAGCCGTCTTTTAGCCATCCCTGTCTAGTCTCACCGTAACCCCCATAATGAATATAGCCTGAGTCGAGATTACAAATCCGCCTGTAGCCGTGAATTGAAACCTTCTTACAATAATCAACGTCTTCAACGTACATGAAATATTCGGGATCCAAGCCCCCAACCAACTCCCAAACAGATCGTCGAGTCAATAAAAATGAGCCCTCAACCCAGTCGACATCAAGTATGCCTTTGTCAGATCCACGAGTATCGAAATACATTCGAGACAACTTGAGCATCATCAACGCACTTGGAAATCGACCAAACGATCGTCTAGGCTCATTATTGGTGCCAAACATTTTGGCACCAACTACCCCAATATCTTCTGTCCTAATTATATCCATGAACACGCGTAATTCCGTTAATAAAACAGTGTCGCTGTTAAGTAGTAATAGGTTTTCGCCGCTACTACTTGCCACCCCTAAGTTATTTCCTTTAGAGAAACCAAGGTTTGTATCGCTCGTTATGACCTTTACCCAGGAATAGTGAGAACAGATAAAAGCCACACTGCTATCGGTTGATTTGTTATCAACGAATATGACCTCATATGACAAACCAATGCATTTAAGTTCAATCGAAGACACGCAGTCGTCTAGGTATTGAAGCCCATTGTAGTTAACAATAATGATTGAAAGATCTATTTTTTTACTTGCCATCATACCCAGACCAAAGTTTTACGTTAACGTCATATTTTGACGACAGAGCTTCTACATCGTCCCTGAAAAGGGCGGTGAGCTGCGCTCTCACTTCACGGGGAATTTCGGGAATCGGCAACTTTTGGGAAGAAGTGCACTTCAACTTTAAGGACCTGTAAGCCTGAATCCATTCTTCATTCAGACTATTATAAAAATAAGATTTAAAGCGGCTTGGCCTCAACAAAAACCGCATCAGAAGACTCTCTTTAAAGCGCCCTCCAGAGTTGTAAATCTTATCTAGGTTGTCTGGACGAAAATTTTCATCCACATCTAAAAACGAGAACACGTTAGACATTACATCAGAAGGATTATCTTTCAGCTCTTCAAAAGTAATAAAGTGAACATTAGCAATGCCAAAGGCCTTCACATATGCGACACACGGCAAGAAATATTGGGAATGGGCTGCGTATCGCCAAAAATCTGAATACCCTGCGTTGCTCCTCTTTAACTCGCAATCTAATGCCTCAGCAAAGGACAGCGGCTCGTAGGTTAATCGCTGCTGATGGAGGTAATTGGAATAAGCCCTCTCGATCGGATCTCGCAGCATGATAATAATTTTTACGGCGGGTAACTGACGTTTTAGCTCAGGGATCACTCTATTATAGAAATACAAGTATGAGGGCGACACATCGCCCAATTGCTTTTCCAACGCGGCCGCCTTGTAATGTTGGCAATAATACCGCCAGGTCGTCACAACATTCAGCAGAGAATATTGATCACCGGGACCTGACGTATTTTCAGCGAGTGCCGCACTACTCCAGTAATGCAGCTCCTTTTGGTCCGGGAGATAGATGTCTGGGTGCTTTTGAAGGTACTGATACAGCGAGCTTGTGCCCGCTTTCGGCGCTCCGACAACTAAGAAACTGGGAACTTTTATCATGCCTTTCACTCAGAATTTAAGGGATTCATGGAAGTCATTGATCTCTGGCTATTCAATGCGCATATCCTAGGATTTCATAATCCTTATGGTACAAACGTCTTATTGTTGACCGCACTTTTGCGCTAGGGACATAGGCACTCTCTTCTCCAGTGGCGTTCCTTAATTCTAGCTTTGCTGTTATCCCAAGCCTATCTGCAAGATGCTGGTAATCCTCTTGCATTCGCTCGACTCTTCCAACAAAATCCACGAGCACCTTTCCAGCATCGTCACAAATAAATTTATGCTGCGGAATAAAGTGCTCAGCCGAATTTGCTATCGCGCCCTCAAGTCCGCGTAGAACAAAATCATCAAAGGAACAATATTTTTTTATGTGACGATCGTTCCAGTAAAGATCCAAAGGACCTCGTCCGCTTTTTTTCAAGTAAGTGTAGGCAGAGTAGCACCTGTTAACAGGGTCTCTGATAAAGGCGAACTTAAAATACGAATCAAATTTTATAGGGTCCTCTATTAAAAAATCACGCCATGTTGAATGCTGTGAACGAGAATCCCCATAAACGGCCTCCACCAACGAAATCCCGCCACACTTTGGTATATGAATAAAAACGCATTTATTCTTATCGAAGCATGATCGATAGTGCTTATAAAGACCTAACGTTTTCTCTACGCGTAGTCTGTAAAAACGGTATAAGCCTAATAAATTCATTATAGTCTCGTATCCCCTAAAAAACATTGGCCACAGTCACTGTTCACTGAGAGTTTTTCGAGGTGCCTTAGCGCTGGTTGATCATTCCAGCAAAGCCACCAAACGGCCTCATTTAAGAATGATACGTATGACCTGAAGCTGTTTTTGATTGCTCGCATAAATATCCCCGCTTCTAACAATGCGACGTTGGGGCCTATAGATGCCCCTGCGTCGCCTCGATGTATTGCCTCTGTAATCATTTGACGAATCTCTGGTTAAATCTCATTAAAATTTTTGAATTCAAACGCATCTGGTGAAATTGGCGGTAAATCTTTAGCAAGTTAAAGTAAAGTAATATACGCATTGCTTTAAGGTCGCTGTCTGCACATTGCAAAGTGTGCAATTAATAAGTCCTATCGCTGAAAGCAAACAACACCCAAGGCGTCTTCACAACAATCACCAGATCTTGCCAAAGCGACCAGTTGTTAATATATCTCACATCATATCGAATCCGAGCCTCCATTTTATGATCCGTGTCGGTCTCTCCTCGATACCCATTGATCTGCGCAAGGCCAGTTATACCTGGTTTGACCTTATGTCTGAGCATGTAGCCTTTTACTTTGCCACGAAATTCTTCATTGTGTGCAATCGCGTGTGGTCTGGGCCCCACAATCGACATATCTCCGACCAGCACATTAATCAACTGCGGTAGCTCGTCAAGCGAGGTCTTTCTCAAAAAGCTACCGAGCTTTGTTACTCTTATATCGTTTCTTTTGGCTTGCAAAAACTCATCTTTTTTTTCAGCCAAGTTCATACTGCGAAACTTCCAAACACTAATTGGCATGCCGTTCATACCGTAACGGTTCTGTTTAAATAAGGCAGGGCCGGGGCTGCTGAGCTTTACAGCCAGACCAATAATCGCCATAGGGACCGCCAATAGTAGCAAGCCGACGAATGAGATAACGATGTCTTCGGCACGCTTCAACCAAGAATCGATGCCGAGCGTGGGGGTATCGATGATGCTTACCGTGGGAGTATCCCCCACCGTTACCCAGTTGCCCTGCATAATGTCCGCGGTGTAAAAGTTAGGCACTAAGTACATGGAAACAGTAGAGTCACCTAGTGCTTCTATGGTTTCTTCAACAGTATTCTGGTCACAGACATTACTGGCGATGTACACCACATCCACCTCATCGGCTTGTGCCATGGCTAACAAGTTATCCAAGTCGCCAATAACGCGCAGGGTCTCGCTATTGTGGGTGAGTACATCGCCGCTATGAATATCCGACACAAAGCCCTTCAGAACCAGTCCAAGCTTTGGGTGGCTGAGGATATTTTTGGCAAGATGAGTCGCGTTGTCATTCACTCCTAGAATCACCACCGAGCGGCTATTATAGCCTTTGCCACGAAGATATCTTAATGTTACTTGAAACAAAGCACGCGAGGCGAATAGAGTTGCAGGCGCGAAGATACTCCAACAACCCAATACAACACGAGAAAGTTCGTGGGTGACTTTAAGGGCGTAGCCCAAAAACAGCAGGCCAGTGATCGCGGACAACCAAGCGATAAAAAGCGGTTTCAACTCCCCGGTGAGCTTTTCGAAGCGGTATGACTGATAAAGTCCGTTATGTTCGGCTGCGATATAAAAAATTGTCACGGTGGTTAATACGGTCATTGTGTACTGGCCGTTCCAGCCACTTAAAGAAAGGTAGATGGATAAAGTTACAAATAACGTAAGAAAAATCAGCAACACATCAACCGCGCGCTGTAGCATGCCTAACTGGTGATCGATGGGGCGGATGACTCCTTTATTTCCCATAGTCGTTTACTCGACCCTCAGTAAATCATCGATCGCTTCAGATGATAATAACTGCTGGCTATTGGATCTGTGAGCGAGCGCGTCCGTAGGTGCTTTGTTATATCCCCCCAGATTACTGCTTTAGAAAGATGGCTCACCATAATAGTAACCACCGGCTCTTTTCTGAACCGCATTAAAAATAACCCCCTTAATATTAACGCCGTTATGATGAAAGCGGTCTTGTGCTGCGGCAATCTCACCTGCCGTGCAGGTCCCAAACCGAGCCACCACCATATTTGTGCTGCAGTGAGGGCCAATAATCGAGGCATCCGTTACCGCCAAAATGGGTGGCGTATCAAAGAACACCAAATCATAAGCCTCGCTTAATTTTTCGGCTAGTTTTTTGAATATTGGGCCCATCAGAAGTTCCGAAGGGTTATTAGGGATCTTCCCTCTCGGCAGGTAGTGGAGGTTATCCGACGCCGTCTCCTTGATGGCATCTCTGACGCTCAACGTGCCAGCGAGGACATCAGCCAAGCCATGTTCTGGGTTCACATGGAATGTGCGATGTAAATAGCTCTTGCGCATATCAGCGTCAACAATCAGCACACGCTGCCCAGATTGTGCGATGACGGAAGCAAGGTTGACCGTCACAAAGGATTTGCCAACACCCGGGCTACCACTTGAGATCATCACCAAGTTGTTTTTAGCATTCATCATCAAGAAACGTAGGCAGGTTCGAAAGTTCCTCAGCGCCTCAACCGACGAATCATCAGGGTAGTCATCCGCTAGAAAACTGCTGGGCAAGTTTTTCTCTTTCTTTTCTTTGCCGCTAATGGGCCTGAGTGGCCCATTCGTTGGATGCTTAGACGGCTCATTATCAGAGAAGGGGATTGTGGCATGGACCGTTAAGCCAATTTCGGTGAATGTATGCGGGTCAATGATGCCTGGTTTCAATAAAGATCGCAGGACTAAAACCACTAGGCCAAATAAACTCCCCACCAGAAGACTAACCATCACGATGAGCTGACGGTTGGGTGCCACCGTATCCGGCAGAACCACGGCGCTATCCAATAAACGAATATTACCTACTCTACTAGCCTTCAGCATCGACAGCTGCTGCCTACGGTTATCAAGCGAAATAAAAATCGATTGGTTGGCCTCGAAGTTACGGGTGAGACGCAGTATCTCCTTCTGGGTATTGGGCAGTTGAGCTAGTTTGTCTAGCAGCTCTCTCCTTTGCTGCTGCAAATTATCCTGCTGGCGTTTAAATGAAATATAGCTGGGGTGCTGGGTTGTATAACGGCGCGAAATATCCGCTTCACTTATCGACATGGCGCTGATGTCCGCCTCGATCTGGACCAGGCCGTCTAGAGCGGCTCCGGCCTCAAGGGGAAGATTAACTGATCCACGCTTACTCTTGAAGTCGTTGAGGGTCTCCTCTGAATTAGCAAGATCCGTCTTGACCCCTAAGATTTGCTTGTCCAGGAAGTTAAGACTGCTCTCGGCCTCCGTCGCTCGGCGCTTCACGTTCTGAGAGTAAAAATGGACTCCAACTGAGTCAACGACCTCTAAAATATAATCTTTGTTGGTGCCCTCAAGGGCGATCTCAATGATGCCTGTATTCCTGCTTCTCTCAGACACCAGCAAAGATTCTTGCAGATCCATAATAGTTTCGAAGCGGGCTGCTTTCCGGACTTCGAACCGGGTACCAGGTCGCGCGATCAAGGTTTCGATAAAGATCGCCACCTCACCATCGAGACTCAGAGCCATCTCACCTACAGAGCCTTTTAACAGAACCTGATTGCCGTAAGACATAGTAAACTGCTGATCGCCGAGGGCAAGAAGCTCAAAGGAGTGACCAAGGTGACGAGTAGGCAGCTGTAGAGAAGAGACGTGAAGTTTCTCACCTCCCCAGGCATAGTTGCGAAGTCCAAAGGGGGCATCGGCAAGTTCAGCGCTGGCGTGACGCCCCGCTAGCTGCGCTCCAATCAGCGGAAGATAAATAGGCGAAACGTGTGTAGTGAGATCAAGCTCATCGACTACTGCGCCTACAACTGTGCGGGACTTTATAAGATAAAGCTCTTGTGCAACCGAGGTATCAGTAGTGATTATTTCAGCGGTGTCGTCGAGCCCTGGGACGCCAAGGGCGTCATCCTCTACCAAAATGTAACTGTTGGCGCGATATATCGGCGTCGCAAGAAGAGCGTAACTGACACCCACCGTAATAAACGCGGCAATAGAAGCCGCGATGATATATCGTCCCTCCAGTATGATACCCAGTAGCAGGCGGAAATCTATCGCATCGTCAAAGATCCCACGATCTTTCTGTGCTTTATTTGTTTGGTACGCCATATGGCATGCCTTCCTTTCTATTCTCACCCATTGTAGGAAATTCCCCCCAAAATTAGTTGGCGTTTCTCGCCGCAGTCGTTGCCCAGATGGCGTTAAAGCTACTAGTGAGCTGGCGCATCACCTTGTTCCAGCGGGCGACCGGCGCGGAGGTAACATAGACAATGTCCATGGGTTTTAGTCTGAACTGCGTGCTTAAAATAAGCATGGAGCCCATTGAAGCGTCCAACTGGTAGATATCCACCATTTTTGAAGCCGCATCGTTCGCCCTCAGCACAAAAATACCAGAGGCGTCGGCGGAGGCTTCATTGATACCCCCTACGTCGTTTAACGCCTCGGCAAGTGTCAGTCCGCTGCGATCAATTCGCTGCGTTCCTGCGCTGATAACGTCTCCCATGACGAAGACTTTGAGCGCATCGTTGCGCGGCACGTGCAGCGCATCGTTGGACCTGAGCAGTCTGTTATGATTCAACAGCCCCTCTTTATAAAATGCTGAGAGATCGATTACCTCTTTGATCGAAACGCCAGCGCGTGTTGACGTCAAAGTCGCCGAGCGCCAATCGGCGTCGGCTGCCAGGCCACCGGCAGAGTTAAGCGCATCAAGCAACGTTATGGGTACGTCGGTCACAGCAATCGTTTTCGGGTCGTTCACCGCGCCAGATACAAACACGCGCTGAGATCTGAAGGCCGCTACGGCCACGTCAACCTGAGGATCTTTGATATACCCACTCAAGCCCAGAGTAATTAAAGCTCTGATTTCGGTGACGTGCTTGCCAACTACAAAAATATTGCCTACGTACGGATAGAAAACAGTGCCGTCGGTGTGAATGACGTTGCCAGCTTCGATGGGCGTTCTTTGTCCTCCTTGAGGGATGGTCAGCTCGGGATGATCCCAAACTGTGATGTTGAGTATGTCCCCGCTGCCCACAAGATAAGAATAGCTCTTTATTTGCTCGGTAAATGCCATGCTTGAGTCACTGCTTGCCTCCGCGTGATCCAAAATAATACTCTCTAAACCAAACCGCGAATCAACTAAATTCTTAATAGTATCAGCGCTGCTATTGTCTGATTGTGGACCTACATAGACCCTGTAATGATTCATGCCATTAATGGTCATACTCTTAGCGGTCGCATTAAATCCTTCAGATAAGAGTACCCTCTGTATTTTTCTAGCATCCGATTCGTCAACATAAGTCGCCACTTGCACAGTCCAGGGTTTCCGTTGCTGCATCTCGTGGATCAGGCTCTGAGTAATCGGAATAAAATTTACTGCACTACCGCTCACATCGTCCATTTCGCGCGTATCAACCCCCGATATATGGGCACCTGGCACAACCGCACAACCACCGAGCGCAAACACGAGGACCAGGGTTACCGCATGTACTAGTGTCACTGGTAGTAATCCGCATGCCACTTTTTTACGGTGCCCAGATTTTAATTTATTTGACATTAAAGCCCCCATTCGAGGTATTTATACTATCACTTGGCTTTTGGTTGGATGTGTTCAAACAAAATATGAAGGGCTCTAAGCCAGCTTCACAGCCAGTCCACATGGTTACCATGTTCCTAGCGAGTTCGGTTTTTAATAATGCCCGAGGACGGCCCAATGTTGAGAACACAAGTGATGGTTGGCTTTCCTTCATTTTTGCGGTGCTAGCAAATGTATTGAGTTCATTATGACTATTGCCTATAGATTTTATACACAATAAAATTAGCATGACGCATTTTATTTATAAATTTTATTTATAAATTTTAGTGGTAGTAAAATCTGTATGCGGAGCAACGTAGGAAGGCGAATTGCTCGTCCGTTAAAAAAGCAAAGGGGGTAAACTCGTACCTGCCTAAACGTCAAATCTTATATAGAGTTCATCATGGAAAACTTAGACATAGCTCGGAGAAACATCGTTCGCCAAGTTTAAATAAAGTTGCGTCGGCAACGAATTCTGGCTCTTGCCGTGCACCTAATCGCGTCAGATGAAATGGAGGAGTTTACGATAAACCCGCTTGCCAGCGATGCTGGGTATCAACCCCAACGATTTTCGTCTTATTTGGAAAAAATGACATGGTTAACAAGTTGGTTGCGAATTTAATTGAAAATATAAACGGCTTGGCTGTTCTTTCCCCCTAACAACCCTATAGAAAATGCAACGATTTTTGTCGGTAAACAAGTTACTTAATACGATAAAAATACAGATTTTTTAGCGCCGCTTATATTTCGGCAGAGAAATAAGGAATGTTACATCCTAAATTGCCTAATGGATTCTTTCAGCAAGCACTAAAAGTGGCAACATTGTCAAAAGAGTGGTCCGGGAGTGGGTTGCTTTTAGGAAAAATCGAACCCAGTACAACTATGAAAAGAGTTCGCAAGTGCAAGCGGATCGGGCGACTTGACTGGGTTAATGGCTATATCGATTTGAATCAATACTGCCATCAGGTTTTAGAAATAATACTTTTGCCGCTCGCGTCTGATTCCAGCCCCGAACTTAACGCTAGGCGAAGTGAAGAAATCAATTTACTCAACAGCCTCTAGTTTATGGCGCTATCACGTTAATTATTGGCCATTAGCCTGTGGCGTAGCAATGAGGGCTAAGTAAAAAGCTCGTGGGTGTTGCCAAGTTAAGTCGCCATAATAGGTAAAATCAGGCAATGTACACCTACAAACACCACCAATTTCCTCCAGACATCATTCGCGTATCGCTACCATCTCAGATCTATTTCGTTCCATTTCCGCACTGGGGCGCCTCAATACTTATTCCGTGTGGTGTTTTAGTGACACCTTGCTGATTAAACTCGGCTCTCAGTGGGCTCTTGGTCTGCTGATAGGGGGCTGTCGCCGCTTTTGGCTGCCTGTTGTCGTTGTGACAGGGCCTGGCGAACTTCCAATTGACTGGCGTGACTCATATTCACTTTGAATGACATCCACATGGGTAGCAGCATGATAATCGCAAGCCCTGGGCCTATAATCAGGCCGAGACCCCACGTTACCGTACTGGATACTTCACCTGGTTGAGCCCCAGCCTGCAGGCCTATCAAGTCTAAAAACGGACCTGCCGTTAAGTAGCCAAAGGCGCCCATAAATTTGGAGGAAAAAAAAGCCACAGCAAAAACAACGCCCTCCTGACGTTTTCCAGTGGCCAAATCCTGCTCATCCACGATATCTGCCAGCAGCGAGTGAACGGTGATCACGCGCAGAATAGTCATCGTCATATGTACTGCCCAGTTGACGTAGATCAAGGTAAAAACAAACGTGCTGTTATCTGGTAATAGGTCAAACAATTTCAACGGTGTCAGCCAGAGTAGGTTGATGGTGGTCATAGCGCAGGTCATGCGCAGTAACTGTTGTTTTTCAAATAGTCGATTCAGTGTTCCAGAAAAAACAGCCGACAACAGAACAGCGAGAATAATGGGACCGGCAAACAGTAAGGAAGTCTGAGTTGCATCCAGTTGCCAAAAATAGGTATAAGTCACCATTAGCAATGTAGCGGTAATACTGCCGATACCACCCAACCCCATATCCAAGATCACGATGTATCTAAAGTTCTTGTTGCGAAATGTGTTGAACACATCGCGCAACATATTGTTGCCGGCATGCACCTCGCCACCGGCGAGCATGGGAATGTATTGCCAAGTGCCGGCAATGCAGATGACGCTGAACAACACGACGAGGAAGCCGTTGACCCAGCCAAAAAAACGGTAATTGTCGATGATGAAGCGGCCATCTAAGCCACTTTCATCATTGAATAAAAAAATCAGGGCGGTGGCCGAGGCAAGCGTACCAATAATCCAGGCCACATTTGTGCGCATCCCAGCCAGCTGTGTACGTTCGTGATAGTCGTGGGTAATCTCAGCACCCATAGCTAAATAGGGAACCATAAAAAAGCTCAGAGCTGTGCGTACCAGCAGTAAGCTGATCAGCAGCCAGATAAACAGCTGGACTTGATCGCTTAGCATGTTATCGGGTGGCCCGTACAGCATAACAAAACCCAAAACCATTGGAATAACAGCGGCAATCATTAACGGGTGGCGGCGGCCAATGCGCGAGCGCAAACGGTCTGACCAGGCGCCAATCATTGGGTCGCTGATACCGTCCCAGATAATTGAAATGGCGATAGCAAGACCAGTCAGCGTCCCAGACAGTCCAAGCACCTGCTTATAGTAAAACAGGACAAAGACACCCATTGCCGCTTCTTTGAGCGCGTGACTAATAATACCCGAGCTATAAAGCAGACGGTTATGCAAGCTAATACTTGAGACGTAATTGGAATAAGTTTGAGAATTTCGCACTACTTCGCATTACTCCGCATTAAATTAAAAGACCTGAGGCATGTGTATAACAAAATAGGATAGCATGTAATAATGAATAGAAATATGCAAAAATTAGTCATCAATTCATTGTTTTAAATGCGTAAATTATTTAAATGTATCGGCTTTAAGTTCTAGCTCGCTTATTTCCAGTATTGTAAAGAAACCCTATCTCAAAATGAGTTGCCATACGTTCCAGCAGGGGAAAGAACAGCCAAGCCGTTTATATTTTCAATTAAATTCGCAACCAACTTGTTAACCATGTCATTTTTTCCAAATAAGACGAAAATCGTTGGGGTTGATACCCAGCATCGCTGGCAAGCGGGTTTATCGTAAACTCCTCCATTTCATCTGACGCGATTAGGTGCACGGCAAGAGCCAGAATTCGTTGCCGACGCAACTTTATTTAAACTTGGCGAACGATGTTTCTCCGAGCTATGTCTAAGTTTTCCATGATGAACTCTATATAAGATTTGACGTTTAGGCAGGTACGAGTTTACCCCCTTTGCTTTTTTAACGGACGAGCAATTCGCCTTCCTACGTTGCTCCGCATACAGATTTTACTACCACTAAAATTTATAAATAAAATTTATAAATAAAATGCGTCATGCTAATTTTATTGTGTATAAAATCTATAGGCAATAGTCATAATGAACTCAATACATTTGCTAGCACCGCAAAAATGAAGGAAAGCCAACCATCACTTGTGTTCTCAACATTGGGCCGTCCTCGGGCATTATTAAAAACCGAACTCGCTAGGAACATGGTAACCATGTGGACTGGCTGTGAAGCTGGCTTAGAGCCCTTCATATTTTGTTTGAACACATCCAACCAAAAGCCAAGTGATAGTATAAATACCTCGAATGGGGGCTTTAATGTCAAATAATTTTAACAATCTAGAAGCCAACGGAGACTACATTTCAGACGAGGATGGTAACAAATACTATATTCTTGAGTCCAATGGTAACTATAAGCTCGCAACGGCTGCCAACCAGTATCATATTATTGATAGTAATGATGCTGTTATCAGTAGCTTTGGCAATTCCAATAGAAGCGACGGATGGAGCGTTACTCAAGTTGAAGCGAACGCAAATGGTGGTTTTCAACTGTTTTATTCCCATAGCGATGGTCGAACAATGGCGCAAGAAGTGGACGCTTCGGGTAATTATCTGTCAAACATTGCCCGTACTATGGCTCAAAATGAAACAGCTTTTCAAGCTGATCTAAATGTTGATGGAGTCATAGGCCTTAACCTGACAACGATAGAGACCAACGGAGACTTCAGTTTAGCCGAGGATGGTCACGAATATTATATCCTTGATAGCAATGGTAGTAGTTTGAATTACTTGGAAACCAGTGGTCATTATAGACTTGCCACGGGGGGCCACACGTATTATATTTTAGATGATAGTGGCAACAGTTTAAGGCTAACAGGTTTAACCTCTATTTACATACCGACACACGTTGAAGAAAATCCAAATGGTAATGGCTTTCTGGTTCTCGCAAGTAACTCTACTCAACCAGACTGGGATAATAGTCCTTGGCTTAATTATAATAATTTTGGGTTTAAGTTTGATGCATCAGGCCAACATACAGGGTCGGATATTGTATTTATAGGCAATCACGCCTTACCTCGGCCTGCAATACAATATGAACCAATCTTCAACGTTGATCTAGATAACAACAACAGTATAGCCGAAGGGGAAAATTCCAATAAGGAGCTTGACCTCGGCGGTATCCAACATCATATTGTTGACGGCTACGGATCTAGCCCTATCGCCAATTTTGGCAATTCAAATAGAAGCGACGGGTGGAGCGTTACTCAAGTTGAGGCATACGGAAACGGAAGCTTTCAGCTGTTTTACGAACACGGCGATGGTCGAACAATGGCGAAAGAAGTGGACGCTTCGTTTAATTATCAATCAACCATTACGCGTACTATGGCTCAACATGAATTAGCATTCCAAGCGGATCTAGATGGTGATGGTGTCATAGGCCTCGACCTAACAACGTTAGAGGACAATGGTAACTATAAGCTCGCAATGGCCGCCAACCAATATCATATTATTGATAGCAATGATGCTGTTATCAGCAGCTTTGGCAATTCAAATAGAAGCGACGGGTGGAGCGTTACTCAAGTTGAGGCATACGGAAATGGTGGCTTTCAGCTGTTTTACGAACACGGCGATGGTCGAACAATGGCGAAAGAAGTGGACGCTTCGTTTAATTATCAATCAACCATTACGCGTACTATGGCTCAACATGAATTAGCATTCCAAGCGGATCTAGATGGTGATGGTGTCATAGGCCTCGACCTAACAACGTTAGAGGACAATGGTAACTATAAGCTCGCAATGGCCGCCAACCAATATCACATTATTGATAGCAATGATGCTGTTATCAGCAGCTTTGGCAATTCAAATAGAAGCGACGGATGGAGCGTTACTCAAGTTGAAGCTTACGGAAACGGAAGCTTTCAGCTGTTTTACGAACACGGCGATGGTCGAACAATGGCGAAAGAAGTGGACGCTTCGTTTAATTATCAATCAACCATTACGCGTACTATGGCTCAACATGAATTAGCATTCCAAGCGGATCTAGATGGTGATGGTGTCATAGGCCTCGACCTAACAACGTTAGAGGACAATGGTAACTATAAGCTCGCAATGGCCGCCAACCAATATCATATTATTGATAGCAATAATGCTGTTATCAGCAGCTTTGGCAATTCAAATAGAAGCGACGGATGGAGCGTTACTCAAGTTGAGGCATACGGAAATGGTGGCTTTCAGCTGTTTTACGAACACGGTGATGGTCGAACAATGGCGAAAGAAGTGGACGCTTCGTTTAATTATCAATCAATCATTACGCGTACTATGACTCAACATGAATTAGCATTCCAAGCGGATCTAGATGGTGATGGTGTCATAGGCCTCGACCTAACAACGTTAGAGGACAATGGTAACTATAAGCTCGCAACGGCCGCCAACCAATATCATATTATTGATAGCAATGATGCTGTTATCAGCAGCTTTGGCAATTCAAATAGAAGCGACGGGTGGAGCGTTACTCAAGTTGAAGCTTACGGAAATGGTGGCTTTCAGCTGTTTTACGAACACGGTGATGGTCGAACAATGGCGAAAGAAGTGGACGCTTCGTTTAATTATCAATCAATCATTACGCGTACTATGACTCAACATGAATTAGCATTCCAAGCGGATCTAGATGGTGATGGTGTCATAGGCCTCGACCTAACAACGTTAGAGGACAATGGTAACTATAAGCTCGCAACGGCCGCCAACCAATATCATATTATTGATAGCAATGATGCTGTTATCAGCAGCTTTGGCAATTCAAATAGAAGCGACGGGTGGAGCGTTACTCAAGTTGAGGCATACGGAAATGGTGGCTTTCAGCTGTTTTACGAACACGGTGATGGTCGAACAATGGCGAAAGAAGTGGACGCTTCGGGTAATTATCTGTCAAACATTGCCCGTACTATGGCTCAACATGAAACAGCATTCCAAACTGATCTAAATAATGATGGTAGCGTTGCTGGCAATGATAATATTTTCCTAACTAATGGAAACGATACTTATGATGGTGGGGCTGGAAACGATCATATAAATGGCTGGAAAGGCCATGATACGTTAATAGGTGGCGATGGGGACGATACGATAACCGGAGACGGTGGTTCGGGTTTCGCTGGAAATGATACCCTATTTGGTGGTGATGGAAATGATATCCTACTTGGACGCAATGGCAATGATCAAATTGACGGTGGGTACTGGCTCAGATACCATAGCGACTGGCCCTGGATCAGACCAAATTATTCTGCGTCCAGGCGATGGCAATAACGCGCTATCTAATGCAGATATTATCTCCGACTTTACAGACGGTAATGATAACTTTGGCCTTGATGATGGTTTGTTGTTTTCTCAGCTCACTATTGCACAAGGTGAAGGTGATTATACTAGCCATACCATCGTCTCATATGGCTCGGAATACCTAGCAATCCTTCAGAATATTGATGCAAGCCAATTGACTGAATCTGATTTTCAAACCGTCGACATTGCATATGGTGATGGGGACGATACGATAACTGGAGACGGTGGTTCGAGTACCGCTGGAATTGATATCCTATTTGGACGCAATGGCAATGATCAAATTGATGGTGGTACTGGCTCAGATACCATAGCGACGGGCCCTGGATCAGAACAAATTATTCTGCGTCCTGGCGATGATGGTAACGCTTTATCTGATACAGATATTATCTCCGACTTTACAAATGGTAATGTTAACTTTGGCCTTGATGATGGTTTGTTGTTTTCCCCGCTCACAATTGCACAAGGTAAAGGTGAAGGTGAAGTTGAAGTTGATTATACTAGCCATACCATCGTCTCATATGGTTCGGAATACCTAGAAATCCTTCATAATATTGATGCAAGCCAATTGACTGAATCTGATTTTCAAGTCGTCGACATAGCATAATAAGATGACAACATTTTTCTTCAAATGCGTTCATATAACAAATTCGTATTTGCTCTTTCTTCAATATTCATATGAAGCAGGTTTGTATTCTCGGACTACACCAACATAGGGATTAACAATAAGCCACGTGGCGCCGGTAGTACTATATTTGTTGGCATTACCATGGAATTGCCATTTAAAGAAGTTGGAAAAGCAGAAGCTTCTATTGTTACTTTGAAAAAAGAATTGGAATTTAATGCCTTAGATATGTCGCCATATGAGGAAAAATTTTCTCTAGAACACCAACAGTTGGATAAATTTGAAGCTTTTAATAAAAAAAAGAAAGTCCTTTTAGATGGGCGGGTGTGTATCTCCAAGAATCGTATAAATAAGCTTGAGGACAAGTTAAAAGCTGGTCAAGTAGATGTAACGGTTCTTGCAGAAGATATATTAACCCTTGCGAAAACTGAAATAGCCATTGAGAATTTAAAAAATGATGACGTTATGCAAAAGCTTTCTGATCTTGGTGCCACGGGACAAGCATGCAAAGCTGTTTATATATGTAATGTCAAAAACTTCGGGAATTCTGCATGACATCTGTTGAATCTCAAGACAGAGTTAATACAACAGATGTACGCGATGCATTTACGATACATGCGTTTCTTCAACGCTCAGGGTCAAAGAATACGTATAACGAGGTTAGAGAAGCTGTCACATCAAGCCCAAGGTCAGATGTTATGGATTGGTCAAGCGACGCTATTAGCAGCTTTGGGTTTATTTGTAATACTGTGGCGGCAAAAGTCTCAGATTTATCTCCAGCATTATGTCCCTCTCTGTTGCTTGGCAAAGAGGAGGAGCTTGGAATCTTAGAGGATGTTCGTGCTGAGCAATTTATTATATTCGATGGACCGACGCGAAAAAAAAGAAAGCTCACTAAAAAAGAATTTGGAGAATGGTATTCGGGAAATCTTATTTTTTCTCACCCCGCACTTGAGGAAAACAAATCTGTAAAATCGCGACTAAAAGCACTTAGCCCCCTAAAGACACTGGGCATGAAGCGGTTTTCTTGGATTGCGATTGCCGCTCTACTTTCAAATATATTAGGATTGGCTACATCACTTTTTGTTATGGTGGTATATGACAGAGTTTTGCCTAACCAAGCCACGCAATCACTTTACGCTTTGGCTATTGGCGTGGGGCTCGCGATTTTATTTGATACGTTATTAAAAGGTGCGCGAAGCAGAATTGTTGAGCGGTCTTCAGTTACTGTAGATATAGCAGTGAATGAAGATATCTTTGAGCAATTTATTGAAGTTTCTAATACCAAAGAACGTAAATCTGTGGGTGAGCTTGCGTCTGTTATGCGCGACTTTGAAGTCTATAAAGACTTTATGAGTTCAGCCACAATCCTAACTTTGATTGATTTGCCCTTTATCCTCGTCTTTGTATTGGTGATTTCCATGATTGGAGGGCCATTATTCATTGTTCCACTGATATGTATACCGGTCATATTAATCCTTATACTTGCCCTTCAGCCATTACTTGTTCGCAATTCTGCCGCTGTTTCTGTGTCTGCACAATCACGCCAAAGTCTTCTTGTGGAAGTTTTAGGCGGCTTAGAAGCTTTAAGAGTCAATGGAGCATTTTCTCTTATGAAGAAGAAGTTCCTTTTGCAGTCAAACTTCTATGCTAAGGCATCTCATCAAGCAAAAACCTATGCAGAAATTAATGGAAACACAATTACTATAATCCAGCAAATATCTCAGGTTGCTGTAATAGTATATGGGTTCCATCTGTTTGCTGACCAAGTCATTACCATGGGCGCGATAATCGCGACGGTTATTTTATCTGGACGCGCACTTGGACCGCTTTCAAAGGTTGGTCAGACGCTTGGACGTGCGAACGCGGCTTATGTTGCACGTGGAAATTTAAAAAGATTTTTATCCGCAGCTCGCATGCAAAGTGATGGGGAGGGTTCAGCAATCAGAAATACAAATGATGGTGCTGTTGAAGTGAGCAGTGCAACGTTGCGTTTGTCAGAAATGGGACGTCCGCTTTTTAATGGTCTTAACTTAAGCATTAAAAAAGGTGAGAAAGTTGCAATCGTAGGTCGAACAGGCTCTGGAAAGACGTCTTTGGTAAAACTAATTGTTGGGCTTCTCGCTCCTGAAACGGGTACCGTCTTAATTAATGGATCTGATGTGCGTCAATATCCACGAGCTGATTTATTTCGATCCATAGGAACAGTGTTTCAAGAACCTTGGTTATTTACAGGGTCATTGCGCGATAATATTGCCTTAGGTCAAGATGATTGCAGTGATGAATATACCCTAGAATGCTTAAAAGCCGTTGGCGCTGACTTTGTTGGAGATGGCACAACTGCGGATTTAGAATTCGCAATTCAAGATCAAGGAAGCAATTTATCTGGTGGCCAAAAACAAGCTGTGATGTTAGCGCGAGCCCTCGTATTTAAACCACCGTTATTACTCTTAGATGAGCCAACAAGTGCGATGGATGGAGTGAGTGAACATAAAGTTATTGCACATTTATCTAAACACTTAATAAATGAGACTATTATAATAGTAACCCACAAAATGCCTGTAGTAGCAATGTGTGATCGGGTTATTGTCATGGATCAAGGCAAGATTGTTGGTGATGGCACAAAAGATGCTTACTTCGATCTTTTGAAGAAACGCGCACAGAAGAAGAATTAATATGCGATTTCCTCAAAATGACAATTACAATGGTCGCGAGTATTTCATGATCTTATTGGTTGCTGCAGTTTTTACAGTATTTATTGTATGGGCAAACTACACTCAATTAGATTTAGTTAAGCGAGGCGATGGCCGCGTTATTTCTGATGGCCAAAATAAAAATGTGCAATCTCCTGAGCGTGGCGCTATAGCAACTTATCTTGTAGAAGAGGGAAGTAAAGTTAATGCTGGGCAAATTATTGCATCAATTAATCCAATTAAAGCTGAAGGTATTTTAGAAGAGCTTGAGACACGTCTGGGTAATTTGAGATTAAAGATGATCCGCTTGGACACTGAGCTAAATGGAGGCACGATCGCAAGTGTTCGCAATAACGCTAATAGCTATACAAATACACTCTTGGATGCTGAAATTGAGCTCATGTCGTCTCGACGTAAAAGTTTAAATGCCGAATTTAAAGCCCTTAACCAAGACAAGAAGCTTAAGGGTAAAGTCCTTCTAGGCTTTGGCGCCGAAATTGACGGTCTAAATAGTATTAAAGCCCTCTTAAACAAAGAAATGTTTGAGGTATTGCCTTTGGTTGATACTGGTGTCGTGAGAAGGTCCGAGCGCTATAGGTTAGAGCGTGAAGATGTATCGCTCAAAACACAGCTTTATGTGCTCGCCGAAAAGGTTGCTCAAACTGAGTTAGAAATTGAACAAATCAGCCACCAGTTACAATCCGTTCAACTAAATTATAACACTGAGGTATATCAAGAGCGCTCCCAAGTTATAAGTGAAATTGCAGAGCTGGCGGTACGTCTTCCTGCAATCCGCCAACGGCTTAATGAAACTAAAATACGTTCGCCAATTGACGGGATTGTAAATCGTGTGTTCTTTAACACATTGGGAGCTGTTGTATCCAGTGGTGAGGTGATTGCTGAAATTGTACCAACAAAAGGCAAGCTACTTATCGAAGCTTTTATTGATCCAAAAGATATTGCCACCATTGAGCCAGGTCAATTGGCTAAAATAAGTCTTACTGCATATGACCCATCAAAATATGGATATTTATTGGGTACATTGACTAAAGTCTCTGCTGATACAGTTTTTAGGCAAGAAACTAAATTAGCGGCTTATTCTGTTAATCTATCAATTGATACAGAAATTTTTGAGAGTAATGATGTTCCAGTCTCAATTGTTCCTGGCATGATTGCACAAGTTGATATAATCCGGGGTAAGCGATCAATTTTAGAGTACTTCTGGCAACCGATTGCTAAAATGAAAGATACAGCGTTTAGGGAGTGAGGAAGGCTAGATAGGTGAAGCACTATTCCGGCAAACTAACTCTATAGCCTAGGTTTCACCTGTCGAGTAATTCCACCAACAACAAATGCGCCAATAACATTTTTCATGTGACCTGTTGACATAATAAGTTTTGAAACAATTCAATCGAACCACAAAAGACGATAACGCCAAACAAAACTGAGACTGCTAAACTTTGCCAAGTTAGCGACACAGGGGACGCCATACGAAAAAAAACGCAACAAAATAATTAAGCTTATTATTTCTTGCAACGCCCACAGAATCATTTTGTTGGATTAGCATCAACAATAGCAACGTAATGATCACCATAAATACAATTATTACTCCGATACGAATCACTTGACCTTTCAAATTTTCTTACTCTTCAAATGCAAATCACACTTTAATAATGCGCAGATGATCCACTCTGTTCGCAACCCGATTCTTAACACACACTATAATTCCCACATATCCTATAACCTCACATCACTACTATATTTTTATATAGTAGTGATGTGACTATTCGCAATAACCGAGGAAAAGACATTGCATATTTAAAAATGAGGATGGTGATATTCTTTTATAAAATCAAATTTTGGTAAGGGCTTTGAAGTCATGGAAGACGTAAAAGAATGGATCAATAAAGTAACTTTAAAAAATTGTTACATAAAAGGTCTATTTAAAATGCAGGTGTATTTATTGCAAAACTGAATTCCGTAAGAAATTAGTCAGACATGCCATGTAACATTTAAACGCTAACGGCTTGTCAATGGTGTAAAATAAGGCGCTCCGCAAAAGCGGAAACTTGTTAATGAACTCCCCGCTTTTTTTAAAGGTATTAGAAGTGATCAAATTATTTTCAGGTACATGTTCCGTTATTTTTAACCATTGATGAAAATTGACTATGAAGTAAAGCTGGAATACCGCAACTAATTGAGAATTATTTATTATTTCAGTCATCAAGGACTGACCCTGTTTATTCACCCCTATATTATTGCCAAAATGAATAAAGTCACTTAGGCTTATTCTGCGACAGCGTTCGCTCACCCATCAGCAAAACTTGAACAACGTTGAGCGGTGATATTAAAGCTATATTGATAATTTTGTAGATAAAGCCCCAGTATTTAGTGTGTAACAGCAGAGCAAACATCCAACTTGCAATTTATAATCAGCAGTTATTCCTAATGGCCAATACTTGCTTGATGGTGTTATAAACTAAAGGCTGTTGAGTAAACTGATTTCCTTACTCAACCTAGCGTAAAGTTCAGGGTTGGCATCGGATGCGTAAGCCAAAAGTATGCTCTCTAGAACCTGATGGCGGTATTGATTCAAATCAATGTAGCCATTAACCCAGTCAAGCCGCCCAAGCCGGTTGCTATCGTGAACTCTTTTCATAATTGTGCTGGGTTCGATATTTCCTAAAAACAATCCACTCTCGTACCACTCCTTCCTCGGAGCTGCCAATTGCTGTGCACGCTGGAAAAGTCCGTTCGGAATTCTAGGATCAAACAAGTTCACTTGCTCTGCCGACATAAGTGCGGCGCGATAAAAATTCGTATTTTTCTCGAATGCAGAAACCATATTACCTATGAAAAACTTTGCATTTTCTATAGGGTCGCTAGGCGGATTGTCTAAAAAAACACCCTGCATTTGTTCAATTAATTCCGAGACCAACTCTTTAATGATGTCACTTTTTTTCCCGAATAGGTTGTGAACCGTTGGCGTAGTAACCCCAGCCTCATTAGCAAGTTCATTTACAGTAAAATATTCCAAACCTTTTGTAGCTATTAGACGTTTTGCTGTATTAAAAATTCTTTCCCGTCGCAATTTTTTATTTACCTGACGAGTTTTATTTCCTAGTGCATTTAATGGTTTCTTCATAATATTTATATCCATTTAATGTTTTAATAAAAACTTTATATCCTTATTAAAAAAACATTAAAACATAACACATGCTAGATGTTCAAAACAACACTTTTTCCTATGTATCAAAGCTGCGGTGCCAAACGGTCTGATTTTTTTAATGAGGGTATATAAATATTGGGAAAAAATGTGTCGTAATAAGATTAAAAGTACTCTTTATCAAGCGGGTATGTACCCATTATTGTTCCTATATAACGACTATAAAAACAAAGTAAAAACAGAGGCTTATTTAATATATAGCAGTGGCTACATCGACTTTTTAAACCTGCTTACTACACGAGATAATTCGCGTCAAAGTATCGCTGATATTTTAGTCTTTAGATTAGCGCTTAACGGTATCAATGATACTACTGGTTTGGTCGATTTAAACATCTCAGATGTGCATTTTATGGAGCAAAGCTTGGGTTCCATTTATGGGACGGTTGCAGTAGCCATAGCCATAGCCATAGCCAACAAAAGTTGGCCATGTGATTTAGCCGCATTTGACAGTATGTATGCTTTTAAAACGGCTGTTATTAATGTGCCAACTGGTGGCCCAGCTGCAGGTATTTTTGATGCAGCTAACTCTGGACCATCTATTAAAGGAACACTATTAGTGGCCACATCGACTGAATTTGTACAGTTCTTAGCTGTATTTGCAGTAGAAAATGGACTACCTACGGACGTTGCAATAGGTCCAGCTTACACGGCTTTTGAGCAGTTGTTGGGTGATGCAGAACTTGCTGAAATTAGCACAGGTTTCTCATCATTTAAGTTTGCATCGCAAACGGCAATTGATGCTTCAGACTCTATAAGTTCTGCTTCGGAGTTAGCAAACACCACTCCTGTATTGATTCAGTTAGTCGTTGGCGGCTGAACTAATGATGATGGAAGCATCGCATTAACTGACCAAACTACTCCTGTTGTCACCACTTTACCTTTGGTTGTTGGACAAGCGTTGGCAGATATCATGGGGTTACCTAAAGTTTCAACTCCTGCCCAAGTTAGTGGCGTAGTAAGGTTTATCTCGGGGGCTCACTCTTCGCTTCTGAACCTTTTCATTAGTGCTGCAACCACTAAAGAAATGCAAAGCCAAGCAATAATATTTTTTGTTTCTGGTGGTGCAAACATAGTTGTTATTGAAACATCAGTGGTTGAAAATTAAATTAACAAGTTAAAAAAAAGCCAAGTTAATCACTTGGCTTTTTTTTTGTTTATTTACCCCCATATCTCAGAAAATATTTTTAGGAGTAAACCCAGTTGGAATTTTTATATGAGTACGGATTATTTATTGCTAAAGCAATAACAATAGTAGCGGCTATTCTTTTGGCGCTTGGTGGTATCATTAGTTTAGTGAGTAAGCAAAAACAAGGTAAAGGCCACCTTGAAATAAGCTCATTATCAGACAAGTTAGAGTCGATTACTGAGTTTGCAAGAAGTGAGTTGTTGAGCGACTACGAACTTAAGCAATTTCACAAAGAACAAAAGAAGACTCTGAAAGCCAAGAAAAAAGCGCAAAAAAACAATGATACTGATGCGCCTGATAATGGGCAACTTTTTGTTATCGATTTTACTGGTTCGATGGACGCCCATGAGGTGGATTATCTGCGCAAAGAAGTCACGGCTATTCTTTGCGTAGCAAAACCTGAAGATGAAGTGTTAGTGAGACTTGAAAGTGGTGGTGGAGTAGTACATGGCTATGGTCTAGCTGCTTCTCAATTACAACGGCTCAAAGACAAAAATATAAAGCTCACTATTTCGGTTGATAAAGTTGCCGCAAGTGGTGGTTATATGATGGCCTGTGTTGCGGACCACGTGTTGGCGGCGAAGTTTGCCATTATTGGCTCTATTGGTGTGATTGCCCAATTACCAAACTTTAACAAGTTGTTGAAGAAAAGTAATATAGAGTTTGAACAACACACTGCAGGTGAATTCAAACGTACTTTGACTATGTTCGGTGAAAATAACGAACAGGGCCGTGAGAAATTTAAAGCTGAACTTGAAGATGTACATCATATGTTTAAAGATTTTGTACAAGCCCAAAGACCAGAATTAGATATTGATCAAGTGGCAACTGGTGAATATTGGTATGGCATTAAGGCAAAGGAGCTTGGTTTAGTCGATGAAATTCTGACATCAGATGATTACATATTAACAGCAAATGAAAGTAAGAAAATTTTCACGGTAAAATACAGTATGAAGAAAAGTTTGCCAGAAAGGCTAGGCTTAGCTGCTAGTCTCTCAGTAGAATCTTTATTGATGAAACTTTGGAGCAAAAGCGAAAGCAGTTTTCGCTAATTAACTAGTTTGTCGAAGATGATTATTTAATCTTCTTCGACATTTAAAATACCTTGATAACAAATACCAATCGGCAAATTCACGATATAAAATCTTTACCCCTCCCCAAAATCACCTGAACAAATTAATAGAGAAAATATATAGCAAAAAAATAATATTATTTTTGCTATATATTTTTATGGGATTACGGGTTATATATATTGTTGACGTTTGATTTTTTGGGCGTCAAAGGACACATAAAATACTCAATGAACTCAATGAACTTAATGAACTTAATGAAGTACAGGTTCGTATAAATTATCCTTACTATTATAAAAAAATTAAACAGGAAAACAAAATGAGAACTTCAATATCAAAATTAACGAAGAATATACGTTATATTATCGCAGCATCAGCCGCAGCGAGTGTAGTTTCAGTTTCCCCTGTATTGGCTCAAGAAGAAGCTGATACAGAAAGCATCATCGTAACTGGAACAAGAATGACTGATCGTTCAGCTGCCGACTCTCCAGTACCAGTAGATATAATAAGCGGAGATGAATTTCGACAAAACTCTTCTGCAGATGTTCAAGATTTACTTCGTACTGCAGTACCCTCATTTAACATCAATAGCCAACCGATTAGTGATGCTGCAACCATCGTAAGACCGGCCAATCTACGAGGTCTTTCACCAGATAACGTTTTGGTATTAGTTAATGGTAAACGTCGTCATAGAGGTTCAATCATTTCGTTCCTTGGTGGTGGTATTTCGGATGGTGCTCAAGGTGTTGATATATCTGCAATTCCATCAATGGCATTGAAACAAGTTGAGGTTTTACGAGATGGTGCATCTTCTCAATATGGTTCAGATGCTATCGCGGGTGTACTTAACTTTATTCTTAAAGATGACTCAGAAGGTTTTGAGGTTGTAGCGCGTTATGGTTCTACTTATGAAGGTGACGGTAACAACTATACCATATCGGCAAATGCTGGATTACCTCTAGGAGATTCTGGATTTGTAAATTTGACTGCCGAAATACGAGATGTAGAAGGTACGTTAAGATCAGTTGTTAGAAATGACAGTCTTGGTATGATTGCTGCTGGATATGCGCCAGCTGCAGATTTTAAGACAATAAACAGTTATACAAGTGATTTCTCTCAATACTGGGGTACACCTGATGTAGAAGACGATGTTAAATTGTTTATTAATTCGGCTTTTGAAATCAATAAAAATGCAGAGGTTTATCTTTTTGGTAACTATGGAGAAAGAGCTGTAACGGGTGGTTTTTTCTATCGTAATCCACTTACAGAAGGTGCACAACGCGGCGGTGTTTATAGAGGTCCTACTGTCGACCCTTTGACTGGTCTTGCAGCGGCCGACGGTGTGCATTCTGTATTGGTAGGCGATCTTGATGGATTAGGCGTGGGTGGCTCATGTATTGCGGGTATACCTATTGGTGGTGCTGGAAATGTTACACCTGATCCTACTTTTCTTGCACAGGTAACAGCAGATGCAAATTGTTTCTCATTTATTGAAACTATTCCAGGTGGTTTTGTACCAAGGTTTGGTGGTAATAATGAAGATTCTGCCTTTACTGTGGGGGTTCGTGGTGAAGTTAGTATAGGTACGGGTCTTCGTTATGACGTGAGTGCACAACGAGGTTCAAACAAAACTGATTTTTACATCCGCAATACTATAAACGCTTCTATGGGGCCTGACACGCCAAGAGATTTTGTACCTGGTGGTCAAGAACAAACTGAAACACAGTTTAATTTAGACCTGGTATATAGCGTGGACATGGGTTTGGAATCCGACCTAAATATAGCTTTTGGAGCAGAATACAGAGAAGAAGAATTTGACCTTTTTGCTGGTGACGCCGCGTCTTACGAACTGGGTGTCCTAGCCAGTCAAGGTTTCTCATCGAGCTCTAATGGTTTTGGTGGCTTCCCTGCTACTACTTCTTCTTCACAAGACAGTACTGCTTTTTATGTTGATCTTGAGGCGGATATCACTGAAAAACTAACCATGCAGGTAGCGGTAAGAGCAGAAGACTTTAGTGAATTTGGGAATACTACTGATTTTAAAGTGGCTGGTATTTATCATGTTAGTGATGATGTTAGACTGCGTGGCGCTATTTCAACTGGTTTTCATGCTCCAACAGCGGGGCAAGCCAGCATAACCAATGTAACAACGCAAAACGTTCAAGGTGTTCTTGTTGACCAAGGTACCTTACCTTTATCGTCTGCAGCAGGTCAGCTGGGAGCGGACTTTATTGAGAGTCTTGGCAATGGTCGGCCTCAACTTGGTCCAGAGGATGCAAAAAACTTTTCAGTTGGCTTGGGCTTTAATATTGCAGATACTACTTGGACAGTTGATTACTATAACATTGAGTTAACAAATCGTGTTGCACTTGGTGCCAATGTAGACTTTCTTGATGCATTAAATTATGCAGGAGGAGCAGGGTCTAATTATGCAACAATCTCAGAAGCGTTAACGGGTTTAGATTCACAAGGTGTTATTGATCGCCAACAATTTATTGGTTTAGATGACTTAGCACAATTTAGATTTTTCTCGAACAGTTTCGATACGACTACTACAGGAATCGATGTTGTAGGTAATATAAACTTTGATTTTATGGGAGGAGAGTCTGGGATCACGGTTGCAGCTAACTATAACAAAACCGAAGTAGATAATTTAGGTACTGTTAATCCTATAGGTGCGGGACGTGTTTCAGCTATTGAAGATTTACTACCAAATATACGAGGCAATGTAGCGTGGAATCATACCAAAGATAATATCAGAACGTTGGTACGTGCAAGTTATTATGGTGGGTGGGATGATACTGGTAACGGTGTCCCCGGAATTGGTGCAGAACTATTAATTGATGTTCAAGTTGCCTATCAGTACAACGAGCAATTGGAATTTGTAGTAGGTGTAGATAATCTTCTAGACACTTACCCTGAAGAAAATCCAAATGCTGGCGGCAGTGGACAATTGTACCCTGAATCAGCTCCGTTTGGTTTTAATGGCGGAACTTGGTATTTACAAGCGAGATACAACTACTAAGGAATTTAATTATACTTTTATAAAACCACTCGCATAAAAACGAGTGGTTTTTTTATATTCGTTTTATGTTTAATTTTAAAGCGATTTATAAGAGTAAGATCTCTTAAAATAATGAGGATGGTATTAAAGTTGAAGGTACTTTTATATTAAAAGCTAGATAATTGGAATATAGTAAATTGACACGTATATCCATATTAACTAAACATATTTAAAATTCGGACTAAAATAATTAGGGTGATATTAGTATTGTTGACAGTGATGATATTGAAAATATACTGCAAGCAACCTTCGTGAAAAATTTTTGTAGTTAACCAAAATAATAAATACGACACAAATTATATATATGTTGTCACCCCATAAAATCTTGCTCCTAATCATAATTTAAATTATATATAATTAAGCTAGGAAATAGGGATTTCATATCATTAATTAAATCAATTTTTTATTAGGATGAATATCACTTTTATTAACTCTAATTAGCTATTTCATTTCTTTTTTTAACGTCAAATAATCTAATTGGCAACGTCATGCCTGCAGTTCTCATCTAGCATTAACATTCCACTTACAAATTATAAACAATCGTATTGATGCTTGTTTTGCCATAGGTTGATAAATGAAAGATAGAAATCATCTTGCGAATATTGGACTGATTCATCAAGTTAACGTGATTGAAGATGGTTTAATTGATATTCCAATGTTGCAAGTTTTACAACCAGATGGTTCGTTGCATCAACAAGCAGAATTACCAACTATCAGCCAACCATCTGCTCTGAAAATTCTTCAGACAATGCAATATGTTAGATTGTTGGATGAAAGGATGGTGGCCGCACAGCGTCAGGGCAGAATTAGCTTTTATCTTGCCTGCACTGGTGAAGAAGCCTCAACGGTAGCCAGTGCGGCTGCATTAGAGCCTCAAGATATGATCATGTCTCAATATCGTGAGCAAGGGGCACTGGCTTATAGAGGATTTTCGAGTAAAGAATTTATGGATCAATTGTTCAGTAATCAAAATGAGCTGAACAAAGGTAGGCAAATGCCCATCCATTATGGATCTACCGCCCTTAACTTTATGACTATCTCTTCTCCTCTGGCTACACAGATCCCACAAGCAAGTGGTTATGCTTATGGTCAGAAGATGGCCGGACTTGAAGCTGTCACTATTTGTTATTTTGGTGAGGGTGCGGCATCTGAGGGTGATTTTCATGCTGGACTTAACATGGCTGCAGTCCTTAATTGTCCCGTTATCTTTTTCTGTAGAAATAATGGCTACGCCATTTCAACACCTTCAGAGGAACAATTCAAAGGTGATGGTATTGCCTCTAGAGGTTTAGGTTACGGTATCAGAACCATCCGCGTAGATGGCAACGATGTGTTAGCTGTTTACGCCGCGACCCAAAAAGCCAGACAATTAGCATTAGAACATCATTGCCCAGTACTTATAGAAGCGATGACATATAGATTAGCCGCACATTCCACCTCAGATGATCCATCAAGTTACCGTTCCAAGGATGAAGAGGGGAGTTGGAGGTTAAAAGATCCTGTAGCGCGATTTAAAACATGGATGCAGTCTAAAGGTTGGTTGGATGAAAAACTCAATCTAGCCTTTATAGAAAAAGGCAGACAAGAGATTTTAAAAGAGCTTAAAGTTGCCGAACTAGTACCCGTATGTCCTATTGAGCAAATCATTGAAGATGTATATGACACACCTCCATGGCATTTAAAGGCTCAATTAGCAGAATTGAAAACCCATATCGAAATATATCCAGAAGCGTATTCTAAAACATCAGGGAGGTCATAACATGGCAACTCTGAATATGCTGCAAGCAATAAATAATGCACTGATCACCGCTATGAATGATGATGAAAAAGTCATAGTGTTTGGTGAAGATGTGGGACACTTTGGTGGGGTGTTTAGAGCCACAAGTAACCTACAATATACATTTGGAAAAGCCAGGTGTTTCAATACACCTTTAACTGAACAAGGCATCATAGGCTTTGCTACTGGCCTTGCCTCTCAGGGGGGCAGTACCAGTAGCTGAAATTCAATTCGCTGACTACATTTTTCCAGCTTTTGACCAAATTATAAATGAAACTGCAAAGTTTCGTTATCGTTCTGGTGGCCAGTTTTCATGTGGCACACTTACTATTCGAACGCCATACGGCGGTGGTATATCAGGTGGGCTTTACCATTCTCAGTCACCTGAGGCATTTTTTGCTCATATACCAGGTATGAAGGTGGTTATTCCCCGTAACCCATATCAAGCAAAGGGCTTGTTGATTGCGTCAATTCGTGATGATAACCCTGTTTTATTTATGGAGCCTAAACGTTTATATCGAGCTTCAGTTGGTGAAGTACCTGAAGAGGATTACCAGTTACCTCTTGGAAAAGCAGATATTGTTAAGGAAGGTTCTGATATCACTTTATTAGCTTGGGGCGCACAAGTTGAAATTTTAGAAAAAGCTGCTGTTATGTCTAAAGAGCAAGGTATTTCTTGTGAGGTGATCGACTTACAGAGCATCTTGCCTTGGGATATTGAGACGGTATGCAGTTCAGTTGAGAAAACGGGGCGGTTATTGATCAACCATGAAGCACCCTTAACTGCGGGTTTTGCCAGTGAAATAGCAGCCAGTGTGCAAGAAAAGTGTTTTCTTCATCTTGAGTCACCTATTTGCCGGGTTTGTGGGTTAGATACCCCTTATCCATTGGCCCATGAAAAAGAATATATGCCGGATCACCTTAAAACTTTCGAAGCGATAAAGCGCACCGTCAATTTTTAGCCTTTTTTTATACCTCAATTGATAAGGAGCAAACTATGCAAGATTTTATATCTGCCTGATATTGGCGAAGGCGTTGTCGAGTGCGAAGTGGTCAAGTGGTTAGTTACACAGGGCCAAGAAATTATTGAAGACCAACCAGTAGTTGAGGTGATGACCGATAAAGCGTTAGTAGAGATCCCTGCAAAGTATAGCGGTGTGGTCACGACGCTTTATTATGCCGAAGGCGATATTGCAAAAGTGCATTCCCCTTTGTTTGCTATGCAAGTCACTGATGAAAATTCAGCGCCGCAGCAGGACACATCATCCGTCAAAGGAGTTGAAACGACTGAAACAAATGTGTCGAATACTGTTACTACGGTTACCTCTAAGCTTACACACACTGACACTGAAAAAAAGAACACGGGTAAAGCATTAGCAAGCCCAGCAGTAAGAAGGCTTGCTAGGGAGCTAGAAATTGATTTATCACAGATAGCTGGTAGCGGCGATAAAGGCCGCGTTTTAAAGGACGATCTTAGCTTTAGTGCGTCACCAACGCTTGGATCTGTTGTAATCACTCCGAAGATAACAGGCGGTAAACGTGTGGAGCCAATTCGTGGTATTCAAGCTGCTATGGCAAAACATATGATGCATTCAGTTTTTACAGTGCCCCATTTTAGTGTCAGTGAAGAAATCGAAATGGACAAACTCATCGACGCCAGATCACAACTTAAAGCATTGTTTGAGAATGAAGGCGTCAAACTCAGCTTTATGCCATTTTTCATCAAAGCGATGTCATTGGCATTAGAACAGTTCCCAATAATTAACAGTCAAATTAATAGTGATTGCTCAGAAGTCACTTATTTTGACGATCACAATATCGGCCTTGCAGTCGACTCCAAGGTCGGCTTAGTGGTACCTAACATCAAGGGTGTGCAAAACTTATCTTTATTAGAGGTCGCTAAAAAATCTAACGAGTTAGTAGACTTAG
The DNA here is from genome assembly GCF_943787955.1 of uncultured Paraglaciecola sp. NCBI lineage: Bacteria > Pseudomonadati > Pseudomonadota > Gammaproteobacteria > Alteromonadales > Alteromonadaceae > Paraglaciecola > uncultured Paraglaciecola sp. The sequence continues at coordinate 325,869 of NZ_CALSOK010000013.1, forward strand.
CACGTCAAGGAAGATTAAGCAGTGCTGACCTTAAAGGCGGAACCATCAGCATTTCTAATATTGGTGTACTTGGTGGAACAGTCGCCACACCTGTAATTAATGCACCTGAATCAGCCATTGTGGCATTGGGTAAAATACAACGTTTACCACGGTTTGATGAAAATGACGCTGTGAAGGCCGTTAACATCATGCACGTAAGCTGGTCGGGAGATCATAGAATTATCGATGGCGCGACGATGGTAAGGTTTAATAACCTTTGGAAATCTTACTTGGAAAACCCGATTACCATGTTAGCCATGACCAGATAGCTATATAATGATCAAACCCGCTAACAGCGGGTTTATTTTTGCTTTAAGATTAACGCAAATATTCAATAACTCCGTTAAATTAAGGAATTCAGTTTGCTAAGTTATCGACATAGCTATCATGCAGGTAATCATGGGGATGTATTAAAACACCTTTGCCAGATGTTGATCATCAACAAGCTTAAAAGCAAAGACAAAGGCTTCTGTTATTTCGATACGCACAGTGGTGCAGGGGTGTATCAGCTAAATTCAGAAGAAGCCCTTAAAACTAAAGAATTTAAACATGGCATTGATCGCCTTACCGGGCATGCAGCACAAAACAAAGCAATGAGCGATTATTTGTCTTTGGTGGCAGCGTATAAAAAATTTAATCAATATCCGGGTTCGCCAGAAATAGCCAAATCTATGTTGCGTCCACAGGACCAACTGATTTTGATGGAATGGCACAATCAGGAAATACTCAATTTAAAAAGCAATCTTGGCGGTAAAAATATCGCTATTCATCATAGGGATGGATATGAAGGTTTGTTAGCTTTAACGCCACCCAACATGCAACGAGGTATGGTGCTTATCGACCCTTCATATGAAGTGGCGAGTGAATATCAACAAGTAGTCGATACCGTGATATCTGCTCACAAGAGATGGAATTCTGCGATTTATGCGATTTGGTATCCCTTAATAACTGATAGACAATCTTCAAATGCAAGCTTTGAAAGCAGCGACAGTAAAAAAGGAAAAAGTGAAGCGATGCTGGAGAGCCTAAACCAACATCCTTTTAAGAACATGCTTAAAATAGAGTTACGCGTAACCGATGGCGGTGAGCTGGGAGGCATGTATGGGTCTGGTATGCTTATCATTAACGCACCTTGGCAGCTTGATAAGCAGATTACAGAAAGTTTACAAGAACTGACACCATTAATGGCTCAAAACGATAGCGCATCATTCTCTGTTGATTGGTTAATTGAAGAATAGTTGGTCACTCTGAGATGTTGACACCCGCGAATATTAAACATTTTTATATACCTGATGAGCAGTCTATTTATTTGCTGTCACACAAGGATGCCAAAAAACTAAAAGATTGGTTTAAGTTGTGCACCGACCAGTTACTGTTATTGGGTTATCAAAACATTGAATTGATAGGCAAAGGTGCATTTGGGTTTGCATTCGCAGGCACTGTTTCAAAAGCAAAGGTTTCAAAAGCAAACGTTTCTCAAAGTACCACCCAACCTCAACAACAGGTTTTTAAATTTTCTCGGATAAATCTGCCGCAACATGTTCAAGACCGGTTTGAAGAAGAAGCGTATATGTTGAGCTTAGTTAATCATCCCTACGTTCCTCGGCTAATCGAATATCAGCGTATCAATAAACAGTCTGTCTTGGTTATGGACCGAGCCAAAGGCGAAGATTTAGAGAAGATATCCTTAAAGTATGGCCCCTTATCGGTACAACTCGTTATAAAAATAGCAGGGCAACTGGCCGATATTTTATTATATTTACGGGGGCATCAACAACAAGGTCAAACTAAACCAATCGTTCATGGTGATATCAAACCTTCGAACATCGTGTTTGATGAAAGCAACGAACAAGTAGGATTGATTGATTGGGGCTCGTCTGTTTTTGCACAAATTGACCACCAAGGTCAATTTATAGGCAATAATGTAATGGACTTAATGTCCAGTGACATGCAGCAAACTAATGCGCGTTTAGGTGATGTGTATTTTATTGGCGATGATCAGCTCAATGGTGGCTTATCTTCGGTAAGATTCGATGAACAAGGTCTGGCAAGTACTTTGTATGCACTGGCATCAGGTCAATCAAGTCGTTTTGGGCATAAAGTTATCAGTCCAAATTCTCTTGGGTTACCTCAAGAACTGGCCAAAACCTTAACTGCAATGATGAGTGATTCACCTCAGATACGAGAGAAAGGGGGGGACTATTTTATTAACAATATGCAATACATAAAAAACATAGTCTTAAATGAAAATATTCGTCATCTGCATACTTCGTTGATACCTACCCGGGTTAGTCAAGATTACAAAGAAATTGATACCGTTGTTTACAGTTCTCGAAAGTCATTTTTACGAATAGAGGTTTGCCAAGCAGAACAAGAACTTAGATATATAGACGATGCTCAGTTTGAGCGATATTATAAAAACTTCATGCAAGGCATGGGTGATACAGAAAAGGCCTTTGTGGCTGCAGTGAGTCGTTTGGGTAAATATCCCGTAGTGGGAGGGTTAGCGGTAAGGTGGGAAGAGACTGGGGTATATATCGACTCTAGTCTGAATTTGTATGACATATCACTACAAACGTCATTCGAAGCGTCGGTTAATAATGTTGTACATTTTGCCAGAGCCATTAACCGAAACGGTGTTTTTAAGTGTTGTATGTTCAACGCTCGAGATACGTTGCATGTTGAACGAAGTGATGAAAATAGTGTGTTTATACCTAAAAAAACCATGCAAATACCTTATGAATTAAGCGCAATATCACTTGCTGAACATGATACACATATGCATTCTTACTTTGAAGATGGTGATGACCCAGACGAATTATTAACTCTTCCTAAAAAGTTAATGGCTGTGATCAGTCAATTAAATAGTATTCATCATACAGGCTGTATCATTTTCGAATCATTACCGACACATCTTAAAATACATAGCGATTACAAGTTACTAAATCACAGTATGGAAATGGAGTTTAAGAGTTTATTAAAAGATGTTATTGAACTAATTCCAACCATTAATGGACTTGGAATTTCTGGATTTATGAAATTGCCGTTTAAAGATACACGATTTTTTACCCATCAAGGTCAATTACCTGATAAATTTTACCCTAAGGATCCACATCAACACACTTAGGGCAAATAGCCATAGTGTACTGAATAAATAGAGAGCTTATGTCAGAAGTAAAACTAGTAGAATTATTAACCTTAGATAAAATTGAAGAAGGTTTGTTTCGTGGACAAAGTTGGGACCTAGGGTACCGAGCGTTATTTGGAGGGCAGGTATTAGGTCAGGCTCTTGCTGCAGCTCAGCTCACTTTGCCCGAAGGACGTATTTCGCATTCATTTCATAGCTATTTTTTATTACCTGGTGATGCAAATAAACCGGTGATATTTGATGTGGAAAACGTTAGAGACGGTCGTAGTTTTTCAACCCGAAGAGTAAAAGCCATTCAAAATGGTAGAAATATTTTTTATATGACGGCCTCTTTTCAAGCTCCTGAAGAGGGACTGGCTCATCAATATGCTGACATGCCTATCGTTCCTCCACCTGAAGATATAATGTCTGACAATAAAGTGTTTGGTAGCAATCAAGATATACCTAAACGTATGTGTGAAAATACCGGTTACCACAAACCCATTGATATGCGTACCGTTGATTATGTTGACCCTACAAAAAAAATAGTGCAACAGCCAAAACGCTATATTTGGATGAAGGCACAAGAGTTGTTGTCTGGTAATATCAACCTTAATCAAGTGATGCTGGCATATGCATCTGATTATCACCTTTTATCTACAGCTCTTCATCCACACGGGGTGTCTACTCGAGATAAAAATATACGTATGGCAACGATCGATCATTCTATGTGGTTTCATCACCCTTTCGATTTCGATGATTGGTTATTGTATTGCGCTGAAAGCCCTTTTTCTGGTGGCGCCAGAGGGTTAGTTAGAGGACAGTTCTTTAATCGTGAGGGCAAGTTAGTCGCATCAACAATGCAAGAAGGCTTACTGCGTCAAATGGGAGAAGACCAATGATTTATTCCTTAGGTGATGATCATGTTCAAATTGCAGAAGGTGTTTTTGTTGCGCCTGGTGCACATGTTATTGGTAAAGTGGTCATGCAGCAGAACAGCAGTGTTTGGTTTAATGCTGTGGTTCGCGGTGATTGTGATGTCATTACAATCGGTGAAAACAGTAATGTTCAAGATGGTTCAGTATTACACACCGATGTGGGTGTACCTTTAACTATTGGTAAAGGTGTCACAGTTGGTCATAAGGTAATGTTGCATGGCTGTGAGGTTGGGGATTACAGTTTGATAGGAATTAATAGTGTAGTGTTAAACGGTGCGAAAATTGGTAAGTATTGTGTCATAGGTGCTAATAGTTTAATCACTGAAAACATGCAGATCCCTGATGGCTCACTAGTGATGGGGTCACCTGCTAAAATTATTAAGTCTATTCCAGAACAGCAGCAAAAAATGCTTCAACAATCTGCACAGCATTATGTTGATAATGCCAAACGATTTTTAACTCAATTAAAATCATCTTGAATTTTAAGACAAAAAAATGTCCGAGCCTTTTAATAGTTCGGACTTAGGGGAATGGCTTTTAGAGCTGTACGCTACTATAAATATCACTGCTTTGAAGTGAAATTCATGAAATTGTTTTTAAATTAGAACAACTTTGTGTAAAAGTAAATATTTATTAGACTTAATTTTTTGTTATTTAAATCAATGCTTTAATATAGCTTTATACAGGTGTTTTTTAAGTTTTTGAATACTTTATTAGGTTTAATAATGATTTTGTAAGTGAGCATTTATCTTATTTATCCTCGTTACACTTGTATTGTAGCTATGAGTTTATACTGCAATAATCAATCTATAAAAATCAGTCAAATTTTGGATTATCTATGTCTCTATTATTTTCATCTTTTATACCTCCAACCCGAGTACTCATGGGGCCAGGTCCTTCAGACGTATATCCTCAAGTTCTCAAAGCTTTAGCTAGGCCTACAATCGGTCATTTAGATCCAAAGTTTGTTGATCTAATGGATGAAGTAAAGCAGTTACTACAATACGCATTTCAAACTAACAACGCATTAACGATGCCTATTTCTGCACCAGGATCTGCGGGTATGGAGTCTGTTTTTGTTAATTTAGTTGAGCCAGGCGATAAAGTGATCGTGTGTCAAAATGGTGTGTTTGGCGGACGTATGCAGCAAAATGTTCAGCGTTGCGGTGGTCAAGCTATTATGGTGCAAGATGATTGGGGTAAACCCACAGACCTAAATAAAGTAAGAGTAGCATTGCAAGCTAACCCTGATGTAAAAGCCGTGGCTTTTGTTCATGCTGAAACTTCAACAGGTGTGTTGAATGATGCCAAAGCATTATGCCAACTGGCCAAAGAGTTTGATTGTTTAACCATAGTCGATGCTGTGACATCTCTGGGTGGCAGCGAGTTAAGAGTTGATGATTGGCAGATTGATGCGATTTATTCGGGAACCCAAAAATGTCTTTCTTGTGTTCCAGGTTTATCGCCTGTTTCTTTTAGTGAACAGGCCATCGCAGTTATTAAAAAACGTAAGCATCTGGTGCAAAGCTGGTTCTTAGATATGGACTTAGTGATGGGTTACTGGGGTAAGGGAGCTAAACGCGCTTACCATCACACGGCCCCAGTTAATAGCATTTATGCGTTACACGAATCGCTGTTAATATTGCAACAAGAAGGACTACAACCGACTCATGCGAGGCACCTTAAAAATCATCTTAGTTTAAAAGCTGGGTTAGAAAAATTAGGGCTAGAATTCGTTGTTGACCAAGATTATCGTCTACCGCAACTGAACATGGTACGTATTCCAGAAGGTGTCGATGATGCTGATGTTCGCAATAGATTACTCAGTGAGTTCAACCTAGAAATTGGTGCTGGCTTAGGTGCATTGGCGGGTAAAGTATGGAGGATCGGTTTAATGGGCTGTGGTTCAAGTCAAAAAAATGTTGATTATTGTGTAGCTAGTTTAGACATGGTACTTAACTAAATAAGTCAATATTGTAAACAATGTTAATTGTCGACAGTTACTCTTGTTATTCTTAATAAGAAGTTTTAGAATTGTTATATATATATTTATTGTCGACAATAATTCATTGCAAATATTAACACACATTTCACCTGGTATTACTCGAGCAGACACGGTATTCACCGATATACGGCAACGTATTGTTGAGGGTAATATTTTAACTGGCTCTAAGTTAAGTGAACCCGGTCTCGCCAAATATTACGAAATCAGCCGCAGCACATTACGTGATGCACTATCTCGCCTAGAAGGTTGCGGTTTACTTGAACGTAAAGCCAACATTGGTTATCGCGTGGTGACATTATCAACTGAGCAACTGCTTGAGGTATTTCGAGTTAGAGAATCTTTAGAGGGTATGGCATGTCGGTTAGCGGCAAAAAATATGACTTCAATACAAATTACTGATTTAAAAAAATTACTCGATGTACACAATCAGTACGAATCTTTGAAGCAAGGGCAGGCTTATATTCAAGAAGAAGGGGATTTAGACTTTCATTTTCGCATAGTGATGGGCAGTGGCAACAAACTACTGATCCGGCTTTTATGTGAAGAACTATATTATTTGGTGCGTATGTATCGTTATCAGTTTGGAATGGCCAGTCCCCGCGCTAAAAGAGCCTTTTCTGAACATCATCACATTATTCAAGCCATCGAAGATAAAGATGGTGAACTGGCTGAAATACTAATGCGTAGGCATATTTCAGCATCACGAAAAAATGTAGAAAAAAGGATGAATACCTTATGAGCACTCCCGGACAACGTTTTCGTCAAGCACTAAAAGACAATCAACCTTTACAAATCGTTGGCACTATCAACGCGTATACAGCGATGATGGCCAAAAAAATTGGCCATCATGCTATCTATCTTTCAGGTGGTGGGGTTGCGAATGCATCCTATGGTTTACCAGACTTAGGTTTGACCTCTTTGAATGACGTATTGGCAGATGTTCAGCGAATTACTGCTGCCTGCGACTTACCTTTATTAATCGATATTGACACTGGTTGGGGTGGAGCATTTAATATTGCTAAAACCATACGTGATATGGAGAAAGCAGGCGCTGCAGCTGTGCATATAGAAGACCAAGTGGCGCAAAAGCGCTGTGGTCATCGACCTAATAAAGAAATTGTATCCACTGAAGAGATGGTTGATCGCATCAAAGCCGCTGTTGACGCCCGCTCCGATCTTGATTTTTTCATCATGGCGCGTACTGATTCTTTTGCTCAAGAAGGATTAGGATCTTCTATAGCACGGGCTAAAGCTTACGCTGCAGCTGGAGCAGATGGTATTTTTGCCGAAGCGGTGCAAACTGAAGCACATTATCGAGCATTTTCTGAAGCCTTAGACGTACCAATTCTGGCAAATATCACAGAGTTTGGTCAAACTGAATTATGGAATAAGAAAGAGTTAGGTGAGTGGGGCGCTGATATGGTGCTGTATCCACTTAGTGCATTTAGAGCCATGAATAAAGCGGCTGAAAATGTCTACCAGTCTATTATGACCAATGGTGATCAAAAAGCTGTGGTTGATAGCATGCAAACTCGCATGGAATTGTATGACTACCTTGGTTATCACGCCTATGAACAAAAACTGGACTCACTATTTTCTGAAGGTAAAAACAAGTAACGTTCGAATTAATCTTGTTTTATAAACAATATTAGAAACCTCAACCCCTTAATATGTAATAAAAAAAACAAGGGTTTAATTTATATAGGTTGGAATAAACAATGGCTGAAAAAAAACTTAGTGGTGCCGGTCTTCGTGGCCAAAGTGCTGGTGAAACAAAACTGTGTACTGTTGGAAAATCAGGATCGGGACTTACCTATTGTGGTTATGACGTGTCAGATTTAGCGGACAATGCAACGTTTGAAGAAGTAGCTTATTTATTATTTAACGGCGAACTTCCCAATCAAGCAGCATTAAATAGCTATAAAGCAGAGTTACTCACTCAGCGTGATTTACCTAACGCCTTAAAAGAAGTGTTAAAATTGATACCTGCAGACGCTCATCCAATGGATGTGATGCGCACCGGTTGCTCTTTTTTAGGTAACCTTGAACCTGAGGTTGACTTCAGTCAACAAAACACAGCTTCAAACAGATTGCTTGCCGCTTTCCCAGCAATCATGTGTTTTTGGTACAAGTATAGTCATGACGGTGTTGAAATTGATTGTACGACGGATGAAGATTCTATTGGCGGTCATTTCTTAAAGCTACTTACAGGTGACACTCCCTCGGAGCTTCACAGAAAAGTGATGGACGTATCACTTATTTTATATGCTGAGCATGAATTTAATGCTTCTACTTTTACCGCTCGTGTTTGTGCCTCTACTTTGTCTGATATGTATTCGTGTGTGACAGGTGCTATTGGTTCTCTTAGGGGACCCCTGCATGGTGGTGCAAATGAAGCGGCAATGGATATGATCCAGCAGTTTAGCTCGCCTGCTGATGCGAAAATACAAATGGCAGGAATGTTAGAGCGTAAAGAAAAAATCATGGGGTTTGGTCATGCTATTTATAGTGAATCGGATCCACGCAACGTGATTATTAAAGCGTGGTCAGAAAAATTAGGACAAGAGTTTGGTGATAGTATGCTTTACGATATTTCAGTAGCTTGTGAAGAATTTATGTGGGATACCAAAAAATTATTCTGTAATGCTGACTTTTTTCACGCCTCGACTTATCATTTTATGGGTATTCCGACTAAGTTATTTACACCTATATTTGTTTGTTCGCGTCTAACCGGTTGGGCTGCTCATATCATGGAACAACGTTCAAACAATCGTATCATTCGACCAAGTGCCGACTATATCGGTGCTGAGCCAAGAAAAATCACAGCTATTAGTCAACGCTAAAAGCATCTTAATTACAGGCTGATAATAATCGGCCTGACTCTCCTTATCTATTTTGCGGGTCTATATATGAATTACGAATATCGCAAACCTCTTCCAGGTTTCACAATAGCTGGAACCAATATTGATTATTTTGATACCCGCGGGGCAATTGAAGCCATTAGCCAAGGCGCTTACGCAAAATTACCCTATACATCCCGAGTCTTAGCTGAACAACTGGTGCGTAAATGCGCGCCTGATACCCTGACTGATTGTCTAAAGCAAATTATTTATCGCAAACAAGAGTTGGATTTTCCTTGGTATCCGGCACGTGTTGTTTGTCATGATATTTTGGGACAAACAGCGCTTGTTGACTTAGCTGGCTTGCGTGATGCAATAGCAGATCAAGGCGGCGACCCGTCAAAAGTTAACCCTGTGGTACCAACCCAATTAATCGTCGATCACTCACTGGCTGTTGAATACAATGGGGATGACTCTGAGGCCTTTGATAAAAATAGAGCCATCGAAGATAGACGTAACGAGGACCGGTTTCATTTTATTGAATGGACCAAAACAGCGTTTAAAAATGTTGATGTTATTCCTGCGGGTAATGGCATCATGCACCAAATTAATTTAGAAAAAATGTCGCCCGTAATTCAACTAAGAGACGGCGTAGCTTTCCCGGATACTTGTGTAGGTACAGACAGCCATACTCCTCATGTCGATGCATTAGGTGTCATCGCCATCGGAGTGGGTGGTTTAGAAGCGGAAACAGTTATGCTTGGCAGGCCATCTATGATGCGTCTACCGAATATTGTTGGCGTCAGACTAAGCGGAAAACGCCAGTCAGGTATCACGGCCACAGACATTGTATTAGCAATCACTGAGTTTTTACGAAGCGCCAAAGTCGTTTCAGCCTATCTTGAGTTTTTTGGCGACGGTGCTGCAGATTTAACCATCGGAGACCGTGCTACTATTTCAAATATGACGCCTGAATACGGTGCGTCTGCGGGTATGTTTTATATTGACAAACAAACCATTGATTATTTGAAAATCACTGGTCGCGAACCAGAACAAGTAGAGTTAGTTGAAACTTACGCTAAACATACGGGGCTTTGGGCAGATGACTTAGTCGATGCAGAATACGAACGTGTATTAGAGTTTGATTTATCGTCTGTTGGTCGCAATATGGCCGGGCCCTCTAGCCCACATCGTCGTCTTGCTACTGCCGATTTAGCTTCAAAAGGCATTGCCTATGCTGTTGAGCAAAAAGAAGGTGAAATGCCCGATGGTGCGGTTATTATTGCGGCTATTACCAGCTGTACTAACACCAGTAATCCACGCAACGTAGTGGCGGCGGGTTTAATTGCTCAAAAAGCCAATGAATTAGGTTTATTAAGAAAGCCTTGGGTGAAATCGTCATTTGCACCAGGTTCAAAAGTGGCCAAGTATTACCTAGAAGAATCAGGGTTATTACCTGAAATGGAAAAATTAGGTTTTGGTATTGTTGGATATGCATGCACAACCTGCAATGGTATGAGCGGGGCTCTGGACCCTGCCATTCAAAAAGAAGCGGTAGATCGTGATTTATATACCACTGCAGTTTTATCGGGTAACCGTAATTTTGATGGGCGAATTCATCCTTATGCCAAACAGGCCTTTTTAGCATCTCCACCCTTAGTGGTGGCTTATGCCATCGCGGGTACGATGCGTTTTGATATTGAAAAAGACGCGTTAGGTTATGATAAAAATGGTACTGCTATTACCTTAAAAGATATCTGGCCAAGTGACGAACAAATCGATGCGATTGTCTCTGAGTTTGTTAAGCCAGAGCAATTTAAAAAAGTATACGCTCCCATGTTTGATTTAGGTACCTTCGAACCTGCTGAGAGTCCGTTATATGATTGGCGACCTCAAAGCACATATATTCGCAGACCTCCATACTGGGAAGGAGCGCTTGCTGGAGAGCGCTCCATGAAAGGAATGAGACCACTAGCAGTGCTAGGCGACAACATTACCACTGATCATTTATCTCCGTCTAATGCGATTATGTTAGACAGTGCGGCAGGGGAGTACTTAGATAAAATGGGATTGCCTGAAGTTGATTTTAACTCTTATGCGACTCACCGAGGTGATCACCTTACCGCCCAAAGAGCGACCTTTGCTAATCCCAAATTGTTAAATGAAATGGTCTTGGAAAATGGTGAAATAAAACCTGGTTCGTTTGCTAGATTAGAGCCTGAAGGCACAGTGATGCGTATGTGGGAAACTATCGAAACCTATATGCAGCGTAAACAACCGCTGATCATTGTGGCAGGTGCTGATTATGGGCAAGGTTCTTCTAGAGATTGGGCTGCTAAAGGGGTGCGTTTAGCAGGTGTGGAAGTCATTGCTGCTGAAGGTTTTGAACGTATTCACCGCACTAATTTAGTCGGCATGGGCGTATTACCCCTTGAATTTAAACCCGGTACCACTCGTCATACTTTAGGCATTGACGGCACTGAAACCTACGATGTAATAGGTGATTATGCTGCTGGCGCCACTTTAACCTTACATATTACCCGTAAAAATGCTGAACAAATGCAAGTGCCTATGACGTGTCGTTTAGATACTGCTGAGGAAGTACGGGTTTACGAAGCAGGCGGAGTACTGCAGCGTTTTGCTCAGGACTTTCTTGAGTCTACTGTGGCATAACGAGTAGGATTCTAAAGGACATAAATATATGAGTCATAAACCACAAATAGGTGTTGCTGCGACGTACATGCGCGGCGGGACCAGCAAAGGGGTTTTTTTTAAACTGACGGATTTACCAGAACCTGCGCAGATACCTGGTATGGCCAGGGATAAGTTATTGCTTAGGGTGATTGGCAGCCCAGATCCCTACGGCAAACAAACTGATGGGATGGGCGGAGCTACTTCAAGTACCAGTAAAATTGTCATTTTATCTAAAAGTACGCAACCTGAACACGACGTAGATTACTTGTTTGGTCAAGTTTCTATCGATACAGCATTTGTCGATTGGAGTGGCAATTGTGGCAACTTAACCGCCGCTGTAGGATCATTTGCAATTAGTCATGCATTGGTTGACGCTAGTCGTATTCCTGAAAATGGTGTATGTGTAGTACGTATTTGGCAAGCTAATATCAACAAAACTATTATTGCTCATGTGCCTATTACTGATGGACTGGTTCAAGAAACAGGTAACTTCGAATTAGATGGTGTGACCTTCCCAGCAGCCGAAGTTAAAGTGGAATTTGTTGCCCCCGTTGAAGGTGATGAAGCCATGTTCCCCACCGGCAATTTGGTTGATGATTTACATGTGCCAAATGTGGGTGATTTTAAAGCCACGATGATCAATGCGGGTATTCCTACTATGTTCCTAAATGCTGAAGCGCTAGGGTATGCAGGGACTGAATTACAAGAAGCCATTAACGGTGATGCGCAAGCACTGAACCGTTTTGAAACTATCCGTGCATATGGTGCGCTGAAGATGGGGTTAATTCAACATATTGATGAGGCTGTTAGTCGTCAACACACCCCAAAAATTGCTTTTGTAGCGAAACCTGCAGAATATCTCACTTCGAGTGGCAAAATGGTAGATAGCCAAACTATCGACTTGGCAGTTAGAGCGCTTTCGATGGGCAAGTTACATCATGCCATGATGGGCACTGCCGCTGTTGCGATAGGTACGGCGGCAGCTATTCCAGGCACCTTAGTTAATTTAGCCGCTGGCGGGGGGGAGATTGAGTCTGTTACTTTTGGTCATCCTTCAGGAACACTAAAGGTTGGCGCGCAAACCGAATTCAATAATGGAACATGGGCAGTTAATAAAGTGTCAATGAGCCGAAGTGCAAGAAAACTTATGAAAGGTGAGGTGTATATACCTAGTGATTGTCTTTAAATTGATCTTGTCTGTTAATTCCTTTTATAAATATTCAGAGCAATAATCAAGGTTCTAAAAGGTTTAAAAGGTCTAAAATTGTAACTGAACTTTTTAACATTTTTGACTAGCGCCAGCACTTTTATTGTGACTGGTTGTAGTCACCCCCGAAGAACAATATATTAAATTGGAACAAAGTCTACCTATGACAGAAACCGTCGCAGAAGCCCCCTTGTGGTTAGAAGAAGTAGAAGGCAAGCAAGCTTTAGATAAGGTGAATGCTTGGAATAAAGTGACCTTAGATAAACTGATGGCTGATAAACGTTACGCTCAGTATCTTGATTCTGGATTAGATATTGTTAATGCCAAAGATAAAATCCCTTATGGCACTTATCGAGGTGGTTTTGTTTACAATTTTTGGCAAGACGAAAATCAGGTTCGAGGCATGTTACGAAGAACCACTATAGATGAATACACAAAGTCTCATCCTAAATGGCAAGACTTGTTAAGCATTGATAACCTTTCTACTTTAGAAGATAAAAATTGGGTGTTTAAAGGTACCCAATGTTTAGAGAGTGATTACGACCGTTGCCTATTATCTCTTTCTGATGGTGGAAAAGACTCTGCCGAAATGCGTGAGTGGGATCACTCCAAACAATCTTTTGTTGAGAATGGATTTTTTATTCCAGAAGCTAAAACCGGTGTGAGTTGGAAGGATATTGATAATATCAATATTGCCACTCACTGGGGTGAAGACTCTCTAACTGAAAGTGGCTACCCTTATATTATCAAGTCATTACAAAGAGGGCAGGCACTTTCTCAAGCAAAACAAGTATTTGAAGGTGAAAAAACAGATGTAGGTGTATGGCCTGTTACTATTAAATTTGGCGACAATAATCTGAATATGGCGGTTCGCTCGGTCACATTTTTTGAATCGTTATATTTTTGGCTTCCTGATGATGGACGTGATGCGGTTCAATTACCTCTGCCTAAAAAAGTAGCAGTGCAAGGTGTATTCAAAGGGCAACTTATGTTGTCACTCAAGCAAGAATGGTCTCCACAAGGTAAAAGACAAGCTTTTAATAGCGGAGATCTGGTGTCCTTTGATCTAGATCATTGGCTGCAAAAGCAAGAAATAAAAAACTTACAGTTAGTTTATCATCCTCAGGAACGAGCCACTATTGATGGTGTGTCGATTACAAGTAATAAACTAGTTTTAACCTTGTTAGAAAATGTAGTCAGTAATATATATATTTATGATTTTGATAATAAATGGTCACATATAAAATTGGCGATGCCTGAAAACGGTTTAATGTCTGTTTCATCAGCTAATCTTGATAGCGATACCATTTTTATTAATCAAGAAAGTTTTGTGGCGCCTGATACCTTATTTAAAGTAGATGTAAAAAATATAGATATTATTGCGATTAGATCCATTCTAGCTCGTTTTGATGCGTCAAATATTGTAGTTGAACAATTTGAAGCCAGTTCAAAAGACGGTGAAAAAATTCCGTATTTTGTAGTCAGACATAAAGACATACAATTTGATGGCACAAACCCTACATTGCAATATGCTTATGGTGGCTTTCAGGTATCACTAAAACCAAGTTATTCAGGGTTGCTTGGTAAAAACTGGCTCGAACAAGGCGGCGTTTATGTATTGGCAAATATTCGTGGTGGTGGAGAATTTGGTCCAAATTGGCATCAAGCAGGACTTAAAACTAAGCGACAGGTCATTTTTGATGACATGATTGCCGTTGGTGAAGATATTATCGCTAAAAAAATTACCTCTCCTAAACGCCTAGGCATAATGGGAGGATCTAATGGTGGTCTGTTAATGGGGGTTATGTACATTCAAAGGCCAGACCTATGGAATGCAGTTATCTGCCAAGTACCTTTGTTGGATATGTTGCGTTATCACAAGTTACTAGCAGGGGCTTCTTGGGTTGATGAATATGGTAGCCCTGATGTCACTGATGAACGCGCGTTTTTAGAAAAGATATCACCGGTGCATAACATTGACCCAAAGGGTGACTACCCTTCAATTATGTTTGTTACCTCTACCAAAGACGATAGAGTTCATCCTGCTCACGCAAGAAAGATGGCTTACCTGTTAGAAAAGCACGGTCATGATTTTGAATATTATGAAAATATTGATGGAGGACATTCAGCGTCGGCTAATTTACAAGAAAGAGCAAATAGAACTGCTTTGGAATATACTTTTTTATCCCAAAAATTAATGGATTAATATCTTTATGGCAGTTTAGTTATGAGGCAGCCATTACAATAACAGTAGCTTAAGTTGATTCATTCTATGTTCATGGCTGTGAATGCATCATAATTGAAATTTATTCGAAAATGTCTGTTTATCGAGGTTATATATGCGTATTTTGTTTTTGTTTTTGTTCACCTTAATGATTGGCAATGCCATCGCTAAAGACCATACCAATGGGCAACAAAATAGAATAATTGAAGTCTCAGGAGTGGGTAACATACTTAGTGTTCCCGATCGCTTTAGTTTTAGTTTGTCAATTGAACAAAAAGGTAGAGTCGCTTCAGAACTAAATAAGGCTATCGTCGACAAAACAAATTCTGTGGTGCAGGCTTTGATTAAGGTTGGAGTCGATAAAAAAGCAGTTCAATCATTACAAGTACAATTTAATCCTTGGGTTGAATACAAGGGTAATGTTCGAGAACAAAAAGGGTTTATTTTAACTAGGCAGGTTAAGGTCACCTTAAAAACCTTGGCTCAATACGAACAGTCTATAGATGCTGTATTAAACCTTGGTGTCAGTCAGATTAATCAATTTAGATTTACTAACAGTCAAGCTGATGAAAATTATCAAGGAGCATTACAACAGGCTTTGTTAAATGCGCAAAAACGGGCGATTGATATGGCTAAAGTATTGGACTTGAAATTAGCCGGTGTAATATCCATATCAGAGCAGTCATCGGGCGCAGTCGCACCAATGGCGATGCAAACACGACAATTCAAAACATCCGAAAGTTATCAACCCGGAGAAATGTCTACACAGGCAAGAGTGAAAGTTATTTTTGCACTGCAAGACGATTAATAAATAGTTACATCTTAATTAGGTTTAGATTAATGGCAGAAAACAAAAAGCAACACTATGCCCAATTGGCACAACAAGTCGGAGCCATAGTTGCTGGAGAACAAGATTTAGTAGCCAATATGGCGAATATCAGTGCGATACTTTATTGGGCATTGGAAAAAGTTAACTGGGCAGGTTTTTATTTAGTAAAAGAAGGACAATTGGTTTTGGGACCCATTTCACGGGCAACCGGCCTGCATACGTATTCCCATTGGCAAGGGGGTGTGTGGAACGGCCGTGTCTGACAATAGCTATCCAACTGATTGAAGATGTGACAGCAGTTTTCCGGGCACATAGCTTGTGATGTCGGCATCTAATTCCGAAATTGTGTTACCCATTCGCAAAAACAACCAAGTTATTGCTGTATTGGATATAGACAGTCCAGACATCGCGCCGATTTGATCTTGATGATAAGGCGGGCTTGAGCCAAATTGTCGATATCTTGCAACGCAACCTTCTAGCGATGCAGATGATGTTGAAGCCGGGAGTGTTGTTTAGTGAAACAGTACGATAGATATTCAAGTGGTGCTCGCCACCGCTGATGACATGGATTTCTGGGATGATAGAGCGCCAGTGACGCAACAGATCGGATGAAATACTATCCTTCATCTGCTTTACGATAAGGCACATGAAGACATAAATTCCACCTCTTTAGAGAATATGATCCAATATATTTGGGAAAATTGGCGAGAAGATGCACATTTACTCGATATAGATGAAGATGATTTGTATGACTGGGTTGACCAGCTTCTAGCAACTTGGGATGATGAGCACCAAGAACCCCGTTAACACACGAACTAACTAGAAGACTGAATGGATAATCCACAAAAATTTTCGAACAGCAAAGAAGTCATTGGCTTCTTAGTTGAACAATTCCCCGCTTGTTTTAGTAATAAAGGTGATGCTAAACCTTTAAAAATAGGTGTTTTTCAAGATTTAGCTGAGCGCTTAGAGAATGAGGAGCGCGTTAGCAAAACGCTGCTTCGCTCTTCATTAAGACACTACACCAATAGTTGGCGTTACCTGCACAGCATCAAAAAGGGTGCGCAGCGTATTGATTTAGATGGCAAAGATGTTGCTGCTATTGAAGACGAACACGTTGAACACGCTAAAAAGCAACTTGATGAAAGCAAGGCTAAAGTGGCAGAGAAAGCGTAAAGAGCTTAAAGCCGCCGGTGCCCCTGATGTAAAGACCTACTTACAAAAAGAAAGAAGCGCCTAAGTTTAAACCTACCTCTAAAGTGGTTAACAAAGAGCAAGCTAAGGTTAAGCAGCCTCCCGCTGAAAGATTAGAGCGAGAGCATATTGTCCCAGGAACCGCTGTGACAGTGAAGATTGGCAAGAGCCCGATGCCTGCAACTATTACTGATGTCAGTAAAGATGGTATTCAAGTGCAACTCGATACAGGAATGGTGGTCAAAGTTCAATTAGAAAACTTGAGATTGGCTCGTTCAAAGAGGTAATAGATGATTAAATCAATTCGTATATCTGTGGCATCATCTTTATTGGTATTGAGCTCTAGCTCTATAGCAATAGAGAGCAGTTTGGGAGTGAAAGA